>NZ_JBISCC010000127.1:0-546921 GCF_044385915.1 Thalassobellus citreus | reverse complement strand
TGGAGTTGAAAGCGTAACACGAGTAAACATACTATTGGCAGTATTAAGACTAGACACATTCCAATTCCCTAAATCTTGATCGAAAGAAACGGCATCCATAAACATAAGCGTAAAAGTCCATACATTGCTGGTATCCCAATTGCCGATGTCTTGGTTAAAAGCAGAAGCTCCATTAAACATACCTGTCATAGCTGTAACACTGCTAGTATTCCAAGCACCAATATCTTGGTTAAACACTGTAGCACCTTGAAACATACCACTTGTGTATAATACATTAGAAACATTCCAATTACCAATATTTTGATTAAAAGCGGTTGCTCTTAAAAACATGCTGTTCATTGATGTAACATTAATAGTATTCCAAGCACCAATATCTTGATTAAAAGCAGTTGCATCACCAAACATGGATATCATATCGGTAACATTTCCTGTATCCCAACCACCTATAACTCCATTAAAACTCGAAGCGCCTTTAAACATTGTGTTCATCCTTGTTACATTACTTACATTCCAATTGTCAATATTTTGATTAAATGTTGAAGCATTGCAAAACATTCCACTCATTAGTAACACGTTGGAAACATCCCAATTCCCAATATTTTGATTAAATGTTGAAGCATTGCAAAACATGGTATTTGTAGTTGTAACACTACTCATATCCCAGGTACTTATGTCTTTATTAAAATTAGTTGCCTCAAAAAATAAAGATTCCATCGTTGTGACATTTCCTGTGCTCCAATCCCAATTTCCTGTACCACCACCTAAAGAAGTTGCACCCGAAAACATTTCACGCATGGATGTAACATTATTGAGATTAGGGATATCAGTTGCATTTACAATTACATTAGCACAACCTTTAAAAGCATCTCTCATAGATTCCCAAGGATTACAGCCCCATTGATCAATAGACTTAATTTTAGAAGCAGAGGTAGAGCCATTAAAATATATTCTTGGAAATGTACCAGTAATGGTAACTTGATACGTACCTACACTGGTATAAATATGACTTGCATCTCCAGTTGCTCCGGTTGTAGTATTCCCATCTCCCCAATCTACATTATAATTATAACCAACTCCTGTTGTTGGTATGGTAATAGACTCATTGGCTGTTGTGGTTTCCCATGTGGTGATAAAAGCACCAACGGTACTTGTTTCTGGTAATGATTCGTTGATATATAAAGAAGTACCACCTCCAGCACCTGTTGTTAGTAAATCTAAATCGCCATCGCCATCGACATCAGCAAAAGCAATAGCACTATTTGATACTGCCGCAAATGGCATGCCAGTAACTTCAGCAAAATTACCATAACAATCATTTGAATACAATATGGCACCCCCTCCAGCACCGGTAATCATTAAATCTATGTTCCCATCTGCATTTACGTCTGCAAATTCAACATCTCCAGCACTAACACCTGTAAGAGGTTGATTTGCGGCTAAAATAAAATTACCAAAACCATCATTTTCGTACAAATATGACCTACGAGTACTCCCTGGAGATCCAGTTATTAGGACATCTTGATCACCATCATTATCAATATCAGCAAAACCAATAGCTGCATTTTGCACACCTATAAAAGGCGTTCCAGGAACTAACGTGTAATTACCAGAACCATCATTTATATATAAATACGTTTCCCCAATAGTACTACCCTGTCCTGACATTAGTACATCTAAATCGTTATCACCATCAATATCCGCAAAGGCAACATCACTATATCCTCCAACAGCTATAAACGGCTGTACTGATAACGTAAAAACCCCAGAACCATCGTTTATATATAGATTATTAATAGCAGCTAAATCACTACTACCAGTAATTATAAGATCTAAATCATTATCATTATCAACATCAGCAAATGCACTCCTACCAAATTGCACATCTTCGAAAGGGTCGCCAATAACCAGCGTAAAATTTCCAGCCCCATCATTTGTATACAATTCAGTAGAAGCAAAGTTAGAAAACAATTTTCCAGTAATTACTACATCTTGATCGCCATCATTATCAATATCAGCAAAAGAGATTGAACTCATAAAAACTCCAATAAAGGGAGTCCCCATCACTTCTGAAAAATTCCCAGTACCATCATTTAAATAAAGTTTTGCTATTACTGTCGAGCCACCATTGAGACCTGTAAAAAGAACATCTTGATCGCCATCGTTATCAACATCGGCAAAGGCTATATCACCTAATGTAACATCATCAAAAGGCACCGTAGTATCTTCAACAAAAGAAATTTGGGCAGTTAGACTTAGAGAGCATAACAGTAATAATAAAATGATAATTCGAGAGTAAAAATATTTCAAAATTGGTTGGTTTTGGTTAATAAAAAATTATTTTGAAAAAACAGACTTGAGAACTATATTAGTAATAGGACTTTTCATAAAAAAAGTGCCCATGCTATTTTTTATTGATGCATGGACACTTGTTTTGACGTTCTCCCTAAAGAACTAATTAATAGCAATAGCAAGTTGCATTACTTCAATTAAACATACAATACCCATTTTTAGGTATTTTTTTTCATTTCAACTTACAAATTGAACCGTTTATTGATAAAAACAAAAAAGGAGATTCTAGTTTATTAAATAATTAAATCGATTATTGATTAAATTAAATCTCTCATTAATCATTGCTATTAAATCAAATCTTAAATACTTTTTAAATTAATAGTATAAAACTGATACATTTAGTTGAATTTATATCTTATTTTTTTTAACTTGAAATTCAATTGCTATCAGCACAAATAATGAAAGACGAAAACATCTCTAAAATTTTAAATGTTTGGGAATCTAACAATAAGATTCTACAACCTGTGAAAAAGGAGCTATATTTAGATATGATAGACCAAATTGCTTCATTATTTACCATTGGCAATTACTATTATTATATTTTAAACTTCGAAAACCTGGAAATGGAATTTGTGCATGATGGCATTCGTAATGTTTTAGGTATTCAATCAAATAACTTCTCCTTAGACACCTTATTTAAGGTTATGCATCCAGACGATCTGGCTAGAATGCACGAAAAAGAACAAGTAGCTAGCAATTTTTTACTAAAAAACATTAAAACAGAAGACATCCCTCTATACAAAGTTGTGTATTTAATGCGGTTACAACATAACGATGGTAGCTATAAAACTATATTACACCAAACAAAAGCTTTAAATATATCTGATGATGGTAAAGTGCAACAACTTATTGGTATTCATACCGATGTTACCTATTTAAAAATTCCGTTTAATCATCAAATTTCTTTTATTAGTAACACGCTTCCTTCTTATTATAATTTGGAAACAAGAAGTGACTTTCATTTAATAAAACATGATTTAAAGATAATACTAACTAAACGAGAAAAAGAAATTGTTAGTAAACTTACACAAGGCGAAAGTACTGAGGATATTGCTGAATCTTTGTCTATTTCTAAACACACAGTAAATACTCATAAAAAAAATATTTTCAAAAAAACCGGTTGTAAAAACACGCCAGAACTTGTTGCTAAATGCTTAATTGAATGCATTCTCTAAATTATACTGAATGAAAAAAGAAAGTATTAACAAACTATTAAAAGTTTGGAAAACTAAAAACTTAATTTTAAAACCTGTTGAAAAACAGGATATTATTAATATTATAGATCATATCGCTTCCATATTTGCTGCCGACTCTTTTTATTATTTAATAATGAATTTTGAAACCATGTCTATAGAATATGTGAGCGAAGGCACAAAAACAGTTTTAGGAATTAACCCCGAAGCACTTACATTAGAAAAAATATTTAGCTTAATGCATCCAGAAGATTTAGAGAAAATGCATGAAAAAGAAACAACTTCGTTAAACTTTAAACTTAATAAAATTCCTAAAGAAGATATTACGAAATACAAAACCGTTTACTTAATGCGACTAAAAGATGCATCTGGCAACTACAAAACCATATTGCACCAAGCAAAAGCATTAAACATATCTAATGACGGTAAGGTGTTTCAAGTATTATCTATTCATACCGATATTACAAACTTAAACCCCAGTATAGACCACAAAATATCGTTTATAAGTAACGAATGCCCATCGTACTATTCCTTAGAAACTGGTAAAAATTTTAGTTTAGCAGAAAACAGTTTTAAAAACTTGTTTACCAATCGCGAAAAAGAAATCATTCATTTAGTAGCTCAAGGAAAGCAAACAAAAGACATAGCTTTGCTATTATTTATCTCGACACAAACAGTTAATAGTCATAAAAAAAATATTTTAAGAAAATCCCATTGTAAAAATACAGCTGAGTTAATTACTACCTGTATTAGAGAAGGCGTTATTTAAATAAAACATGAATACCCATTTGAATCATAAACATATTAACAAACTACTAAAAGTTTGGGAAACTAAAAACACAATTCTCAAGCCTATTGAAAAAAAAGATGTTATTGACATTATAGACCAAATTGCTTTGTTATTTTCTGCTGGAACATTTTATTATTTTATAATGAATTTTGAAACACGCCATATAGATTATGCTAGTGAGGGCACTAAAACGGTTTTAGGAATAGAACCTAATGATTATTCATTAGAAAAATTTCTAAAAATTTTACATCCCAAAGATCTCGAAAAAATACACCAAAAAGAGGCTACCACATTCGATTTTAAGTTAAACAGAATCCCAAAAGAAGATATTACGAAATATAAAACAGTCTATTTAATGCGATTAAAGGATACTTCTGGCAACTACAAAACTATATTACATCAAGCTAAGGCTTTAACAGTATCAGACGATGGCAAACTATTTCAAGTACTATCCATACACACAGACATTACACATTTAAACCCAAAAATTGATCATAAAATCTCTTTAATTAGCAACGAACGACCTTCTTTTTATTCTATTGAAACAGCAAACAACCTTAAACTAATTGAAAATAATTTTAAAACTATATTTACGAAACGAGAAAAACAAATACTAGAAGAAATAGCTAAAGGAAATACCTTTAGTGAGATTGCAAAAACGTTTCATGTTTCTCCACATACAATTAATACTCACAAAAAAAATATTTTAAGAAAATCACACTGTAAAAATACAGCTGAGTTAATTACTACCTGTATTAGAGAAGGTATTATTTAATTAAAATAACAGAATATAATACACCCAAAGAAAAATTATGAGAAAGCCAGATGTGAAAAAAGTTTTTGAAGTTTGGGAAACAAAAAATAAAATATCTAAGCCTGACCTAAAAGAGCCTGACTTGCATCTTGTAGACCAAATATCCTCCTTATTTTCTCTAGGCGATTTTTATTACTACATAATAAACTTTGTTACTTACAAAATGGAATTTGTAAGCGAAGGGGTGAAAAAAGTTTTAGGCATTAATCCAGAAGAATTTTCACTAGAAAAATACTTCTCTTTACTACATCCAGAAGATGTAGCAGATCTCCACAGAAAAGAACAAGCTGCCATTATTTTTAAGTTAGAAAAAATACCGATAAAAGACATTACAAAATACAAAACTGTTTACCTTATTAGAATGCTACTTGCAGACAATACAGAAAAAACATTACTGCATCAAGCCAAAGCAATAAGTGTTTCTAAAGACGGTAAAGTTCAGCAAGTAATTGGAATTCATACAGATGTAACACACTTTAATATTATAAATGATAATAAAGTATCTTTTATTGGATATAAATGTCCCAATTATTATTACGATGAAAAAAATGACACGTATAATATTTTAGAGAATTTAAATTCAATTTTCACAAAGCGAGAAAAAGAAATACTTAATGAAATTGCTAAAGGAAAAAACAGTTCTGAAATAGCTAAGAACCTAAATGTTTCATCTCATACTATAAATACGCACAAACGCAATATTTTACAAAAAACCAATTGTAAGAATACCTCCGAACTTATTGCTAAATGTATTAGAGAAGGTATTATTTAAAAACTTTATTTGCGACTACGTTTATTGTTTCGGCAAATTCCTTTGGATTTTCTAAACTTGAATAATGTCCGCAATTTTCAAAATGAATAAGCTCACAATTACCATTACAAGCTTCTGAAACCATTTTTAAATATTCTGGATTCACACTAGGATCGTGCGAACCTGCTATAATAAACTTGGGTATTCCAAGGTTAACAAACATCTCAAATTGATCTAAAAATTTATTTTCTGAAACGGCTTTAAAAACAGCTTTCCGCACCTTAGGGTTCGACTTTTTAAAATCTTCCTTTAAACTATTAGCATATTTTACATCATACACAGCAACTTCCATAGCCGATTGAATATCTTCTTCTGTTGGATTTTCGGTAAGGTAAGTTTGTAATGCTGCTACAGGCAAAAATGCTTCTTCTAAATTAATTGGCTTTTTAACAGGTGGTGTTCCAAAAACAACCAATCCTTTTAATCGTTTTATATCTTTAGAAATTTCAATAGCTAAATGTCCTCCAAGTGAATTACCAACTAACAACACATCATCATCAATAGCATTTATAAAGGCTATCAATTTATTACGATAATTTATTAAGGAGAAATCTTCATCATGTATATAACCTTCTAAATTAGATCCATGTCCTGGTAAGTCTAAACTAATTTTAGAACATTCAATTTCCGGGCACACCATAATATCTTTATATACTTTAGAAGAAGACGAATTGCCATGAATAAAGACTATGGTTCCTTTTTTTTGTCCTTTAGCTATATTATATTTCATTGTATACACTTATCGCTTTAAAGAGATTTAGATCTCAATAAAAAAGTACCCATGCTTTTTTTAAATAACACATAGGCACTTTTTAAATGACGTTCTCCCTAAGAACTAATTAATAGCAAGCGCAAGGTATAATTCTTAATTAGTGATAACAATACTCAATTTGAGTAATTTGCACTACAAAAGCTCCTACTTCGCTAAAAGAAAACTTTATCTCGGCAAACCGTAATATTGTAATAAAAACCCAATACTATATCATGTTTCTATTCATTTTCAACATTCCTACAAGCTCTCCTGTTGAAGATATATTCAATTTTTTTAGGATATTTCTACGATGCGTATCTACAGTATTAGAGCTAATATTTAATTTCAAACCTATTTCCTTACTAGAATAATTCAAAATAAGTAACCTAATCACATCACGTTCTCTATTACTTATTCCTTCAGATAAAAGTCTTTGAGAAAAGTTATTAAAATAAACTGTTTCGTATTCATTATTTTTATTTAGCACCTTAGCAGATGCACAAACTTGCAATTTAATTTCTTTAGACAGCACTGTATAATGAGCCAAACCTATTATAGGCTTACTTTCACCATCAAACTCTAACGGTGTCGTATTTTGTACAATATTTACATACTCATCATTAGCATTCTTAAAACGATAATTCCAAGTATAACTCATTCTGCTTCTATCTTCCACAGGCATCTCTTTTAATGTAAAAGTCATAAGTTCATTTAATGCCAAAAGCCATGTTTCTAAATCATCTGGATGTATTCTACTCCAAAAATAACGCATGCCTTTTTTCTCAAATAGACTTTTATCTATACCTAGGCAAGATTGCATATTTTTACTAATAAACTCAAATGATAAATCTTGAGTATTAGTAACACAGAAAAAGGTTGAACTATAGGGTAAGAAAGTATCTAACTCAATAAATTTTTCAATATGCTTCTCTAATGAAGGAGTATCGTAAGACTTAAATATCTTTTTATAAACATCCTTTATATGCTTAGTCATACTTTCTTTTTTATAAAAATATAAAAAACATATAAGCAAACACAAAAAAAGAAAAAAATAACTAATTAAAAAGAAGGCATAAAAAAATCCTAAAGTAAAACTTTAGGATTTTTTTGTGGGCGCGAAGGGATTCGAACCCCTGACCCCTTGGGTGTAAACCAAGTGCTCTGAACCAACTGAGCTACGCGCCCTTTTTATTAGGAGGTGCAAATATAAGCTAGATTTTGAATCTGCAAAAACTTTTTCAATAAAATTTTCAAATTATTTCTGCCACAACAAATGTGCTACCTCCAACAAAAACAAAATCATTTATTTTCGCATTTTTTAAAGCCATTTTATAAGCTTCATTTACAGAATTATAAGCCTTACCTTTTAACCCAAATCCGTTTAAAACAGTTTTCAATTCATTAGCATCTAATCCTCGAAAAATATTTGGTTTGCAAAAATAATAAATTGCTTTTTTAGGCAATAAATCAATAATAGAGGTTAAATCCTTATCATTTACGACTCCAAAAACAATATGTAAAGTCTCAAAAGTCTCTTTTGACAACTGATTCATCACATGAATTAGCCCTTCTCTATTATGTCCTGTATCACAAACTACTTTAGGCGCATTATTTAAAACTTGCCATCTACCTAATAAGCCCGTATTCTTTACAACCTGAAGTAAACCTGTTTCTAAATGTTTTTGACTTATGTCACACCCTTTTTCCTGAAGCTTTTTAACTGTTTGAATAACTGTCTTAATATTTTTAGCTTGATAGCTTCCTATTAAATCAGATTTATAAACTTCTGAAATATTTTTATCAGCAAACACAATTTCAGCATTATTTGTTTTAGCCAAATCTTTAAAAACAGTTTTTGTTTCCTTTTGAGTTTCCCCAATTACTACTGGGACAGATGGTTTTATAATACCTCCCTTTTCAAAAGCAATAGCTTCTAGTGTATTCCCTAAAAATTGGGTATGATCTAAGCCAATATTAGTAATAACAGAAACTTCTGGAGTAATTATATTTGTAGAATCTAAACGACCACCTAATCCAACTTCAACAATTGCAATATCTACTTTCTGCTTAGAAAAATAATCGAAAGCCATACCAACTGTCATTTCAAAAAACGACAACTGATTTGCTTCAAAAAAAGCTTTATTACGCTTTATAAAACCTATTACAAATTGTTTACTTATTTCCTCTCCATTAATCTTTATACGCTCTCTAAAGTCTTTTAAATGCGGTGAAGTATACAATCCTACTTTATAACCTGCTTCCTGCATAACAGAAGCTAACATATGGCTGGTTGAACCTTTTCCATTAGTTCCTGCAACATGAATTGACTTAAAGTTTTTGTGAGGATTCTTTAAGTGATTTATTAGCAAGACAGTATTACTTAAATCTACTTTATATGCCGACTTGCCTTGTCTTTGATACATTGGCAATTGCGAAAACAACCAATTAAGAGTATCTTGATACGTCATGATTATTGACCCAATTTGAAGTTTACTTTTACAAAACCAATTTGGTTTGCTGGCGCTTTAGAGTCTGCTGGCCATTTATGAGATAAAGCTATTTTCTTTGCTGGCTCTAATAAGCAAGGAGCTGTATTAGTTGTTCCTCGTTGTCCTGGTTCTGCCGAAATAACATTACCACTTCGGTTAACAATAATTTTAACAATCACCATTCCAGATTCATTACAATCTTGTTTAAGCGTTTTATAGGTAGCTCTACCTCTGCCATTTAAACCATAACCCACACCACCATTTCCAGTTCCTTGTCCTCCAAAATAACTTGGTGCATAAGGATCACCATCTAATTGTCCTTTATCTCCAGCCTTATTGTCATTACCTTCACTTCCTGTATCTGTTCCTTCAGATTTACTAACACCACCTATTAAAGCATCTAACTTTTTCTTTTTCTCGTCTTGTTCGCGTTTTTCTTTCGCTATTCTATCGGCCTCTGCTTTTGCTTTAGCCGCTTCAGCCTTGACTTTAGCATCAGTAATAGCTTTTGCTTTAGCTTCTGCTTCTTTTTGTTTCTTTATAGCAATTTCTTCTGCATTATCGGCAGTTAAAACTTCTTCTTTAACTTCAGATGTTTTTGCAGGCGTAGGTTCTACTTTAGAAACGTCTTCGGGTTGAGGCGGCTCGTTAACCTCTTTTGGTTCCGATTTTATTGGCTTTTTAGGTTGTACATTTCCTTTACCAAAATCTGTTGTCCCAAAATTTACTGCAACACCATATTCTTCTGGAGGATCCATATACGGTGCACCAACCACAAACAATAATAACAACAAAATAACAGTAATTAATGCCGTTATTTTTGCCGAATTCTTTTCGTGTTTGGTTTCTAAATACTTCATTAATTAGGCTTTACCGCTAAAATCACTTTAAATTTATTCCTGTTAGCTATATCCATAACCTTAACCACATTTTCTACAGGCACCGATTTTTCGGCCCTTAAAACAATAGTTGGTTTTTCTTCTGACGAAAGCGCTGCCATTAATTCGTTTTCTAAAACACTTTCGCCTACCCTTTTTTGATCAATATAATAGGTTAAATCTTTCTTTATACTTACCGCTACAGATTTCTTATTCTCAGTTTTACCACTTGCTTTAGGCAATAAAATATCTATAGCATTTGTAGAAACCAAAGTAGAAGCTATCATAAAAAAGATAAGTAACAGAAATACAATATCTGTCATTGAAGACATATTGAATTCTGGTGATACTTTATTCCTTCCTCTAATATTCATACTAAGATGGTTCGTTTAAGTGATCTAAAAATTCTAGTGAATTTGCTTCCATTTGATATACCACCTTATCTGTTTTTACAACCAAATGATTATAAGCCATAAAAGCAACAATACCAACAATTAAACCAGCTACAGTAGTTGTCATAGCGGTATAAAGTCCGCTAGCTAACACATCCATTTGAATGGTTCCTCCTGCATTTGCTAATTCAAATATTGCTAAAATCATTCCAATTACTGTACCAAGAAACCCAATCATAGGACCTGCTCCAGAAATCGTAGCCAATATACTTACGTTTTTTTCTAGACCATAAACCTCTAATCGCCCTGCATTTTCTAATGCGGTATTAATATCTGCTAGTGGTTTTCCTATTCTAGAAATACCTTTACCAATTAATCTAGATACAGGCGAGTTTACTTGCGCACAAAGCATTTGAGCCGAATCAATTTTACCATTACTTACATGGTCTTTTATTTGATTCATAAAATTAGCATCTACAACAGATGCTGCTTTAATAGCAAAAATGCGTTCAAAGTAAATATAAATAGCTCCTATAAGTAATAAGAATAATAATAGTATAATTATTTGTCCGGCAGTTCCGCCACTACTAATTAATTCTATAATGGAAAGTGTTTTTTCTACAGGTTCTCCATCAGTTAGTAATTCTGCTCCTTCTTGAGTATTTTGTAATAATGTATTTAGCATATAATTTAAATTTATTGCAACTGTATAACGCCTATATATACGCTAAAGTATAACAAAAGGATTACTTTTTTTCGCTTTCGCGGAAAATTACTAAAATATTAATTTCCTAAAATAATGTTCTTGTAAACATAAATGCAACGGCTCCTACTAAGAAACCTACTAAGGCTAACCAAGCAATCTTTTTTAAGTACCAGAAAAAATCTATCTTTTCCATTCCCATAGCAACTACTCCTGCTGCAGAACCAATAATTAACATACTACCACCTGTTCCAGCAGAATATGCTATAAAATGCCAAAGTTCATTATCAAGAGGCTCATGGAACATACCTAAACTAGCTGCCACTAAAGGTACATTATCTATAACCGCAGATCCAACACCTAATAAAAGCACTACTAAATCTGAGACACCTTCATGACCACCTGGATGAATTTCAGTACCTAACATTGGCATAGAATCTTGTAATGAACCAGCAAAGTTGAATAGAATCCCTAATGACTCTAAAGCAGCAACTGCCATTAATATCCCTAAGAAAAACAAGATACTTGGTAACTCAATTTTAGATAATGAGTAATGTACTGGACTATGTTGAGCGTGTGCATCGCTTTCTTCAGCTCCGTGTTCAGTTAAACTAAACTTAGAACTACTATAAATTTCAGCAAAAGTAGCAACAACACCTAAAGATAACATCATACCAACATAAGGAGGTAAATGTGTAATCATTTTAAAAATAGGCACAAATACAATAGCTCCTAATCCTAAATAAAGCATGGTAGCACTAAATTTCGATTTCTTTTTCTCTTCTACTTCTTCTACATCTAAATCTCCTTTAAAGGCTGGTAAAAATGACGCTATAAATGTTGGTACCGCCATACATAAAAATGATGGCAACAATAAATAACCTATTAAATGCCCCGTAGTTACCTTTTTACCAATCCACAACATGGTTGTTGTTACATCTCCAATTGGAGACCATGCACCACCTGCATTTGCAGCAATAATTATTAAACCAGCATACCAAATACGTACATTTCTATCTTTTACAATTTTTTGAAGTATTGAAATTAATACGATAGTTGCTGTTAAATTATCTATAATAGCAGATAAAATGAAGGCTAGAATTGAAAAAACCCAAAGAATTTTGCTCTTCTTTTTTGTTTTTATAAAGTCTTTAATAGTAGAAAACCCATCGAAATAATCAATAATTTCAACAATAGTCATGGCTCCTAAAAGAAACACTAGTATTTCAGCTGTTTTTCCTAAATGATGCAGCAAAGTTTCTTCCATCATGTGCATCTTTTCATCTACTCCAAAACTACCAAACCCTTCTAATAACGAATGATTACCAGAATCAAACCATTGTGGAAAGCCTTCAATACCTAAAGCAATTAGAGCCCAACAAATAGCCATCATGACCAGAGCTGGTATTAGTTTATCTATTTTTATACTATGCTCTAAAGTAATGGCTAAATACCCCATTACAAATACTAAAATAATTGCTGCTTCCATAAATTTTTAATTAAATAATTTCTTTAGAGCTATTTGAAAAAACAGTAGCACTCAATACTACTTTAAATTGATTTCAACTATTTTTATTAATAGCTTTTTAATTGTTCTTATATATCTTGAAAATTTAATTTGTCTGTTATTCTAACAACTAAATTGTCTCTTTTATTTCTTCAAACAAAATCAAGTTTTCATCTGCTAAAGTATTACCCTTTATAGCTACAAAAAAATGACATATATCATCAAAAAAAAAGACCTTACCATATATTTATTTCTTTTTCAGAATCTTTCAAATAAAAAACATTTTTTAGAACTTTCTTTTAATAATCCTGACATTTCTTTACAGAACAAGTAAAATACTTAGGCAACAAATATAGAAAACTAAAAAGCTTTAATATAAACTTTATGTTATTTTTAAGGAAGAAATATGTTACCTGAACTATGGTTTTTTGAAGCTCCAGTAACACTTTGTAAGCAATTAATTTCATTATTCATTTTTAAGACGCCAAGAAAACCAAAAATTAAAGCTTCTTTAAATTCCACAATGGTTTTTGATGGTTCTATAATTTTGTTTTTTGTATATGTTTTTAATCTGTTTATCAAATACTTATTATAAGCACCTCCACCTGTAACATATACAGACGCCTTATTTTTTCTGTTAATTTCAACAGCAAGCTGGATAGCAATATGCTCAACAAATGTTTTTAATACATCTTTTACGTCAAGCTGAAAAACATCAATTAACGGAAAAATATTTTTATCTACCCATTCTAATCCTAAAGATTTTGGATGCTTCAACTTATAAAATTCTAAATTATTTAGTGTATCAAGCAATTGATTATTAACAACTCCTGTTGAAGCTATTTTCCCTTCATCGTCATAATTAAAACCTAATAATCTCACATAATAATTTAAAACAATGTTTACCGGACAAATATCATAGGCAATTCGGTTACCTTCAAACTCGGTAGATATATTTGCAAAGCCTCCTAAATTTAAACAAAAGTCGTAGTCAGAAAACAACAATTTATCTCCAATAGGCACTAATGGCGCTCCTTGACCACCAAGTTCTACGTCCTGAACTCTAAAATCGCAAACTACCTTTTTATTTAATAAACTAGCTAAAAAAGGCATATTCCCTATTTGATAAGTCAACTTCTTTTTAGGCTGATGCAAAGCTGTATGCCCATGAGAACAAACAGCATCAATATTTTTTATATCGTTCCTTTTAATAAAGCTATTTATAACCCCAGCCAAATAAGTGGTATAGTCGGCATCTATTTCCTTTAATTCAGTTAACGAATTTGCTACCAAATGCTTTAAAATGTTTTGCCACTTTGCTTCATATTCAACTGTTTCAGCAATTACAATATTAAAATTCCAAACATTATCAAATTGAAATTCAGCAAAAACTAAGTCTATACCATCTAACGATGTTCCAGACATCACTCCAACAACCTTGTATTCTTTTTTCTCCATGAACAGTAAAAATAACAATCCAAATTAAATAATTCACACTAAAAAGCTATATTTGTGTATATTTTTTATTAAATCACTATTTTAATTACGAATTATGAATTTCAATCTTTCAGAAGAACATATAATGATACGTGATGCTGCACGTGAGTTTGCACAAACAGAATTACTACCAGGAGTTATTGAACGAGATAACAAACAAGAGTTCCCCGATGCATTGGTAAAAAAAATGGGAGAACTAGGATTTATGGGTATTATGGTAGATCCAAAATATGGAGGTAGTGGAATGGATGCCATTTCGTATGTTATAATTATGGAAGAATTATCTAAAATTGATGCTTCTGCTTCGGTTATGGTTTCTGTAAACAACTCCTTAGTTTGTTATGGTTTAGAAGCTTACGGCACAGAAGAACAAAAACAAAAATACTTAACAAAACTAGCTACAGGAACATGTATTGGGGCTTTCTGTTTAAGCGAACCAGAAGCAGGAAGCGATGCTACTTCTCAAAAAACCACTGCTATAGACAAAGGAGATCACTATATTTTAAATGGCACAAAAAACTGGATTACAAATGGTGGTCGCGCAGAAGTTTATCTAGTAATAGCTCAAACCGATAAAGACAAAGGCTCTCATGGTATTAACGCCTTTATTATTGAAAAAGGGATGGAAGGATTTCATGTAGGTCCCAAAGAAGATAAACTAGGAATAAGAGGAAGCGACACCCATACATTACAATTTAATGATGTAAAAGTCCCAAAAGAAAATAGAATTGGAGCCAACGGATCTGGATTTCGATTTGCTATGAAAACCTTATCAGGAGGCCGTATTGGTATTGCTGCACAAGCTTTAGGTATTGCATCTGGCGCTTATGAATTAGCCCTAAAATACTCTAAAGAACGTAAAGCTTTTGGTACCGAAATAGCAAACCATCAAGCTATTGCTTTTAAACTAGCCGATATGCATACAGATATTGAAGCAGCTAGAATGCTTGTAATGAAAGCAGCCTGGGATAAAGACCAAGGAAACAATTACGATATGTCTAGCGCCATTGCAAAACTATACGCGTCTAAAGTTGCTATGGAACATACTGTTGAAGCAGTTCAAATTCATGGTGGTAATGGTTTTGTAAAAGACTACCATGTAGAACGTTTAATGCGTGATGCAAAAATTACCCAGATTTACGAAGGTACTTCTGAAATTCAAAAAATTGTTATTTCTAGAAGTATTTTAAGAGATTAATTAACCATTTACATATAAGACACTTTACCAGCTTCTAAAAACACACATCAACCAAAGCCAAAGTAGAACATTGTTTCTTTAAAAAAGAATACATATTGTTCTACTTTTTTTTGTTAAGTATTATAAAACTTCACGACTTAAGCAATTAGATTTATATCTTTAGTCCAAAATAGACAACATGCAAAAAACATATTACGACCCAGCCGATTTAAAGAAGTTTGGAAAAATAAGCGAGTGGAATCAAGAACTAGGTGATAAATTTTTTGAATACTACGGAAAAGTATTTGAAGATGGCGCTCTTACAGCCCGTGAAAAAGCATTAATTGCATTGGCTGTTTCACATACCGAACAATGCCCATATTGTATTGATGCTTATACGAAAGACACTTTACAACGCGGAGTTACCAAAGAAGAAATGATGGAAGCCATACATGTTGGAGCTGCTATAAAAAGTGGAGCAACATTGGTACATGGCGTTCAAATGATGAATAAAGTGAACAAATTAGACGGATAGCATTTGGACGTTACCTGTATCCTGAATTTAGTCCAGGAACAGGTCGGACTTTATTCGTTGGTTTATATTTCAAATTTTTGACCTCATGAATATAAGTATTTCACTACTCGCTCTCTCCTATGTCGGGGAGCTCAAACAGACCGTTTAATCCCTAACGCAAAATCAGAACTCTAATTTTACCATAAGAACTATATATTAGTAAAATATAATTAATGGCAACAAAGTCCCTACATAAACGCGAAAGCGATTTAGCAAATAGCAACCGACAATTAGAAATTTTATCGAATGGCATCTTTCAAAATGGAGAGTTACCAACTTTTAAAGCTAAAATTTCAGAATCTAATCAATTTCCGCTTAAAGCGAAAAAACTAGAAATCCTACAAATCAACGTCGGGTACATGTGCAATCAAGTTTGCGAACATTGCCATGTTGATGCTGGTCCAGACCGTAAAGAAATTATGACCCGCGACACTATGCAACAGTGTTTAGAAGTCATAAAAAAAACTGGCGCGCATACCTTAGATTTAACTGGTGGTGCTCCAGAAATGAATCCAGATTTCCGATGGTTTGTTGAAGAAGCTGCCAAAGCAGGTATTAAAGATTTTATTGTTCGATCTAATTTAACCATAATAAGGGCCAATAAAAAATATTACGATTTACCTGAATTCTTTAAAAAACACAACGTACATGTTGTGAGCTCCATGCCGCATTGGACACAAGGCAAAACAGACAAACAACGTGGAGATGGTGTGTTTGCCAAATCTATAAAAGCATTACAAGAACTAAATGCTATTGGTTATGGCATGCCAGATAGCAACTTAAAACTAGATTTAGTTTACAATCCGTCAGGAGCCTTTTTACCAGGAGACCAAGCTTCTATGGAGAAAGAATTCAAAAAAGCATTAAAAGAAGATTTCGATATTCAATTTCATAATTTATTCGCAATAACCAATTTACCAATCAGCAGATTTTTAGATTATTTAATAGCCTCAGAAAATTACGAAGATTATATGTATTCATTAGTTGAAGCCTACAACCCAACAGCTGTTGCAAACGTAATGTGTACTAATACCATTTCAGTAAGTTGGGATGGGTATTTATTCGATTGCGATTTTAATCAAATGCTAGAACTTCCTGTAAATAGTAAAGCAAAACATATTTCAGAATACAATGAAGACCTTCTTGAAGGAAGAGATATTGTTATTTCACAACATTGCTACGGCTGTACTGCTGGCGCAGGAAGTAGCTGCCAAGGTGTTGTTGCCTAAAAGCCCAAATTCATGAATAAAGAACTCATCATCGTTTTTGTAAAAAACATAAAACTCGGCAAAGTTAAAACACGACTTGCCAAAACTATTGGAAATCAAGCTGCTTTTGAAGTTTATAGCGAGTTAGTAAAAATAACAGAACTTGCTACAAAGAATATACAAACCGACAAGCGTATTTATTTTTCTGATGCTGTTGTTGACACAAAATGGGCTAACAACTACAAAACCGTACAAGAAGGTAACGATTTAGGTGAACGCATGAAAAATGCATTCAAAAAAGGCTTTGAAGATGGCTACAAGCGTATTGTTTTAATAGGATCTGATTTGCCTGATATTAACTCACAGCATATAGAAAACGGACTAAAAGCCCTAAACAATACCGAGGTTGTTTTTGGTCCAGCAGAAGATGGCGGTTATTACTTAATTGGTCTCAATAAAATGCATGATTTCATTTTTGAAAACAAGCCATGGAGTCAATCCAATTTATTAGAAAAAACATGTTCTGAATTAGATAAAAAAAATATCAAATTCACTACATTAGTATCACTAAATGATATTGATACTTTTGAAGATTTAACAGCTTCATCGTTCTATAAATCAAACAATAAATTACAACAAAGAATACAACAATTAAATGATTAAATACATAGAAGAAACCGTAAGCTACCTACAAGAAAAAGGATTTGAAACCCCAGAAATAGGTATCATACTAGGCACTGGATTAGGTCAACTTATTAATGAAATTGATATTATCAAAGAAGTTAGTTACAATCACATTCCTAATTTCCCAACTGCTACCGTAGAATTTCACAAAGGAAAATTGATATACGGTACTTTAGAAGGCAAAAAAGTCATCGTTATGCAGGGGCGTTTTCATTTATATGAAGGCTACACTTTACAAGACGTTACCTACCCTGTTCGTATCATGGAAAAATTAGGTATCAAAACCTTATTGGTTTCTAATGCCGCAGGTGCTATCAATTTGAACTTTAAAAAAGGCGAATTGATGCTTATTGAAGATCACATTAATCTTCAAGGCAGCTCGCCATTAGCATTTAAAGGTGTAGAATTATTAGGCGAACGCTTTACCGATATGAGCGCTCCTTATGATGCTCAAATCAATGCAACTTTTAAAAACATTGCTAAAGCCCGCAACATTAAATTACACGAAGGTGTTTACGCTAGCGTTGTTGGTCCACAATTAGAAACTAGAGCAGAATACCGCATGCTAAATATTATAGGAGCCGATGCTGTTGGTATGAGTACTGTTCCAGAAGTTATTGTGGCCAATCATTTAAAATTAAAAGTCGCAGCCGTGTCAGTTCTAACAGATGAATGCGACCCAAACCATCTAGAACCTGTAAACATTGCCGATATTATTGCAAATGCAGAAAGAGCAGAACCAGATATGATTGTATTGTTTAAAGAACTTATTAAATCAATTTAAATTTAGGCGTTCCCCAAAGGGTCAGGCTTTCGGCAGTCGCTTCCCGAAAAAAAATCGGGAGAGCTTCAACAAAGCCTCAATCCTTAACGCAAAAAGCTGTAACGTATAAAACAAAAGCAGTTTAAACCTAAAGTCAAAAACATGAGTAACTATTTAGAAACCACACACGATGTATATAAAGAAGCAGCCTTAACACCAGATATTGGTTTATGCTGTACCACAAATCCTATTTGGGAATTACCTGGTTTAAAAATCCCCAAAATCATGCAAGAAATGAATTATGGTTGTGGTTCTACTGTTCATGCACGCGACTTAACCAACAATCCTAAAATGCTTTATGTTGGTGTTGGTGGCGGTATGGAATTATTACAATTTTCATATTTTAATCGTCAAAAAAACGGCGTTATTGGTATTGATGTTGTCGATGAAATGCTTGAAGCCTCTCGCAAAAACTTTATAGAAGCCGAAGCTGAAAACGATTGGTTTAAAAGCGAATTTGTAGATCTTAAAAAAGGCGATGCTATGCATTTGCCTGTTGAAGATAATAGTATAGATGTAGCGGCTCAAAACTGCTTATTCAATATTTTTAAAACAGACGATTTAAAGAAAGCCATAGCAGAAATGTATCGCGTTTTAAAACCTCATGGTAAATTAGTTATGAGCGATCCAACTTGCGAACAACCTATGAATGATGCATTAAGGAATGACGAACGCCTACGTGCTTTATGCCTTAGCGGAAGTTTACCTATTGCCGAGTACGTAAAAGCATTAACCGATGCTGGTTTTGGAACCATTGAAATTAGAGCAAGAAAACCATACAGAATTCTAGACACTAAAAATTATCCAACCGATGAACTTATTTATATTGAGTCCATTGAAGTTGCTGCTATAAAAGACCCTATGCCTGCCGATGGCCCTTGTGTTTTTACAGGTAAAGCTGCTATTTATTATGGCGAAGATGACTATTTTGATGATAACGCTGGTCATGTTTTATTAAAAAACCAACCCTTAGCTATTTGCGACAAAACCGCAGGCGCTTTAGCATCACTTAATAGAGATGATATTTTCATTAGCGAATCAACCTATCATTATGATGGTGGAGGCTGCTGTTAGGCGATAATCGCTTTTTAATTATAATTTTAAAAGATGCTTTTTACAAAGGCATCTTTTTTATTTAAATCTTAATCATTAGCTTGAGATTTAAACCTTTTCTGTATTATTCATAAAACCGTAAGGTTTAACAGGATTATCGACTTAAAACATCAAACAAACCTATGAAACACCTATACTTTTTATTAACGATTCTTATTATCACTTCGTGTTCTGGTCAAAAAAAAGCAGCACAAATTAATTCAAAAACAAATGATGTTATACAAAAAGATATTATCACGTCTGTAGATTCATTAAAAAAAGTAGAGACTATCAAAACAGAAGAAAAAACTAGTGTTGCAACAAAAATAGATTCTGTTAAAAACATGGTCCGTACAGAAACACCAGAGATTAAACACGATACAAACTCTAAAACTTTTAATCACAAAATATGGAACGATTTACTACAAAAACATGTTTCAAAAGAAGGCAATGTAAATTACAAAGCGTTTAAAACTAATAGAAAATCATTAACTGCTTACATCACTCTTTTAAGTCAGAAACTCCCTGATGAAAATTGGACAAAAGAAGACAAACTCGCCTATTGGATTAATGCCTATAATGCTATGACCGTTGATTTAATTTTACGCAACTACCCCATAAAAAGCATCAAAGACATTAAAAACCCTTGGAAACAACGAGTATGGAAATTAGGAGATAAATGGTATAACCTTGAAGATATTGAGCATCAAATTTTACGAAAAATGAACGAACCACGTATTCATTTCGCTATTGTTTGTGCATCATATTCTTGTCCTAAATTATTAAACAAAGCTTTTACCGCTTCCAACTTAGAATTACAATTAACCAATGCCACAAAAAACTTTTTAGCCGATAGCAAAAGAAACAACATCACCACTAACCATCTTAAACTCTCTAAAATATTTCAATGGTTTTCAAAAGATTTTAAACAAGACGGTTCATTAATCGACTTTTTAAATAAATATTCAGAAATTAAAATATCAAATAAGGCAAAAACAAGTTTTAATGATTATAATTGGAGTTTAAATGAGTAAATAATTGCTATAAACAATTTTTCAAAACAACAAACACGAATACGTGAAACATCTAATTTCAATAATAATTCCGGTTTTTAATGAAGTCAATAACATTTCACCACTATTAAACCACCTTTCAGAAAACGCTTCAAAAGAAAATATTTCAGAAATTATTTTTGTTGATGGTGGTAGTACAGATGGTTCTCAAGAAAAAATTCAATCCTTTGAATCTTTAAATAATTTCAAAATCCTTTTATTAAACGCAGAAAAAGGACGCGCCAAACAAATGAACTTGGGCGCTAAATATGCTCAAGGAAATATTCTTTATTTTCTGCATGCCGATTCATTCCCTCCTAAAAATTTTGATGCTTTTATTACAAACCAAGTAAACAATGGCAATCAAGCAGGTTGTTTTAAAATGAAATTTAACAGCAATCATGTATGGCTAAAAATTGCAGGTTGGTTTACACAATTTAATTGGAAATCTTGCAGAGGTGGCGATCAAAGCCTCTTTATAACGCCATTACTTTTTAATACAATGGGTGGTTACAACGAAGACTTTATTATTTATGAAGACAACGATTTTATAAGTAAACTGTATGCTCGAAATCAATTTGTAGTCATTCCAGAATGGCTAACAACCTCAGCCAGATGCTATAAGTCTAATGGCATTGGCAAACTTCAATATCATTATTGGACCATTCACATCAAAAAATGGTTGGGTGCTTCACCAAAAGTGTTAAATGATTACTACTTTAAGCATATAAATGTTAAAAACTGATAAAACTCCCTTAAGGAAATTTTAAATGTTACAATTACCTCATCTAATCGTCTACTTTTATACAAAACAACCATTAGATGACTCACTATTACAACGTTTGCTTCCTATTTCTTTTTATTTCATTTCAAGCCGCTGCACAAGAATCTATCAATGCTAAAATACTAGATTCTACTTCGCAAAAGCCCATTCCTTTTGCTACTATTTCTATAAATAGCAATTCGGGAGTTATTAGTAATAACAATGGTGAATTCTTATTGTACCTAAGTAAAAAAAACACAAAAAAAGATTCTCTAATTATTAGATGTTTAGGTTATGAGAGCAAACGCTTTTTAGCTAAAACATTCCGTGATAGTATTGTTTTTTTGAGTCCAAAATCAATTGAACTTGACGAGGTCTTGGTTTCCAACAAAAACTACACAACCGAAGAAATTATTGAAAAGACAAAAGAAAACTTAGGAACTAATTACGATTTTAATTTTATAAAAAGCAAACTATTTTATAGAGCATCTTATTTTTCAAACGTTATGAAAAACGACGTTAAAATAAAGAAAACGACCATACCTGAATTAAACCAAGCATTTATTGACAGCCTTCTAATAGCGATGCCTAAAAATGCAGATGATTACACCGAAATTCTAGCAAACATGTATGGTAAAACAGGAACTGTTAGCGATCAAAAACTAGATATAATTAAAGCATCTCACCTATACGATAAGAGTAAAGAAATAAACTTTGAAAGCTATGAAGAAAAAATTAATAGCATTATAAAAACACATGTAAAGCGTGATTCTTATTTTAAAATTAAATCGGGCATTTTTGGCACCAAACAAGAAATAGATTCTAGTTTTTATGATTCTGAAAAACCTAAAAAAGACGAAACCGAAGCTTTTATTGAAGAACAAAAGAAAAAAGAAAAGGAGCGAAAAGAGAATTTTTTAAAATACAGAAAAGGTTCTATTTCTAAACTACAGCACAACAGTTTTACTTTTAAAGACAGCGACTTAAACTTTTTAGAGAAATCAAACAGATACGATTTCAAGCTAGAAGATTACAGCTTCTTAAATGATGCTTTTGTTTACATTATAAGCTTTACCCCCAAAAGAAGTGAAGATTACAAAGGCACTATTTATATAAATACAGACGATTTCGCTATTATTAGAGTTGATTATGAAAACGTAAAAAACCTTAGAAACTTTAAATTATTAGGTATTTCATATCAACATTATTTGAAGCGAGGCACTTTAATTTACGAAAAAAATGAGGCTAACAAATATGCACTTAAATATGCCGAAGAAGAAACAGGTAATAAATTCGGCATTAAAAGACCTTTAAAAATCATTGAAAAGAACAAACACACCAAAGGTAAAAGGAAGCAGAACGAATTATCATCAGATATTCATTTTATACTTTCTAATAGAGAGAAAAAAGAATTAGTGGTTTTTGAGAACACTCCTATTACAGAAACCGCCTTTACAGCTTTTGAAGAGCAACCAAAGGTAGAACCTATTTATTTACCAAAATACGATCCTGAATTCTGGAAAGGCTACAATGTAATTGAACCCAACCAAGCTATTAAAGACTTTAAGAGTATTGAATAATTTTAATCTTTATTTCGTCCCTTTTCATCAGGATAAAGATCTCTAATATTATCACTTTGCAAATATGCTTTGGTGTCAATATTCATACCTGTTAGTTTCCCAGAAAAGGCAACGCCAGTATCTACGTTCCATACATTGGCAGCGTTCATAGGTTCAAAAGAATTGAAATTAGTTGTTGGTGTATGGCCAATATAAATTTCATGATAATGTTGTAAACGTTTTGGAAACATTATAGAATCTTTACCTATACTTTTATCTAAAGCCAAAGCCATTTCCCAAAGGGTGCGATCAAAGTAAAGGGTTTCTTTAAAAACCTCTTTAGTTACACCATGCATCGATGTAAAACCTGCATGTAAAAACAATCGGTTTTTATCATCCAAATGATACATTTTTAAGTTTTCAAAAAATGCTAAATGCTCATTTTTTTCTTCAGCAGAAAACCCAGTATAACTTTCCATGGTTTGCTTTCCGCCATGAATATACCAAGTTGGATTTACCTCACCAGAATTCAACCAGTTTTCACACCAAACATCATGATTCCCTTTTATAAAAACACAGTTTATTTTTTCAGATAATTCTATAAGAAATTGAACAACTTGGGCTGCTTCACTCCATCCATCAACATAATCGCCCATAAAAATAAGAGTATCATCATCTTTAACTTCCAGTTTATTTAATAACTGAACTAAAGCTTTTAAACCGCCATGAATATCGCCAATTGCAAATGTTCTCATCATACTATCTATTTCGTTTTCTGCAAAACTAATTGATTTCATTAATATTTATAAAGTAGAAGATTAATTTTATATTAAATGTTAATAAGCAGCATACACCTCTTTTATCAAAGCTTCTGCAGGCTTATTTTGTGGTGTAAAACGCGCGTTATTTTTACCACCAGCTTTTTCGTAGTTATGATGCCATTTCCAAAGAAAGCCACCAGCAAACCAATCTTCATTCCAAAAGGTTTCCAACAAAGCTTGCGTGGTATTTTTTTGAGCTTCTAAATTCACTTGGGTCATACTTCTATCGCTTCTCCAAGGTTGTTTTCCTGAAAAATCAACACTTCTATACCCAAACTCGGTAAATAAAACAGGCTTCTTCAACGTATTAGATAGTTTAGCAACAGCTTCTTTATAGGTTACTAAACCAGTTTTACAAGTTTCAACACTAGGTGTTTTTTCATCACTTACAGGAAAATAAGCATCAATACCAATATAATCTAACTGATTCCAAAAAGGCGTTCTATCATATTCATTCCAATTGGCAGCGTAAGTTAATTTCCCTGAATATAGTTTTCTAATTTCTTTTATTAATTGCTTCCAATAATCTGGTCTATTATCAATAAAGGTTTCCAATTCGGTACCAATGCAAAATATATCAGCATGCATCGCTTCTGCTAATTGCGCATAATTAAGAATAAATTTAGAATATGTGGCTTCTAATTGCAACCATTCAGCTTCGTTATTCATTTTAATAAACCCTGTAAATTCTCCTTTCGACACCCAAATCTGAGGTTTCACCATCACTTTAATGCCTTTACTTTTTAAAGCAGCTCCATATTGTTTTACGCCATCATTAGTTTCACCAAACCATTGTCTGCTTGCATTAAACATAACTTCTGGATGCCCTAAATCTCTAATAAATCCAAAAGGCATTAAGGCCGCATAATTAGCATGTAAATTAATTACAGGTTTAATATGGGAATCGTTTATAGAATCTCTAGACGCCACAAAACTAACCCCGTTTATTTTAAGCGGTTTTACAGATGTCATAGAACACGAACTTAACAACACCGTAATAGCAAAAACGAAAAAGATCCTCATATTCTATTTTTTTGACTAAATTTAAACAAATTGAACATGCAAGATAAGGTTTTAACAAAACCTCCGACAAAACAGTTTACTAAAACAGTCCTATGGAACATATTGTTATTATTGGTAATGGCATTTCTGGAGTTACAGCTGCCAGACATATTAGAAAACTTTCTGATAAAAAAATTACCATTATTTCTGCTGAAACCGAATACTTTTTTTCTAGAACAGCACTCATGTATGTATATATGGGACACATGAAGTTTGAACACACGCAACCTTATGAAAACTGGTTTTGGGAGAAAAACAGCATTGAACTTAAAAAAGGCTTTGTAAAAAATATTGAAACAACATCTAAAACACTTCATTTTACTAATGGTGACACCATGCCATTCGATAAACTTATTATTGCCACAGGTAGCAAACCAAACAAATTTGGATGGCCAGGTCAAGATTTAAAGGGCGTTATGGGTATGTATCACAAACAAGATTTAGACAACCTTGAAAAATACGCACCCAATAACAGTGTTTGTAAACGTGCTGTTATAGTGGGCGGTGGACTTATTGGTATTGAATTAGCCGAAATGCTTCATTCCAGACACATTCCTGTTACTTTTTTAGTGAGAGAAACTAGTTTTTGGAATGGCGTTTTACCTGCTGGCGAATCTGAAATGATAAATAAAGAAATTTTAGATAATGGTATTGATTTACGTTTGGGCGTTAATTTAAAAGAAATTAAATCTGATGAAAACGGCAACGTTAAATCTATAGTTATTGCCGAAACAGATGAAGAAATAGAGTGTAACGTGGTTGGATTAACGGCAGGCGTGTCACCTAATATCGATTTTATAAAAGATTCTGAAATTGAAACAGGACGTGGCGTAAAAGTAAATCGGTTTTTAGAAACCAACATTCCTGATATTTATGCTATTGGTGATTGTGCCGAACAACATGAAGCCATAGACCAACGCAGACCTATTGAAGCAGTTTGGTACACAGGCCGAATGATGGGAGAAACCATAGCGCAAACTATTTGCGATAAGAAAACAGCATACAAACCCGGACATTGGTTTAACTCTGCTAAATTTATAGATATAGAATACCAAACTTACGGATGGGTTTGGGCGCAAGCAAAAGACAACGAAGCCCGTTTTTATTGGGAACATGAAGATGGCAAAAAATGCATTCACCTCAATTACGATAAAAACACGCGCGTTTTTATTGGCATTAACACGTTCGGAATTAGAATGCGACACGAATTTTTCGATAAAGTTTTAAACGAAAAACAATCAGTCGATTATGTTTTAGAACATTTAGCCGATGCTAATTTCGATCCTGAATTTTATAAACTTCACGAAAAAGACATTGTTGCAAAATTCAACCAAGAAAACAACACGAATATTCAGCTAAAAAAGAAAAGTTGGAAACGCATTTTTCAAACCTCATAAATAAATCAAAATGAAGAAGATTCAAAATACAGGACTTGGTTTATTTCTAGCAGGACTTGCTATATTTATTTCACTCATCTTTTTAGGCAAATACGAGCTCACACCAACGCAGTTTGAAACTTTTGTATCTAATAAAGGTATAAAAAGTGAAATTTTTATTAACAACATAAAAACCAATGTGGTTGGTAAAACATTTACAAACCCGTTTTCATTGTCATCAAAAATTACATCAGCATTAGAAAACGCTAATAAAACCCACGTAGCCAATAAAGAATGGGGTAAAAAAATATGGGGCAAACCACATGCTTTTGCCTACGAAGTTGCTAAAACTTCAGGCACAGGACTCATACAAGATAATAAAGGACTCTTTTGGTGGCTCACCTTTGGTTTAGGCATTCTTGGTGCTTTACTATTTATTATTCCAAACGTAATTACTTTAGGACCTCCAGGTATTAAAAACAATGGCGTGTTTCATAGTACAACTACCAACCGCGGTTGGATAGGTTGGTCGGTATTCATCTTTTTAGTCACTTTTTATTTACTGTTGTATTTCCGTCCAGAATATATTGTAAACTGGACTTATATTGTAGATCCTATAAGCGAAAGCCTTAGCGGAAACCCTGCAGGACAATGGTTTTTGTACGGCTTTTTATACTGTGTCGTTATGGTAGTTATGGCCATACGTATGTATATAAAATACCGCCATAATAAATACCAAATATTACGAACCACATCGGTGTTATTCTTTCAAATTGTATTTGCGTTTTTAATACCAGAAATCTTAGTGCGTTTTAATAAACCTTGGTACGATTTTAAAAATGCCTTCCCTTTAGATTACGATTTCTTTTTTAAATGGAATTTAAACGAACTCACAAATAGTGGTGGTTTTGGATTGTTTATATTAATTTGGGGTATTGTTTTAACGCTAGTTGTTGTACCTGTTATGGTGTATTTCTTCGGAAAACGCTGGTATTGTTCATGGGTTTGTGGTTGCGGTGGTTTAGCCGAAACTTTAGGCGATCCTTATCGTCAACTATCAGATAAAACACTTAAAGTATGGAAACTAGAACGCTGGTTAATTCATGGTGTTTTAGTATTTGCATTGGTCATGACGGGTTTTACACTCTACTCCTATTTCTCTGGAGCCAAAGCCGTTTTAGGCATAGAAACACAAACCATTCAAAATATTTACAGCTTTTTAATAGGCTCGGTTTTCGCAGGTGTTATTGGCACGGGCTTCTACCCTATTTTTGGTAACCGTGTATGGTGTCGTTTTGGGTGTCCACTAGCTGCTTATTTAGGTTTTGTACAACGTTTTAAATCAAGATTTAGAATTACCACCAATGGCGGACAATGTATTTCCTGCGGAAACTGCTCTACCTATTGCGAGCAAGGTATCGATGTGCGTGCTTATGCTCAAAAAGGCGAAAACATTGTACGCTCTAGCTGTGTAGGCTGTGGCGTTTGTAGTGCTGTTTGCCCAAGAGGTGTTTTAAAACTTGAAAACGGACCAGAAGAAGGGCGCATCAATCCTACCGATATTTTATTAGGAAACGATATTGATTTAATGGATTTGGTTAATAAAAAATAAGTCCTCACAAGTAAAGAGTTCATATACTTTTTGTCACAAGGAACGCAATCAAAAGGCAATAAAAAACTAGCAATTCAATAAGTATTCAACTGCACTCAAACTGGCATAAAAACCTTAAAACTCCACTCATATCCACAAGCTTAAATCAAACACAAAACACTTTTTTTTAATTAAAAAAGCCTTCATCCTTATAATCTATAATCAAAAACAACAAAATCCTAATATTTTGTTAAAATTTTAACTAAAAGTATTGTACTTTTGCCCCCTTACAACGAACACTTAATGCCCAATATAAAAGTCATCATACCTGCTTATAACGAAGCAAATTCTATTGCCAATGTCATTCATGACATTCCAGAAATTGTTGACGAAATAATTGTGGTAAATAATAATTCTACTGATGCTACAAAAGCCAACGCAAAAAAAGCGGGCGCAACAGTTTTAACCGAAACCAACAAAGGCTACGGATACGCTTGTTTAAAAGGCATGCAATACATTGCTAACCAAAGCAAAAAACCAGATATTATTGTATTTTTAGACGGTGATTATAGCGATTACCCAGAAGAATTAACCAAAATAGTAGCACCCATAATTAACGATAATATAGATTTTGTAATTGGCACTCGTGTAAAAAAACTACGTGAAGTCGGTTCTATGACCACACCTCAAATTTTCGGCAATTGGCTAGCAACCAATTTAATGCGATTGTTTTTTGGTGCAAAATTCACAGACCTCGGCCCTTTTAGAGCCATTAAATACAATAAGCTTTTAGCGCTCAACATGGTAGACAAAACCTATGGTTGGACCGTAGAAATGCAATTAAAAGCTTTAAAACAGAAACTAACATATACCGAAGTACCTGTAAACTACCGAAATAGAATTGGTGTTTCAAAGGTGTCAGGAACAATAAAAGGCGCTATATTTGCAGGCGTGAAAATCTTGAGTTGGATTTTTAAATACAGTATTAAAAAATGATTTTAGAAACAATAATTATAGTTATTTACACCGTAGCACTGCTAATGATTTTCACTTATGCATTAGCACAACTTAACCTGTTATTTAACTACCTAACCTCTAAAAGAAAAAAATTCACAGGAGAGATATTCGATTTATCTAAACCAGAAGAAGTCCCATTCATTACCATACAACTACCCGTTTATAACGAAATGTATGTTATGGAACGCCTGCTAGATAATATTGCTAAAATTGATTACCCACAAGATAAACTAGAAATTCAAGTACTAGACGATTCTACCGATGAAACCGTAGCAACAACTCGCGCACATATTGAAACCTTACAAGCAACAGGTTTAGACATACAACACATTACCAGAACAGACCGTAAAGGTTTTAAAGCAGGCGCTCTTAAAGAAGGTTTAGAAATAGCAAAAGGCGAATACATTGCCATTTTCGATTCCGATTTCCTTCCAGAAGAAGATTGGCTAAAACGTACCGTACCTTACTTTAAAAACCCAAAAATAGGAGTCGTTCAAACCCGTTGGGGACATATTAACCGAAACTACTCCATACTAACAAAAATACAAGCCTTTGCACTAGATGCGCACTTTACTTTAGAGCAAGTAGGCCGAAACAGTAAAGGGCATTTTATAAATTTTAACGGTACCGCAGGCGTTTGGAGAAAAACCTGCATTTTAGATGCTGGAAACTGGGAAGGCGACACCCTTACCGAAGATCTAGATTTAAGCTACCGCGCCCAATTAAAAAACTGGGAATTTAAATATTTAGAAGACGTACAAACTCCTGCCGAACTTCCAATTATTATAAGTGCTGCACGCTCACAACAATTTAGATGGAATAAAGGAGGAGCCGAAAACTTCAAAAAAATGATGTGGCGCGTTCTAAAAAACCAAAACATATCTACAAAAACAAAAGTACACGGACTTTTACATTTACTTAATAGCACCATGTTTTTAAACATATTAATTGTAGCTATTTTAAGTATTCCTATGCTGTACATAAAAAACGAATACGCCCATTTAAAATCGTATTTCATCGTTATGAGTTTCTTTGTACTAAGTACACTCATCTTTTTTATATGCTACTGGTTTATGTATAAAAACACTTATGGCGGCGGCTTTAAAAGCTTCTTTAATTACATAGGCATGTTTTTCGTGTTTTTCTCAATAGCCATGGGCTTTTCACTACACAATACCATTGCCGTTTTAGAAGGTCATTTAGGTAAAAAATCAGAATTTGTACGTACACCAAAATTTAATATTGGTGCGCTAAAAGACAATTGGAAAAAGAACAAATACATAAAAAAAACCGTCTCTATACATGTTATTTTCGAAGGCATCCTCATGCTATATTTCGCATTTGGTATGTATAGCGCCTTTATTGTGGGCGACCAAGGTGGCGATTTCGGACTCTTCCCATTCCACCTTATGCTATTTTTAGGCTTTGGCTACGTGTTTATAAAATCGTTAACCTCTAAGGTTTAAAACCAATTACCGAATAAAAGAATATTTAATATTATTTGGGCGTTACCTTTATCCTGAATTTAGTTCAGTATAAAGGTCGGGCTATTCGTTACAAGTCCTCGCTCGTACCTCGCTGTGGGCTTTCCTCTGCTATCCCTAACGCGGAAAAAGAAAGAGGTTCGTTTAACGGTTGCATAATATTAGTGGCGCGTTTAAACACTAATTTAATAAATAGAAACTTGCCATTAATTTATACTTTGTTGGCAGTAGTTATTTTTTCTTCCAACTTCTTATTACACTCAAAACACTTTCTAATATGTCTTCCGCCCAATCTTTAGGATTATAATTTTCTAATTCCTTTTCATTTAAAAGACTCATGAGTACTAAATAAATCAAAAATATCTCATCAGACATCCAAGTTCTTTCTCCTGATTCGTCAGTGTCTTGTCTTAAAAACTGAAGTTTAAGGTATTCGCCAGCAAATTCTTTTGATTTTTCTAAAGTCTCATTAAATTCTTCGATAGAATTTATTCCAATTGTTTTTGAGATATTTACAATGTGAGACAAATACCTATTTGAATCTTCGTCTTCTTCTGGGCTATATTCGAATCCAGCATCCTCACCAAATTTCCGGTAGACATCTGATATTGATTTATTCTCACTAAAATAATGTTTAATGGTATCAAGATTCAGTTCATTGTAGATAGATATATTCTCAATATCTGTTTTGTTTTCTATTGCTTTTGATAATTCAAATTGTTTTTGCTTTACTTGAACAAATTGTTCATCAGCTAATTCGAATAAGCCAGCTAGTCTGAATAGTTTACGCTTTAGTAAATCTGGAATATCAAATTTACTTTTATATTCTAATTCATGAGAAATTGCAGCCCAAGAATGCTGTAATACAGTCCTTAATTGAATTTCTGCATTCAAACCGTTAAATTTTGCCCATTCTGGCAGGTGTGACCTAATGGAATTAATTGTGACTATATAATGGTTTGAAAGATATCCAAATTCATTGCTTTTTAATATAGTACTTTTATCCACAGAATTCTTCAAATCAACATCAAAGTTCTCTCTAATTAGGGAATCTATTTTATCTATATCTGTTTGATAGTAGACGATTATTCGAACTCCACATAAATCCATAACTTCTTTTAAAGGATTTTTATATTTTCCTTTTTTTGATTCAACCTTATTTTTGAAACTTTCTATATCTTTGGATCTTCCCTCTACTAAATGAAATTTTATGTTGTTAGCATCGAGTATAGACTTAAGTAAGACTACAAGACTTTGAGAGAAACTTTCGTATATGGGTTTTAGTTCTTTATATTTTTCGACATGATTCATAAGTTGTTTTTAATTACTGCCACTAATAGATATGAAATCGCTTTAATGTTTTATATCTTACTCTAAACGAAGTTAGCTATTTTTTCTGACAAAGTCAAGTAAAAACACAGCTAACTAACAGCTATTCAAAACAATCCATTCTTTCTTAATTTTATCCTATTTAACCACAAAAAACAAGGTGTTATTCATGGTGCTTTTTTGTATTATCAGTATCTTTATATCAGTAATGTTATTCAAAAAATGAAAGACTACAAACCAAAAAGCAGACTCACCGCACAAGCCTATATTGATGGTGTTTTAAGTGGTAGCAGGGTTATTTTATCGAGAGCCATAACCATTATAGAAAGTAATTTAGAAAGCGACAAAGTACTTGCCAAAGATATTATTCAACATATTTTACCAGCTTCTGGAAACTCAATACGCATTGGTATTACGGGTGTTCCTGGTGTGGGTAAAAGTACGTTTATCGAGGCGTTTGGAAAACACCTTATAAATCAAGGTCATAAAGTTGCTATTCTGTCTATAGACCCAAGTAGTCAACGTTCCCGAGGCAGTATTTTGGGCGATAAAACCCGTATGGAAGAATTAAGTAATTTAGAAAATGCTTATATCCGTCCGTCGGCTTCTGGCGAAACGCTTGGTGGTGTTGCCAATAAAACCGCCGAAAGTATGCTGCTTTGTGAAGCGGCTGGTTACGATGTTATTTTAATTGAAACCGTTGGGGTTGGGCAATCGGAAACCGCTGTTCATGGTATGACCGATTTTTTCCTTCTGCTAATGCTTGCTGGTGCTGGCGACGAACTGCAAGGCATCAAGAAAGGCATTATGGAAATGGCAGATATGGTGGTTATTAATAAAGCCGATGGCGATAATATTCAGAAAAGTGAAATGGCGCGTTTACAATATCAAAATGCGCTGCATATTTTTCCGCAATCAGATTCTGGTTGGTCTCCGGTGGTTACAAAAGCATCGTCTACAAAAAATACAGGTATTGATGTGGTTTGGGATGAAATTACAAAGTACAAACAACTTGTTACCGACAATGGCTATTTTGATGAAAACAGAAATCAGCAAAAAATACGCTGGATGTTCGATAATATTAATGATGAGCTAAAACAGTTGTTTTATGGTTCGAAAGATATTGCGAATCAGCTTGATGTTTTAAAAAAGGATATTATTTCTTCTAAAATATCGCCTGTAAAAGCCGCTCAAAAAATAATTAAGGAGTTTAAGGAGTCGTTTTGATTAATTGTCATTCCTGCGCAGGCAGGAATCCATAATTACAGTAAAGTATAAATTTTGTAAAAACTGGGTGCGATGTCTCCTATCGTCGACATGACTAACGAACATTAATTTATATCTAAAACTTAAATAAAAACCCACAAGTCATTTCGACGAATGGAGAAATCACATAAAACAGCTCAAGTATTACGTAAAAAGCAGGATGTGATGTCTCCTATCGTTGACATGACTAACTAACACTAATTTATAATTAAAACTTAAATAAAAACCCCCAAATCATTTCGACGAATGGAGAAATCACATAAAGAAGCTCAAGTAGTACGCAAAAAGCAGGATGTGGTATCTCAGTCGTACCTCCTTCGATATGACTAATAAACACTAATTTATCTATAAAACTTAAAAATAAAACTCTCAGTCATTTCGACGATAGGAGAAATCACATAAAACAGCTCAAGTATTCTGTAAAAAAACAGGATGCAATGTCTCCTATCGTCGACATGACTAACGAACAACTATTTATATCTAAAACTTAAAAATAAAAACTCTCAGTCATTTCGACGAGAGGAGAAATTACATAAAGCAACTCAAGTATTGCGCAAAAAATAGGATGTGATCTCTCAGTCGCACCTCCTTCGACATGACTAACGAACAACTATTTATCAATAAAACTTAAAAATAAAAACCCCCAAGTCATTTCGAGCGCAGGGAGAAATCACACAACAGTAAGTTTTATAAATTTTTCTTACATTTAAAAATGCAAAAACGGTACTTCGTTTATATTCTTACCAATCAATACAGAACCACTTTATACATTGGGTTTACTAATAATATTCAAAACCGACTTGCACAACACTACTTTGATAGTCAAAACGCAAAAAAGTCTTTTGCTGGAAAATATGGTTGTATCTATTTAGTTTATTACGAAACTTTCGAATTTCCAAAACTCGCGATTGCCAGAGAGAAAGAATTAAAAAAGTGGCGTCGCGAAAAGAAAAATAATTTAATCTCGAATTTTAATCCAAAATGGGAAACATTGAATAATGACATTTTTTAATGCTCATGTTTGTTTATGCGTGTGCGATGTCTCCTTTCGTCGACATGACTAACCAACACTAATTTATATCTAAAATCTAAATAAAAACTCCAAGTCATTTCGAGCGTAGGGAGAAATCACACAACAGTAATCCAAACATTGCTTTAAAACAGGATGAGATTTCTCCTCTCGTCTACATGACAAGCAACAACAATTTATAACTAAAACCTAAATAAAAACTCCAAGTCATTTCGACGCTAGGAGAAATCACATAACAGTAAGCAATACATTGCCTTAAAATAGGATGCGATGTCTCAGTCGTACCTCCTTCGACATGACTAACAAACACTAATTTGTCTATAAACCTTAAATAAAAAATCCAAGTCATTTCGACAACAGGAGAAATCACATAATATAACTCAAGTATTGTGTAAAAAACAAAATGTAACATCTCTGTCCTACCTCCTTCGACATGACTAGCGAAAAACTTTTTGTCTCATTCCTCAGCAGGAATAAAAAACCCCATTTATGTTTAAACACAAATGGGGCTTCCAATCAAATCAATTTACTGAGTAAGTCACTCTGCCACTCTAGTCTTGTTCTAAATATTTCTCCATAATAGTAATTGCCGATTCTGAAATAACCGTTCCAGGTCCGAAAATAGCAGCTACTTTACGTTCTAATAAATAATCATAATCTTGTTCTGGTATAACACCTCCGGCAAACACCATAATATCTGGTCTTCCTAATTTTTCTAATTCGGAAATTAATTGCGGAATTAACGTTTTGTGTCCTGCTGCTAAACTAGAAGCGCCTACAAAATGCACATCATTTTCAATGGCTTGTTTTGCTACCTCTTCTGGTGTTTGAAATAAAGGTCCCATATCTACATCGAAACCTAAATCGGCAAAACTAGAAGCGACAACTTTCGCACCTCTATCATGTCCATCTTGTCCCATTTTTGCAATCATCACACGTGGACGACGCCCTTCTATTTCTGCAAATCTATCGGCAACTGCCTGCGCTTTTGCAAATGTATTATCGTCATTTACTTCTTTACTATACACACCACTTATTAATTTAGTATCTGCTTTATGTCGTCCAAAATGCACTTCTAAAGCATCTGATATTTCTCCTAAAGTTGCAAAATTTTCGGCAGCTTCAACAGCTAATTCCAATAAATTTCCTTCTCCTGTTTCAGCACAAGCTGTTAATGCTTTTAATTTAGCATCAACCACATCTTGATTTCTATTGGCTTTCAACTTCTTTAAACGCTCAATTTGAGACAATCTTACTACCGAGTTATCAACTTCTAAAATCTCGATATCCGATTTCTCATCAGTTTTAAATTTATTAACCCCAACCAAAATATCTTGACCTGAATCTAAACGCGCTTGTTTACGTGCCGAAGCTTCTTCAATACGCATTTTAGGAACACCGGTTTCAATAGCTTTTGCCATACCTCCAAGTTCTTCAACTTCTTCAATAAGTTTCCAAGCTTTTTTAGCAATTTCTTGCGTTAAGTATTCTACATAATAAGAACCCGCCCAAGGATCGACAGATTTAGTAATCTGTGTTTCATCTTGAATATAAATCTGCGTATTACGTGCTATTCTTGCCGAAAAATCGGTTGGTAACGCAATCGCTTCATCTAAAGCATTGGTATGCAAAGATTGTGTACCACCTAAACCTGCTGCCATAGCTTCTATACAAGTTCTAGCAACATTATTAAAAGGATCTTGCTCACTTAAACTCCAACCCGATGTTTGACTATGCGTACGCAATGCCATCGATTTTGGGTTTTGTGGGTTGAATTGTTTGATGATTTTTGCCCAAAGCATACGTGCTGCACGCATTTTAGCAATTTCCATAAAGTGATTCATACCTACTGCCCAGAAAAATGATAATCTAGGAGCAAACTCATCAATTTTTAATCCAGATGCTAATCCTGTTTTAATATATTCTAAACCATCGGCTAAGGTGTAAGCCAACTCAATATCTGCCGTTGCACCTGCTTCTTGCATGTGGTAACCACTAATTGAAATAGAGTTAAACTTAGGCATATATTTGGTGGTATATTCAAAAATATCACCAATAATTTTCATAGATGGTAATGGTGGATAGATATAGGTATTACGCACCATAAACTCTTTTAAAATATCATTTTGAATGGTTCCGCTCAAGTGATCTAAAGAGACTCCTTGCTTTTTGGCTGCTGCAATATAAAACGCCATAATTGGTAATACCGCACCATTCATTGTCATGGAAACCGACATTTTATCTAACGGAATTTGGTCGAATAAAATCTCCATATCCAAAATAGAATCGATAGCCACACCTGCTTTACCAACATCGCCCGTAACACGAGGATGATCGGAATCGTAACCACGATGCGTTGCTAAATCGAATGCTACCGACAATCCTTTTTGACCTGCAGCTAAATTTCTTCTATAAAATGCATTAGACTCTTCTGCTGTAGAAAACCCAGCATATTGTCTAATAGTCCAAGGTCGCGTTGCATACATCGTACTGTAAGGTCCTCTTGTAAATGGAGGCAATCCTGCAGCAAACTGTAGATGCTCTGCGTCTTTAATATCTTCTTTTGAAAAATGCTTTTTTACAGGAATGCCTTCTGGAGTATTCCAAATATCTTGATTGTCTGAAACAGCTGTGTGCTGTTTAGAATCTGTGTCTAATGTTAAATCTGAAAAATCCCGTCTCATACTTGTAAAGATTTAATTTTTTTTTGAATTTTATTCTGAACACTTGAAATAGTTTGTATCACATCCGATTTTAAATGAATGTATCCATCTAATCCAGCTTCATTTAATGCCTCAGCAATACCCACAGGGTTTCCTGCTAACAAAAGTACTTTATCTGTATTAAGTGACCTAAATGTTTCTACAAATGCTAAAGCATGTGCTTCATAATCGGCATCTGAACTACAAATAACCACCACATCAGATTCTGATAAGGCTGTGCATTTTGCGGCTTCAATAGCATCTTCATGACTTTTTTCTTGCCATACTTCAAATCCTGAAACCCCTATAAAATCATACGAAAAAGCAGCTCTCGCTTTTCGCATGGTTAAATTACCAAAACTGGTGAGTTCTACAATAGGGCGTTTATTAGTTTCATCAACCAATTGCTCTGTCACCTTTCTTACAGCTTCTATTTCTAATGACGCTCTTCGTGGTGTTAGTACTTTTGAATTGGATGCATCTCCTTCTGAAAGTATTTCTGAAGGTACCGTTTCCATAAGATTAGGATATTTATTAACCCCAACCATTGGCAATCTTCTTTGGCTTATCAACTTTATTTTTTCTTGACGAATCTCGGCAATTTGTTGTTGAATAAATTCACTTTCAAACGCTTTGTAAAATCCGCCTTGTGCTTCAATAGCTTTAAAAAGCTCTAAGGCCTTTTTAGCTATTTTAGTACTTGCTTCTTCTATAAAATAAGAACCATCAACCGGATTTGAAACTTTACCAAAATAAGATTCTTCTTTTAAAATGGTTGAAATATTTCCAGCGATTCTACTTGAAAAATCAGATGCATTATTAAATTCTTTATCGTAAGCATCAATAAGCACACCATCTACATTCCCTAGAATGGCAGACATAGCCTCTGTAGTAGCTCTTAATAGATTAGTATGTGCATCGGTTACCGATTTGCTCCAAATAGATGTTTTAGCTGTTAAAGCATGTTTAAAGTCTGTAACACCATATTGTTTTGCTACAGCACTTAATAAACTATTAAAAGCTCTAAACTTTGCAATTTCAATAAAATACTCTGAGCCTATTGCTAGTTGCACATGTAAATTATTAAATATAGGTTCTACATCTATACCCTTATCAACACACTGCTCTATTAAATACACTAAAGCATTTAACGTATATGCTACTTCTTGAACCTGATTAGATCCTGCATCTAAAAATGTGGTTCCAGACACCGTAATAGTTTTAAACTCTGGATATGACGCTCCTAATTTTAAAAGTGCTTCTAAAGTTTCAAACTTACTTGCATCTATACTTCCTTTAGTAAGATACTCTGATATTATTTCTAAATCGAAATACCCTCTCAGGTTTTTAGAATTATTTAAATTCTGTTCTGCAAAAGCAAAGAAATCTTTAGCAAAAGCAATAACGTTATTATCTAAAGCAAACGAAACTGCAATTTTATTGATATCTACTTCATTTAAAAGAATAGCTGCAGATACAGGATCTTTCATATGAAACAAAAGCCCAGTAACACCTTCTTTAACAGCTTTTAAAGCCGCTTTGTTTCCTGCTTTAGGAGAATCTACACAAATGGCTCTGTAATTAATTAAATTTTGTGAATTCTTACCTGTATTAGGAAGATACTCTAAAACATCCTCTGTATTATAAAAAGGTTGAAATTCTAATTTATTTAAGTTTTTCCAAACTAATTTCCTATTGAAATCTGCGCCTTTTAAATCGACATGCACTCTCTCAGTCCACGCCTCTTTAGTAACAGGGTTGAAATCTGAAAAAAGTATTTTTTTATTAGTTTCCATATAATTTATATTAAACCATTACATTATTACTTCCAAAACGCTCAAAAATAGCTTCATCTAATTCAGCTCTATGATCTGGATGTGCAACATCTCTAAGCGATTCTGCTCGTTGTTTTAAAGTTTTACCAAATAACTCTGCAACACCATACTCTGTTGCTACATATCTAGCATGCGCTCTTGTTGTAACCACACCTGCGCCAGGTTTTAACGCTGGTACTATTTTAGAAACGCCTTTTAATGTTGTTGATGTGATTGCTATAATTGGTTTTCCGCCTTTTGATAAAGCAGCACCACGCATAAAGTCCATTTGCCCTCCAACTCCAGAGAACATTCTAGTTCCTATTGAATCGGCACAAACTTGACCAGTAAAATCTATTTCGATAGCTGAGTTAATAGCCGTTACTTTTGGGTTTTGACGAATGACAGCTGTATCATTTACATAAGCAATATCATTCATTTCTATTTCAGGATTATCATCCATGAAATCATACAAACGTCTAGTTCCCATTGCAAATCCTGATATAATTTTATAAGGATTCACTTTTTTCTCTGCACCATTTACAATGCCTTTCTCTACCAAATCAACAATACCTTCAGAGAACATTTCTGTATGTACTCCTAAATTTTTATGATTATGAAGAAAGGTTAACACCGCATTTGGAATACCACCAATACCCATCTGTAGTGTTGCGCCATCTTCAATAATTCCTGCAATGTTTTTACCTATGGCTTTTTCCATTTCAGTTGGTGCCACAAATTTCATTTCATAAATTTCCTCTTCAACTACAACACAAGCATCAAATTTATTTACATGAACCAATGCATCTCCAAACGTACGAGGCATTCTAGAATTAATTTGAGCAATAACTGTTTTGCCTCTTTCAATAGCTGATATTACGATATCTACAGAGACACCTAAAGAACAGAATCCGTGCTTATCTGGTGGCGATACATTTACTAATACCACATCCAAATCCATATAACCTTCACGGAATAAACTTGGAATATCACTTAAAAAGATGGGGATATAATCAACAGTATTACCTACCATTTTTCTAACATTTCCTCCAATAAAGAAAGCGCTCGTATGAAAACTTTCTCTTAATTCAGGATTTGTATATCCGCATTCCCCTTCGGTATGCAAATGGCAAATTTCAACTTTTCTAAGTTCAGGTGCACGAGCCACCATAGCTTTAATTAAAGTTTGAGGTGTTGCGGAACCGCCTTGAATTAACACCCTATTTCCAGATTTAATAAGCTTAACAGCTTCGGAAGCTGACATTACATTTGGAATTTTCATCTTTAAAAATTTTAATTAGTTCGTCTTATATATATTTAGTTTTTATCTTTATCCTAAGAAACTTAATATAATACCTGCTGCAATTGCAGAACCTATAACCCCTGCTACGTTTGGTGCCATAGCATGCATTAATAAATAGTTCTGTGAATCGGCTTTAAGTCCTTCGGCATGTACTACCCTCGCACTATCTGGAACAGCAGATACACCAGCTGCACCAATAAGTGGATTTAATTTATCGTCTCCTTTAAGGAATAAGTTCATGAATTTTGCAAATAATAAACCTCCGCAAGTTGCTATTACAAACGAAATGGCTCCTAAAGCAAATATCATCATAGAATCTTTCGTAATAAAAATATCGGCTTGTGTAGATGCTCCTACTGTAACACCTAACAGAATGGTAACAATATCAATTAACTTAGTACGAGCTGTATCTGCAAGTCTTTCTGTTCTTCCTGATTCTTTAAGTAAATTACCAAAGAATAACATACCTAATAAAGGCAATGCACTAGGCGAAATAAATGTGGTTAATAATAATGCTACAACAGGGAAAATCATTTTTTCCTTTTGAGAAACCGCTCTAGGTGGTTTCATTCTAATTAATCGTTCTTTCTTTGAAGTTAATAACTTCATTAAAGGCGGTTGAATTACTGGTACTAAAGCCATATATGAGTATGCTGCAATGGCAATAGGCCCAATTAAGTTTTTAACCGTAGTACCATCTGCCAATACATTAACACCATTTGCTAATTTTGATGAAAGGAAAATAGCGGTTGGACCATCGGCACCTCCAATAATACCAATTGCACCCGCTTCTGGAAGATTAAATCCTAAATAAAGCGCCCCTAAAAACGTAGCAAATACACCTATTTGTGCCGCAGCACCTAAAAGCATTAACTTAGGGTTTGCAATAAGTGATGAAAAATCGGTCATAGCACCAATTCCTAAAAATATAAGTGGCGGATAGATACCTTTTACAACTCCAAAATAAAGGTAATTTAATACCGATCCTGCTTCATAAATACCAGTTTGATTTCCTGCTACAAATGGAATATTACCGATAATAACCCCTGTACCAATTGGGATTAACAAAAGTGGTTCGTAATCAAATTTAATGCCTAGGTATATAAAAATAATACCTATTAAAATCATTATAAGATTCCCCGATTCTGCATTTGCAAAACCTGTATATTGATAAAATTGTTGGATGCCGTTTATTGCTTCTGAAAGAAAAGTATCTCCAGCAGATACTTCTGAATTTACAACTGTAGTTGAAACTGTTGCTGTAGCAGAATTAGAGTTTAGCCCTAAAACTGGTCTTGCAAAAATAAGTAGCGATAGAACTCCAAATATTAATATTAATTTCTTCATTTTTTTCTTTTTTAGTCACTTAGAAATGAAAAAAAACTTCTTTTTCACCTAGAATGACATTGACTAACTCTATTCTAATTCTATCATCACTTCTCCCTGAAGAACTTGTTGTCCTACTGCTACATTTACAGCCGTAACAACACCTGATTTTTCTGAAACAATATTATTCTCCATCTTCATAGCTTCAAGAACTAACAATTGATCGTTTTCTTTAATAGTATCTCCAACTTTAACATTAAGAGATAAAATAACGCCAGGAATTGGTGCAGAAATTTTAGTTTTAGCCGAAGAACTTGGATTTACTTTTACAGGTTCAACTGGTGCTGCCTTAGAAGGTTTACGCACTAACGTTGGTGTTTTTCGTGCTTTTATTTCTTCTTTCATTTTAACGGAATATTTAGTTCCGTTTACTTCCAACTGTATGGTATTGTTTTCTTGAGAAACAATTTTAACACCGTAACTGTTCTCGTTTATTTTGAATGTGAAATTTTTCATGTCTTTGTCTTTCTTATAAGATTCTTAAAAATCTAAAATCTATTTGTATATGCGCCGTATATTTTAGAACTCCAAGGAGAATATAATTTACGAGCTTGTTTAATAGTTAGTATCGCATTTTCTTTATCATGCTGTACATCTAAATACATGTGAATGGCTACCGATATTGCTGCCGCTATTTCTCCAGTAAACTCTTCATTTACTTTTGGAGAAATCTCTTTAGCCTTTTTATCTGGTCCTTTAGAAATTAATTTATAAACATAAAGCATCATGGGTAATCCAAATTTGAAAACCAATGTTAAAAGCAGTAAGCCACTAAAAACAATTGTTAAACCTGTAACTAGGATTACATATCCTTCGCTTAATGGATCGGTATATAATAGTAAATGCATCATTATAGTGGAATGTTTGAATGTTTCTTAGGTGGATTAACTTCTTTCTTATTAGCCAACAATTCTAAAGCTCTAATAACTCTAAACCTTGTGTTTCTTGGTTCAATAACATCATCAATAAAACCATACTTAGCTGCTACATAAGGATTAGCAAACTTGGTATTATATTCATTTTCTTTTTCTTCGATGAAGTTTTGTTTTTCTTCGGCATTTTCAATTTTACGAATGTTAGAACCTTCTAAAACCTCAACAGCTCCTTTAGCTCCCATAACAGCAATTTCTGCTGTTGGCCATGCATAATTTAAATCGCCTCTTAATTGTTTACAACTCATAACATCATGAGCACCTCCGTAAGATTTACGAAGTGTAATAGTTACTTTTGGCACCGTAGCTTCTCCATAAGCAAATAATAATTTGGCACCATGTAGAATAATACCCGCATATTCTTGTCCTGTTCCTGGTAAAAATCCTGGTACATCTACTAAAGTGACAATAGGAATATTAAAGCCATCGCAGTAACGAACAAATCTAGCTGCTTTTCTAGATGCTTCACAATCTAAAACACCTGCGTAATATTTAGGCTGGTTGGCAACAATACCAACAGAACGCCCATTAAAACGTGCAAAACCAACAACAATATTTCGAGCATAATTTCTATGAACTTCTAAAAACTCACCATTATCTGTTATGGTTGAAATAACATCTAAAATATCATAAGGTTGATTAGCATTTTCTGGAATAATATCATTTAAAACATCATCTAATCTATCAATAGGGTCTGATGTTACAATTGTTGGAGGATCTTCAAGATTATTTGAAGGCAAGTAGCTTAATAATTTTCTAATAAGTATTAAGTTTTCTTCATCATCTTCTGCTAAAAAGTGAGATACCCCAGATTTTGTAGAATGCACTGTTGCACCTCCTAATTGTTCGGTAGTTACAACCTCTCCTGTTACCGCTTGCACAACCTTTGGCCCTGTTACAAACATGTAACTTGTTTTATCGGTCATAATGGTAAAATCTGTTAAAGCAGGCGAATAAACAGCTCCACCAGCACAAGGCCCTAAAATGGACGATATTTGAGGAATAACACCAGAAGCCATAATGTTTCTTTGAAAAATCTCTGCGTATCCAGCAAGCGATCTTACACCTTCTTGAATACGTGCACCACCACTATCATTAAGTCCAATTACAGGTACACCAATTTTCATTGCCATATCCATAACTTTACAAATTTTCAACGCATAGGTTTCTGAAAGTGAACCTCCAAATACTGTAAAATCTTGCGCAAAAAGGTAAACAATTCTACCATCAATGGTTCCATGTCCTGTAACTACCCCATCTGAAAGATAAATTTGTTTATCTAATCCAAATGATTTTGTTCTATGGGTAACGAACATATCAAACTCTTCAAAACTATCGTCATCTAAAAGAATATCAATTCTTTCACGAGCTGTTAACTTTCCTTTAGCATGCTGAGAGTCTATACGCTTTTCGCCACCTCCCATTTTTGCTTTAGCTCTTTTTGCTATGAGTTCGTTTATTTTATCTTGATTTGCCATAAATTTCTATTTTTGCTTATCTACTTTTGTTTACTCAATATTAGTCTTGTTTTGAACATAGCTCTGTAAGAACACCCAAAGTTGATTTTGGATGTAGGAAACCAATATTTAATCCTTCGGCACCTTTTCTAGCTTCTTTATCTATAAGTTTTACACCACGTTCTTCTGCCAACTTTAATGATTCATTAGTATTATCTACTGCAAAGGCTATATGGTGAATTCCTTGCCCTTTTTTAGCAATAAATTTACCTATAGGGCCATCTGGCGATGTGCTTTCTAATAATTCAATTTTTGTATTCCCTACTAAGAAAAAAGCAGTCTTTACTTTTTGATCTGCAACCTCTTCTATTGAATAGCATTTCATTCCTAAAACGTCTTCATAATACTTAATGGATTCTTCTAGATTATCAACTGCAATTCCCAAGTGTTCTATATGTGAAATATTCATAACTAATATGTTTATTATAATATGTTTAGACTTTTAATAATATGCCAAAATTAGAATAGGAGTGTTTTTTAATTCATGATAGATGTCATGTAATCCAATTATTTTCATATAAATATTAACTACAACGTAATAGTCAGGTTAAATTTTCGACTGCATGATGAACAAATAAGTTTATATTTGGAATATGCTTTTAAATCCTACTTTTTTTAAATTGAATAGGATGCCTTTACTCATGGTTTTGGTAAGTTTTCTGTTTTACATATCGTTTGCATACGATTTATTACGTACCGATTATGTAAAATTAATAATGCTTTATACTGCACTATTTTTTTTGTTTTATAAACTAATTCACTTCTTTAAAAGCAACATTAATTTTTTAACTTATTTGGCTTTTGGATTTAGAGCTATTTTCATTTTAGCAATCCCGAATTTATCACAAGATTTTTATCGTTTTATTTGGGATGGACGTATGATTTTAGAGGGTTTTAATCCTTATCTTTTTACTGTAGAATCATTTATATCTAAAGATGTTTTTCCTGTAGCACAAGCACAAGAACTCTATACGGGCATGGGTGTTTTAAATGCGAGTCATTTTACAAACTACCCGCCAATAAACCAATTATGTTTTGTTATCGCCGGTTTGTTTTCAGGCAACAGTATTTTAGGTTCGGCTATCGTTATGCGACTACTTATAATTTTTGCCGATTTTGGAACACTTTACTTTGGAAAAAAGCTTTTAGAAAAGCTAAAACTACCTGTTTACAATATTTTTTGGTATGTTTTAAATCCGTTTATAATTATAGAACTTACAGGTAATCTTCATTTTGAAGGCATCATGATTTTCTTTTTAGTTTGGAGTCTGTATTTATTACATGTTGAAAAATGGCCATGGGCTGCGGTTGTTTTAGCGTTATCAATTTCAACAAAACTGATACCGATAATATTTCTGCCTTTATTTTTTCAGTGGTTTGTGAAACGTGATGATAAAAAATGGATTCCTACCTTCGGAGGCATAACAAAACTTATTAAGTTTTATGGCATTGTAGCCTTCATAACTTTGCTACTATTTCTTCCTTTCTATTCTTCTGAATTTATAAATAACTATACACAAACTGTAGCGCTTTGGTTTCAAAAATTTGAGTTTAATGCCAGTTTATATTATATAGCTAGAGAAATAGGATACACTTTTAGAGGTTATAACGAAATTGAAATTATTGGAAAAGTTATGGCGCTTTTGGTTGTTCTGTTTTCACTCGCTATTAGCTTCTTTAGAAAAAACAAAACAACCGTAGAACTTATTACTGCTATGTTATTGGTTTTAAGTTTTTTTTATTTTACAACCACCACATTACACCCTTGGTACGTAGCTATGCTTTTAATACTTTCGGTATTTACAAAATATAAATTCCCGTTGGTTTGGAGTTTTGTAATTATACTGAGTTACTTGGCGTATATAAACATTAATAAGCAAGATAAATCTGAGAATTTATGGATTATTGGATTAGAATACACCATAGTTTATGGCGTATTTATTTGGGAAGTGTTTTATAAAAAACAGCTTAATAATAAAGCAAGTAAATTTAACCTAACAATAAATTAAACGCATTTATTGTAGCTTTTAGTTAACTAAATTCTATTTAGTATATAAGAAAGACTAAATCTTAAAGAGGCTTTAAGCTTTGTACTGTATAGATAACATCATCACCATCTGCATGTTCTACAAAAGTGATTTTAAATTCTTTATCTATTAAATTTTTATCGGTTTTTAAATTGAATTGACTTAATACTCTTGGGTGCACTTCCTCAAATACTAATTCGTTTCCATTATCGAACCAAAAGGTGTAAAAACCGTTTTCGTAAGACTTAAAAACAGCTGTTTTCATGTATATAAATTTATTGTTTTCTTTTCTTAAAATTCACTATTCTTCTTAATCCATTTTAGGATCTTGAACAGCTTCTGGATTATTATTATCTAGTTCTTCATAATCATCTTCATCGTAATTTTGCATAGTAGTCGCTAACTTAGAACTTACTTTTACCAAATATTTAGTGTCCTCAGTTGTAACTTCTACAGCTTCAATTAAATCATTATGATGATTTCTAAACGAAATAATATGATCATCATCATAGCCATCAGGATACTTAGCAACTAATAAAGCTAAAATCTCGGGTGTCAGTTTTTTAAAATCAACAATGACACGTTTTAAATTATCATTTCTATGTTTCATGGTTAGTTATTTTTTTAATTTGGTTGGTTTACATACCCAAAAGATAAGCAAAAATTAAAGGTGCAACAATAGTTGCATCACTTTCTATGATAAATTTTGGTGTATTAATATCTAATTTCCCCCAAGTAATTTTCTCGTTTGGTACCGCTCCAGAATATGAGCCATAACTGGTTGTTGAATCGCTAATTTGGCAAAAATAACTCCAGAAAGGCGTATCTGTACGTTCCATATCTTGGTACAACATAGGCACGACACATATTGGAAAATCACCTGCAATACCGCCTCCTATTTGAAAAAACCCAATACCATTTTTAGAATTATTAGTATACCAATCGGCTAAAAATGTCATGTATTCTATTCCAGATTTCATGGTACTTGCCTGCAATTCTCCTTTTAAAACATAGCTTGCAAAAATATTACCCATAGTACTATCTTCCCATCCTGGACAAACAATTGGTAAGTTTTTTTCGGCAGCAGCATACATCCAAGAATCTTTTAAATCAATTTCATAATACTGTTCTAACACGCCAGATAATAACATTTTGTACATGTACTCATGTGGTAAATAACGTTCACCTTTAGCTTCGGCATCTTTCCAAATTTCAAAAATATGCTCTTGCAAACGTCTAAAAGCCTCTTCTTCAGGGATACAAGTATCGGTAACTCTATTTAATCCTTTTTCTAACAAACCCCATTCTTCTTGTGGTGTTAAATCGCGATAATTTGGTACACGTTTATAATGAGAGTGTGCTACTAAATTCATGATATCTTCTTCAAGATTGGCACCTGTACAAGAAATAATTTGCACTTTGTCTTGACGAATCATTTCTGCAAAACTCTTACCTAACTCTGCAGTACTCATAGCTCCTGCAAGCGACACTAACATTTTTGCACCAGAATTCAACTGGGCTTCATACCCTTTTGCTGCATCAACTAAAGCTGCTGCATTAAAGTGTAAATAATGTTTTTCTATAAATTGAGAAATTGGTCCTTTAGTACTCATCGTCCTCGTTGAATTTAGAAGTGTTATTTTTTTGTTTTAAATTATTAAATGTACTCTCGTAGTCATCATCTATAGATTCATCCATAAATTTATAACTTAACATTTTATAATACAATTTTGCCGCTAAAAAATCTGAAGATTTTTCTTTTTTGTTTGGACATAACTCGACGATATCGAATCCTACCACGTTTTTTTCAGCAAATACTTGTTTTAAAAAATCTAAAGTTTCATACCATAATAAACCACCTGGTTCTGGAGTTCCTGTACTTGGCATGATAGATGGATCGAACGCATCTAAATCGAATGTAATAAATACATTATCTGTCATTTGATCGATCGCTGAATCCATCCAAGTATCATCAACTGCCATATCGTGAGCAAAATAAGTTTTCTCTTCATCCATTACAGTTTTCTCCATAATGTCCATAGAACGAATGCCTACTTGAATTAAATTGGTTGTTTGGCTTGCTTCATAAACAGCACAAGCATGATTGCAAGTAGAACCATCGTATTCTTTTCTTAAATCGGCATGGGCATCAATATGTAACACCGTTAAACTTGGATACATTTCGTTAAACGCACGAATGGTTCCAATAGAAATAGAATGTTCGCCACCAAAAACGGTTACAAACTTATTTTTTTTGATGTATTTTTTTGTTGCTTTGTGCACCGCTTCTACCATAGCTTCTGGTGATGCATCTTCTGTAACTGCATCTGCTAAAAACACACCTTGTTGATATACTTCGGTACCGGTTTCTATATCATATAATTCCATGTTTTCAGATGCATCTAAAAAAGCATCAGGACCTTTATCTGCTCCTTTTTGCCATGTACTTGTACCATCATAAGGCACAGGAATTAAAACAATTTTTGCGCGTTCTAATTTTGCAAACTCTTCTGGTATTCCAGCATAAGTATTATTGCTCATAACCTAAAATTTTAAGTAAGTCTTCACTTTTTTGTTGTTCACTAAATAATTTTGTTGTGATATTTCCATTAGTATCTCTATCAATTAAAATATGCTTAGGAGACGGAATTAAGCAATGCTGCAAACCACCATAACCACCAATAGTTTCTTGATAAGCTCCTGTGTTAAAAAAACCGATATATAAAGGTTTATCTTTATTATATTTTGGTAAGTAAATAGCATTCATATGCTGCTCGCTATTATAATAATCGTCACTATCACAGGTTAAACCTCCCAATAATACACGCTCGTAACTATCTTGCCACCTATTAATAGGTAGTAAAACAAAACGTTTATTTATAGCCCAAGTATCTGGCAATGTTGTAATGAAAGACGAATTAATCATATTCCACTTTTCACGATCGTTCTGTTGTTTTTGATACAAGACTTCATAAATAGCACCACCACTTTCTCCAACAGTAAAACTTCCAAATTCTGTAAAAATATTTGGTACATCTACCTCTTCCTCTTCACAAACTAATTTAATTTGATTAACAATTTCATCAATCATATACTCATAATCAAACTCGAAACCTAACGAGTTTTTTATAGGAAACCCTCCGCCAATATTTAAACTATCTAACGACGGACAAATCTTTTTTAAACTGGTATAAACCTTTAAACATTTATGGAGTTCGTTCCAGTAATACGCATTATCTCTAATACCTGTATTTATAAAAAAGTGAAGCATTTTAAGAGACACCTTTTTATTATTCAGAATTTGATTCTTATAAAAAGGAACAATGTTTTTATAGCCAATTCCTAAACGCGATGTGTAAAACTCAAACTTAGGCTCTTCTTCTGAAGCTATTCTAATACCAACATTAAAGTCTCCATCAATTTTTTCAGACAGTAAATCAATTTCCTCATAATTATCAATAATAGGAATGGCATTTTTATGTCCGTTATTAATTAACCTAGCAATATTAGTAATGTATTGTGCGCGTTTAAAACCATTGCTAATTACAAATGTATCATTGGTAATTTTACCTTCTGCTTTTAAACTTTCAACAATATCAATATCAAATGCCGAAGACGTTTCAATATGAATATTATTCTTTAAAGCAGTGTCTAATACATGTTTAAAATGCGAACTCTTTGTACAATAGCAATAGTTGTAATTACCTTTGTAATTATGTTTCTCAATAGCATTAGCAAACCACCTCTTCGCTTTATTAATATTATTAGATATTTGCGGTAAATAAGTGAATTTTAATGGTGCTCCATATTCTTTTGCCAATTGCATTAAATCTATATCATGAAAATGCAATTGTCCGTTATTTACAGTAAATTCCTCTTGAGGAAAATCAAAAGTTTGATTTATTAAATCAATATATTTAGTATTCAATTTATTTTTTATAAAAGGTTAAAGATGTAATTGGTGTATGAACTACACGTTAAGCGAATAAAAAATAAACAATATCAAATACGGATTTGTTTTTTTGTAGTTGGCACAAAAAAGTATTGATGCTGGCTAGCATCTAATGCAGATACGGAAGTTAGCTTTAAAATTCGGTCACTTAATCTGTAAGCTGCTTTTGAATATAACTTCCTATTTTTCAAAAGCCCGAACATATAAACAAAGTTCAAAGTGTTCAGCTAATAATATTACAAATGAAATATTTTTTTTGGACTTTTTTACTTTTTTTTCAAAAAATTTTAAAAGCACTAAAACCATAACCAAAAACAGTAAAACGCTATCAATTAAACAAATAAAAATTTATTAGTTGTCGTCTTTTCATTTATGTCTCACAAAAAGTTCCTCTACTACCTTATTAATACAAAAACTCAACATAAAAAAAGAGGTGCGATTAAAAAATCACACCTCTCTCTTAATTAATAAAAAATTAAAATATCTTCTATTTTATAGCATCTTCAATGTATTCAATTCCTGCTCGGTTAAATGTTTCCAGCTACCGCGTGGAATATCTTTTTTGGTAAGATGACCAATAGCAACACAATCTAAATTAACTACTTCGTAATGTAAATAATCAAAAATAGTTCTAATAATAATGTTACCAGTGTTCTTAATTTTTAAGCCAATTTCTTTTTTAGAAGCACCATCAATATAGCTAATCTCTTCAACAGCTATAAGCTTTCCTTCTACTTTAAAACCTTCTTGAATTTTCTTTAAATCTTCAAGTCTTAAATTTTTATTTAATTCTATATGAAATAAACGAGCAACGCCTGTTTTAGAATTTGTAAACTTATCGGCAATAACATCATCATTAGTAAAAAACAATAAACCTTTAGAGTTTCTTCCTAAGCGCCCAATTGGTTTTATACGAGACGATGTCGCATTGGCTACCAAATCCATAACGGTTCTACCTTTACCTTCACTTGTTGTTGTAGCAAAACCTTTTGGTTTATTAAGTAACACATAGGCTTTTTGCTCTGGATTAATACGTGCTCCATCATAACGCACCTCATCATCCAATTTTACTTTGTAACCCATTTCGTTAATTACCTTACCATTAACAGTTACCAAACCTATAGCAATATGCTCATCGGCTTCACGACGTGAACAGATTCCTGAATTAGCGATATATTTATTAAGCCTAATCTCGTTTGGATTGCTCGGTTTTTTAGGTTTAGGTGTTGATGATGCCCCACCCTTTTTTATAGGTGCATTTCCTCTTGCATAACTCTTTCCTTTACTAGTATCACCACCTCTACCTGATGGTTTTCCTTTTCCTTTACTACCTTGATGCCTATTCATTGATTACAAAATTTTTGCAAAGATACAGAAAGCTTTATTGCTTTCAATCTTCAAAATAACAAATCTAAAATTACGATTTTTTATATCCGATTTAAAATAACTCCAACATCTATTAATAAAAGACTAAAAACACCTGTTAGAATTATAAATTTAAGAATATTATGAAGTATTAAATAATGTGTTTTAGTATTCGATTTCCATAAAATAATCAGAAACAAAATCAATAAAACAACACTTAAATAAAAGAAATAATACATATATCCAATCTCATATTTATATAACAAAAAGTATGTTGGTATTAATGTAAATCCTGCTAAAACAGTTAACATTATTTTTGATGCTTTTTCGCCATAAAGAATTGGAATGGTATGATAATCCTGAACTAAATCGCCTTTAATGTTTTCTAAATCTTTAGTAAGTTCTCGCATAGAAATAATTAAAAACAAAAACATAGCATGCACAAAAACAACATGCTCAAAATTTTTGTAATACATGAAAATAGCGAAAAACGGTGTGATAGTTAAAATAGCAGATGTTAGATTACCTATAAATGCGAGTTTTTTTAATTTATGTGAGTAAAACCAAATACCAAAAATATAAAGCGCAAAGAAAATAACTGCCCTAAAAGACACATAACTAGCCATAACAACTGCCATGAAATTAAGCACAAAATAAAATGACAATTTTGTGTTTTGACTTACCAGTCTATCTAACTTAGATTTAAAAGGCTTATTGATTAAATCTTTTTCTGAATCGTAAAAATTATTAATAATATATCCTGCTGCAATAGTTACTGAAGATGCTAAAACAAGCATTAATAAATTAACATCGAAAAGAACTGATTTTAAAGGCTTATCATGTGCCAACACATATACAGATGTGATGTATTGAGCAATAACCACAATAAGAATATTGTAGCCTCTAACTACAGAAAACATACTAAAAAATTTAAGTAAAATATGTTTCTGTTTTCTGCTTAACATAAAAACGTATTTGAAAAATGCTTGGACTTAACTCAATATAGCAAGCTTAGTAATTAGAAATTATAAACGACTTCTAATTTATAATCTGAAAGTGATTGTTTTGCTTTTTTAATATCTTCAGTAAAACCAAGGATATAACCACCACCGCCAGAGCCACAAAGTTTTAAGTAGTACTCGTTCGTATCAATACCCTTTTTCCAAAGTTCATGAAACTGATGTGGAATCATAGGTTTAAAATGGCTTAAAACAACTTTAGAAAGTTGTTTCGTATTACTAAACAAAGACTTGATATCTCCCTTTAAAAAATCGTCTACACAAGCATCAGTATATTTTATAAATTGATTTTTAAGCATACTACGGAAACCTTCTTGTTTCATGTTTTCCATAAACAAACTCACCATAGGAGCCGTTTCTCCAATAATACCACTATCAATTAAAAACACAGCGCCTTTTCCATCACTTTGTGCTGGAATGCCAGTAGCTTCAATATTGTCTTTTGAATTTATAAGAATAGGAATACTTAAATAACTATTTAAAGGATCTAAACCAGATGATTTTCCATGAAAAAAAGATTCCATAGCCGAAAAAATGGTTTTCAACTTTAATAATTTTTCTCTCGTTAAGTTTTCTAGAACTGTAATTTTATCAAAGGCATATTTATCGTAAATAGCAGCTACTAAAGCACCACTACTACCAACACCATAACCTTGAGGAATAGAAGAATCGAAATACATTCCTGAATTCACATCGCTTAATAAGGCTTCATTATTAAAACGCACTAAATCATTATCAATACTTTGAATATGTTCAGCAAAACGTTTTAAACTTATATTAGATTGGATAGCTTCTTCTGAAGGATTTTCATCTTTCTTTAAAGCACCATTATAGAAACTGTAAGGAATAGATAAACCTTTAGAATCTTTTATGATTCCATATTCTCCGAAGAGTAATATTTTTGAGTAAAATAAAGGTCCTTTCATATTTTTATAATTATTGTTTTCTAACAACTTTTAAATTGGGTTTTACAAAATTACAACAGTTTTGCTCCAAAACCAATTCTATCATTAATATAGTGACCTTTTTGACAAAATGCAACTAATTCATTTTGAATGAATTCCAAAACCTGTTTACATTCATTTTCAGGATACAAAACATGTACATTGGCTCCAGCATCTAGTGTAAAACACACTTTTGAGCCTGTGCTTTGTCTGAACTCCCATATTTTATTAATAATTTCTAACGTGTTAGGTTTCATTAAAATGAAATACGGCATACTCGTCATCATCATAGCATGAAGCGTTAAGGCTTCACTTTCTACCAAAGCTATAAACGTATCTAAATCGCCACCTTTTAAAATTGAAATGATATCAGAAAGATTTTTATTTGCCTGTTTAAAACGTTCTTGAGCAAATGGATGCCCGTACATTAAATTATGACCAACCGTACTACTTACTTGTTTTTCTCCTTTATCGACTAACAAAATAGTGTCTTGATAGTTTTTGAAATTCTCATGTACTTCAAACGGATATTTTACTCCAAACAAATCAGAACTTCCATCAATTTCATCGTGTTTACCCCAAACTACTAGATCGCCTTCTAAACTTCTGCAAGCACTTCCTGAACCCAACCTTGCTAAAAAAGATGCTTTTTGAATGAAGAACTCATCAGAGACACTTCCTCCTAATTCTTTTTCAATACTCATTAAACACAACGCTAAGGCACTCATACCTGAAGCCGACGAAGCTATTCCTGAACTATGCGGAAAGGTATTTGATGTTTCAATTTTAAAATGATAGTCTTTCAAAAAAGGCAAATAAGCTTCAATTCGTTTAAAAAACGTTTCAATTTTTGGTTTAAAACCATCTTTGTTTTCATCATCTAAATACACTTCAAAAGAGAAATTATCGTTAGCTTCCTTCTTTGAAAAACTTAATTTAGTTGTCGTCTTACAATCGTTAAGCGTAAAACTTATAGATGGATTTTCAGGAATTTGATGTTCCTTCTTCCCCCAATATTTAACTAAGGCAATATTACTTGGAGACGACCATGTAAAACTTCCACTTTCAATAGAAGCGGTATATGGTTTGGGAATAAATTGTTGTGCTGTCATTTATTAAATTAAAAGACAAAGATAACAACTTAAAAAGAGATTATAATCCATCTCAATTTCCCTTTTATTAATATTCATAACAATAATATAATAATAGGATAAATTATAAATAACTATTTCTAAATCTAGAATAGCTCATTCATTAATAATATTGAATTTGTTTTATAGGCCATATGAAAATCAAAGAATTACCATATTTATTATACAAAAGCGCTACTCTAATTACAAAAAGTGTAAACCAGTTAAAACACTCTAACGCAGAAACGGTACATATTACTATTAGAAGCTTATTAACTCAAAAATGTCTTCCTGAGAAAATTATTTTGTGGTTAAATAACACTTTAAGCAAGCAATCAACTAAAAGCGCTCAAGACCCTATTCATATAATTGGAACTCAATCAATATCTCTTAAAAAGAGATATACTAAACAAGACTACAATAGAACACAATGGCTACAAATCACTAATCATTTTAACTTAAAATTAAATTTTCATGATAAAAAAATCTAGTATATCTGTTATAATAAGTACTTATAATTCTGAAAAGTGGCTAGAAAAAGTACTATGGAGTTATCAGGCTCAAGATTTTAAAAATTTTGAATTAGTTATAGCTGATGATGGTTCTAGAAAAGCTACAGAGACCCTTATAAACTACATGAAATTATTAGTTGATTATGAAATAATTCATGTATGGCAAAAAGATGAAGGCTTTCAAAAATCACGTATCTTAAACAAAGCTATTTTAGCTTGTAATTTCGACTACATATTGATGAGTGATGGCGACTGTATAGTAAGAAAGGATTTTCTAAGTGCCCATGCAAAAAAAAGAAAAAAAGGTTTTTTCTTATCTGGTGGCTATTACAAATTGCCACTAACTATTTCTAAAGCCATATCCAATGAGGATATTTTACAACAATCTTGTTTTAATATTAAATGGTTACGTTCACATGGACTTAAATCTTCTTTTAAAAACAATAAAATAACTGCAAAATCTTTTAAAAGTGAATTTTTAAATACTATTACTCCTACAAAAGCTAGTTGGAATGGACATAATTCTTCTGGATGGAAAGAAGACATTCTTGCTGTAAATGGATTTGATGAACGCATGCAATATGGTGGACAAGATAGAGAATTAGGTGAACGTTTAGTAAACTTAGGTATAAAATCAAAACAAATTAGGTATTCTGCAATCTGCTTACACCTAGATCACCCTAGAGGATATCTGAATCAAAAATCTATTGACAAAAACAAGAGTATCAGAAAAGAAACTAAAAAAAATAAAAAAACATATACTCCTTTTGGAATAAAAAAACACAACAACTTTATTCTTAAAAAAGAAAAAAAAGAGCTAGCATAATAATCAAATCCTTCTTTGGAAAACTCAATTTAGGTATAATTTTACAATTATTAAACGTACAAATCATAGGTTTCAAGGAATTTGACACCCTTCATAACCTAACCTATTTCATTTGACAAAGACAATAACTTTAGCACGGTTTTATAGTTTCTTGTGGTACCTGATACTTTTAATTTTCGTTCGAAGAAATTATTATTACATTTCGCTTTTCCGTAACCTATAGATGAATAGAAATACACACAATTATTGGTGATTACAAATTCTTCATTTGGGTATTGAATTTCTTGTGTTTCTTCAATTAAATTAACATCTGGAACTGCATTTAAAATTGAAAAATAGCTATTTTCTTTTTTTACTTCTGAAAACGGACAGGTATTAAAAATAGCTTTTAGTTCTTCTGAAGTTCTTACTAAAACAGTAACTTCAAACCCAAAGTGATCGAGAATCAATATTTGAATATTATTTTCTAAAGCTTTTTTATTTTCTTCGGAATGTTGAAATATAACGTTACCACTTTGAATATAAGTTTGCACATTTTCTAAACCAAATTTAGAGAGTAACTCACGTAATTCTGCCATAGGGACTTTTTTCTGACCGCTAACATTTATGCCTCGTAATAATGCGATGTATGTATTCATTTATTTCGAAATATTCTGAGCTACAATATAAGCACCTGTCCAAGCATTCTGAAAATTGAATCCACCTGTAACCGCATCAATATTCAACACTTCACCTGCAAAATACAAACCTTTATGAAATTTACTTTCAAAGGTTTTAAAATTAACTTCTTTTAAATTGACTCCTCCTGCTGTTACAAACTCCTCTTTAAACGTGCTTTTACCATCTACACTAAAAACCGCTTTTGTAAGCTGACCTGCTAACACTTCTAATTGCGCTTTATTTAAATCTGCCCAACGTGTTTCGGTAGTCATATTTGAAGCCAGGACTAATTTATGCCAAAGGCGTTTTGGTAAATCAAATTGCGTTGATTTAAACACTGTTTTTTTAGCTAAATCCTGCTTCAGTGTTTTTAAAATATCTAAACAATCATCAAATGCTTGTCTGATAAAATTGACTTCAATTTCAAATTTATAATCTCTCTTTGCAAATTCTATTGCTCCAAAAGCAGATAATTTTAAGATTGATGGCGCACTCATACCCCAATGCGTAATAAGCAGCGGGCCTTCACTCCACAAATCGGTTCCTAAAACTTTCACTTCTACATTTAAAGCGACAACTCCTGGAATATCTTGTATGCGTTCGTCTTTTATGTTAAACGTAAAAAGTGACGGTACAGGTGACGACACCGAATGTCCTAAATCTTCTAAAAGTTTCCATATTTTAGGATTACTTCCTGTTGCTATCAATATTTTTTTTGAGGAAAAAACGTCTTGTGTTGTTTCAATTTGAAATGATTCAGCGTCTTTATCAATTGACTTTACCGAATGATTCATTAAAACCTCAACCTGATGCTTTTCAGCTTCACTTAAAAAACAATCTATAATTGTTTGCGATGAATTTGACACTGGAAACATTCTGCCATCATATTCAATTTTAAGTTCTACACCACGCTTTTCGAACCACTCAATGGTATCACCCGTCATGAATTTATGAAAAGGCCCTAACAGTTCTTTTTCACCACGCGGATAATTCTGAACTAATTCTTGCGGAATAAATTCAGCATGCGTAACATTACAGCGTCCGCCACCAGAAACTTTAACTTTGGTAAGCACTTCCTTTCCGCGTTCTAGAATAGCAACCTTTAAATCAGGGTTTTGTTCAGCAATATTAATGGCAGCAAAAAAGCCTGCCGCACCACCACCAACAACTATTATATCTTTCTCAATCATATTCTATCTGGAAAATCTGAAATTATAGCATCAACGTTATAATCTTTCATTCGTTTAATTACATCTTCATCATTTGCAGTCCATACATTAACATTATACCCCATATCTTTTGCCTTCTTAATATTATTTCTAGTTACAATAGCAATATTTGGATGTATCGCATTGGCTTTAACTATTTCGGCAAACTCTATAGCCTCATCCATATTGGCTTTTGTAAGCACCGCCAATGGCACTTTTGCATTTTGGTTATAAACTTGTTCTAGTTCATGATGTTGAAAACTAGAAACAAGAAAATTGTTGTATGTCCATCCTTGGTAATCTATATATTTTTTAATGATCCTTTCGGTTTCAAATGCTGTATTGCGTCCTTTTAATTCAATATTTAACAAACACTTCCTATCTATAAAATTGATAACTTCTTGCAATGTTGGGATATCAAACTGTTCTTTAACTTGAAACCTTTTTAATTCTGAAAGTGTATATTTTGAAATTTCACCACTAGCATTGGTCATTCTATCTAAAGTAAAATCATGAAATACAACAAGTTCTCCCGAAGCACACTTATGTACATCTATTTCAATGCCATCAACATTAAACTCTAAAGCTTTATTTATAGATGCCATCGTATTTTCAACTACATGCCCCATAGCTCCTCGATGCCCAATACGTAAACAAGATTTTTTCACTTAAATAATTCTTATTAAAAATATCTCTGTAAATTTAGCATTATAAATTATCACAGCCTAAATGAATAAATTTCTTTTATTAGTCATCCTCCTAAATGCTTCTTGCTATAATAACGACTCTAAAATTATAGCCGATTTACCAAAAGATTTAGCAGAAGTTTCAGGAACTGAAACCCTTATTGATTCGGAATTCATTTGGATGCTAAACGATAGTGGCAACAAACCCAAACTTTACGGCGTCAGTAAAAAAGGAAACATAAAAAAAGAGCTAAAAATAAAGGCTAAAAATAACGATTGGGAAGATTTAACTTCCGACAAAGCTGGCAATCTTTATATTGGTGATTTTGGAAACAATCTGAATGAACGCAAAAATTTAGCGATACTTAAAGTAAAACATTCCGATTTAAAAAAGGATAAAACCATTAAAGTAGAACGCATTTCATTTTATTATCCCAACCAAAATAAATTCCCTCCTAAAAAAGACAAAATGTATTTTGATTGCGAAGCGTTCTTTCATTTTAATGACAGTCTTTATTTATTTACTAAGAGCCGAGTAAAAGGTAATCACGGAAAAACAGATGTTTATAAAATCCCAGCTACTAAAGGAAACCATGAAGCTAAATTCGTTGACACTTTCACTACTTGTGAAGATTTAACCTGTTGGACAACCTCTGTAGATATTAGTGATGACGGTAAAAAAATCGCTTTACTAACTCAAAAAGCAGTCTGGATATTTTCAAACTTTAATGCCGATGATTTTTTTAGCGGTAGTATTGAAACTTATAATTTCAGTTCAGAAACTCAAAAAGAAGGTGTTTGTTTTAAAAACAATAACACCCTTTACATTACCGATGAAAGAGCTCATGGTGGTGATGGGAATTTGTATGAGCTTAAGTTGAAATAGTTTAGAGCTTCTTTAATATTATTCTATTTTTTGACCATTCAAGAATACTATAACCAACCATCAAATACCCTACCGTAAATTGATGAGATCCTGAATCAAGTTCAGGATAAAATTAAAACCCAAAACCAACTTTAAACGCTAAGCGCAAACCGTCATCGCCATGAAATGCCGATACGTTAAGCGTTAATATATCTGCAGCATTTGCAAACACACCACCACCAATTGAGGTGTTCCAAGTATTTGAGTTAAACGCCGTGTTATTATTTGAAACTAATTCGTTATCTACCCAAACACGACCATAATCGAAACCTCCATACAACCCGATATTTAAAGGCAGTAATCCTGTTTTCACTTTACGAAGATTTAATCGTAAATCGGTACTTTGATAAAAAGCATTTTTGCCAGAAAATCGTTCGTTTCTATAACCACGCAATCCGTTATTAGCCCCTAAATTTGCCGATTGATAAAACTCAAAATCATCTCCAAAAATAAAATGCGCTTTGGCATTAGTAGCCAAAACCAATTGTCCGCTAGAAACCAATTTATAATCGAAGCCTAACTCCGGAATAAAATATGCAAAGCCTTTTGATTCCTCTAAATTCGATTTATATCCAAGTTGTAAACTCGTTTGCATTCCTAAAGTTGGGAACGCTTCGTTGTCTTTATTTTTATAATTATAAGTCGCTTCAGCTCCAAGAAAATCTTTTTGATTTTCCATACCGTTTGCTATATAAAAATCATTAACAAATCTATCGCTAGTTTCTTCTACTTCAATAGACTCATAACTTAAACCTAGTTTAAAATGCGCTCCTGTACTTCCTCTCCAATTTAATGATGGTGAAAATTTTAATGTACTTAGTTTTACACGGTTATAATCCATACTAAAATTAGCTTCGTCATCAATATTTAAATTAGGTGTACTATTTCCGTAACCAAAGAAATTAATAGCATAATTAGGACTTGTATATTTAACATTTAAACCCAAATTCCACGAACCAACAACATTAGCAAACTCGCCTTGATATTCAAAATCGTACCCGCTTGTAGCAAAATAATATGCCGCAGAAAAGGTATGCTGCGAACTAAATGGGTTACGTTCAAACCCATAATTAGTAAGTGTATTTACAAAGCCTATTTTAAATCCATCATCAGGATTTGCTCCTATAGTTGGCATAAATTGATTCGTCGTGTTTTTAGGTTTGCTATAATCATACACATTGGTTTCATAATCATCCGTTAAGTTTTTCTTCCCTTTATTTGTAGTAAACTCACTTTTCTTAGACTTGTAATCATACATCTTAACCTTCTTACCGTTTTCAACAATATAGGTATCCTTATTTTGCCCACCAACAAGTCGTAATGTTATTAAATCATCTCCTTCACCAAAGACTTTGAACACATCTTCATCATCTAAACCATAAATCCAAAGTTCTTTAGTTTCAGATTTACTATATGTTTTCTCATGCAACAAAGCCCCTTTTTCCCCATCCTTTATTCTATATGCAGTTAATTTTGTTTGTCCGTTTGGCAAACGCTCAATTTCAAACAAATCATCTTTATCGGTTCCTTTTATTAAAGGTGTTTTATTGATGGCTTCATAATATGTATTAGCAATTTCTGGAAGATTTTTAAGTCTTGCTTTCAGTACACGTTTTATTTCTGTTATAGTTTCATCCTGCACTTCTTTTGGAAATGCTTTAAATGCTTTATCAATAACAGCATCGGTTAAATTATTTTGAAGAAACTCCACCTGTTTTTCCCATTGTTTTTTAGTCGTATTAGATAGTAACATCATATCTAATGAAAATGGACTTGAATTAAACCCTTTTACATTTCTAATATCGTCATTAAAGCCTTCCATAAGGTTTAAAGCTGGCACAATTCGGGTTGCTAATTTCATTAAAGCACCATCTCCCATAATAGAAAAAGCTTGATCTCTATCTCTAGGAATAGGTCTATAAACTACTTTACCTGATTCTTTAAATTTCGCCCAACGCCATTGATCGGTATGTCTATCCCAATCTCCAATAGCCATGTCAAACAATCTAGCTCTTAAAAACATATCTTCATCAACTACATATTTTTCATCTTTACGTAGTCTTTTCATTAAATCGCTAGTGCTTTCTATTTTATTGGCATTCCCAAAACTTTTAATATCTCCATGACCATCAGACACATGCTCTTCAATCATATACAATTCATCTCCAAAACTAGCATTAAAACTAGCTAAAGCCTTTTGCTTAGGCACGAAATACAATACCGGGTTTGTATGATATAAGTTAACGGCATCAGACAAACCTCCTGTTACAAATGGTGCGTATGGATAAGAACCTGTGTAAAAATCTTGTAATATGCTCTCGGTTACTGTACCATCAAATTGCCCTTCTATATATTGATCTTTAAAAGCCATAGCTTGTAAATACACCGTCGCACTTTTTCTCATAGCACGCATCACATAACGTTTTCCTTCTTTATTTATTAATTGAAGTGATTTAGATTGATGCCCACCACCTCGTCTTGTTGGTGTTAAACCTCCAAAAAGCGTATCTAAATTTACTGTTGGCACATTTACTTTTGCACCATAATATTTTCTATAACGATCTCCCCAAACGGATTTATAAAAATTACTTTTTTCAATTTCTTTTTCAGAATAAATTGAAGCCGATTCTCTGTTTGGAAATGATGTATTATAATTTTGAATAACATCTTTTTTATCTTCAGGATAGATTTCTGTTTGAAAAATGACTTTATCTGTTTTTGCTGAATAAAACCGAACAAAAGAAGAACCATCTTTAAAAACATCTAATCTAGCAAACCCATTATCGCTAGAAGTAAACGCACCACTTACATTACGTGTTTTTGTGGCTTTAGAACCCGCGCCACTAATAATTTGAGCCAAATTATCTTGCTCTAAATATTGTAAACTATGTTCGTGCCCCGACACAAAAATAACTTTATCATTCTCCTGAGCCAATGTTACAACACGCTTTTTAAAAGCACTATACTTTTGATTTTGTAAATCGGCAGGCGATACACCACTTGTTTTTCTTAATAGATTTTTAAGCGTTCCTAAAACAGGAATCGGTTTTAAATTTGAAGCAAAATCGTATTGCCCTCCATGTGGCCCATTACTAAACATAGGATGATGCAAAGCTATAACGGTTGTTTTACCTCGAGCTTTTTTTATTAAACTTTCTAATTCTTCAAAAAACTTAAATCGTGTTTTAATTTCACAATCATCATTAATCGTTGGATGTTTATCCCAATTTGTAATATACCATTCAGAATCAATAATAATCATAACAACATCATCTGAAATATTAACTTTTTCAATAGGACAACCATTTTCGGGCAGAAAGGTGTTTTTCCCTAGAACCTTTTCTACAAAATTCTCTTGACGCTTTAAGCCTTTTAAACCGTCACTATACCAATCATGATTTCCTGGAATAAAAATAGCTTCTCCCTTAAAATCTTTTACAGCGTTGGTTTGAACGATTAATTGATGTTCGGCAAAAGCACGACTTTCTTCACTCTTTTTTGGCATACCCTTCGGATAAATATTATCGCCTAAAAACAATACCGTACTATTTTCTGAAGCTTTTTTTAAAGTTTCACTAAGATCTTTTATAGCTTTAGACTGAGATCCTAAAGGCGAATTACCACCATCTCCAATTAAATAAAAAGAATGCGCTATTTCCTTGTTAGGAAAAATAGTTTCAGTTTGAGGGGTTTTATATTGAGTCTTATAAGTAGCACATGCATTTAGAATAATGACTGCTACAAATAAGTATGCTGATTTTTTAAACTTCATCATAAGGTTGGTTTAGTTTATCAAAGATAATAATTAGGTTTTTCAATAAAGAATTTCTTATTACAAGTCATATTCAAGTGACAAGCTAGTAAAATTCTATTATTTAGATTCCCGCCTTCTCGGAAATGACAATTTCAACAGAAACTTCGAGACAAATCTCGGAGAATTATTTTTCAATTCCAGTTCATTTTACTGCGTTCTTCCCAATAATTTTCTGAAGAAACTTTTAATGTCTTGAGAATTTCTAATTCCTCTTCTGTAAAACTAAAACTTAAAGCTTTTAAATTTTCTTCTAATTGAATTTTATTAGATGCTCCACTTAACACGTAAGCAGGCTTTAAATTATCAATTACAAAACGTAAAGCTAACGCATCAAAACCAACTTTATATTTTTCTGAAAGCTGTTTAATTATTTTATATGCTTTTTGATAATTTAAAAACTTCTCATTTTCAAACACGCGTCCATTCGCTAAAGCTTCTTTTATAATAACCGTTTTTCCGCTTTTAATAATTTTATTTAAAACAGAACATGTAGATTGCTCAAATACATTATAGGTTACTTGAAAACTATCAAATAGTGATTCGCCTACAACTTCTATTTTCAATGCGGCTTCTAAAACATCTTTTTGATTCTCACCACTGGTAGTAATACCAATTTGCAAACCTGTTTCTTTTTTTAATTTATAAAGCTGATTTAAAACATCTCGGTTTTCTAACAAACCGCTTTCAAAAGTTGCCGAATGCACTTGGTAGTATTTCAACTTTGGAAGCATGTCTTTTGATACTTGCCATTGTTCCATTAACTTTTCTAACGAATGTTCTTTAACTTCATGTTTCCCAGTATAACCCAGTTCCCAATTCGCTTTATAGGTGTACCCCCATTTTGTACCCAAAACAACATCAGTGTGGTTATTAGTATTATTCCATTCCTGTAAAAAAGCTTCTCCCTTACCGTAAGATGGCGCCGTATCAAAATAACGAACCCCTAATTTATAGGCTTCATCTAATACTGAAAACGTATTATTTTTAAACGCTTCTTCAGATTTATCGATACTATTATTGGTTCTAATATTTATATATTCTGGTCTGCCCAGAGCAGCCAATCCTAATCCTATTTGTGTTTCCAAATTCCTGATAACTCTTATTTTTAATTTACCTTTTTATGAACTGCATGACAACATAGAACAACCTGCCTTATGACGTGCCCACTCTGGCCGTTTTGCAAACCATTTTTCATTTTCGGGTTGTTCAGCATAAGGTTGTTTTAAAAGTTGAAACAATTCATCTATCAATTCATAATTTCCTTTATCTGTTTCATCAATTGCTAATTGCGACATATAATTACGCAATACATACTTAGGATTTACCAAGTTCATGTTTTCTTTTCGCTTTTCTGAAGTGATTTCTTCTTGCTCTAAACGTTCTGCATAGCGTTGAAACCATGCATGCCATTTTTGTTTTATTTCATCTGAAAGATCATCCTCATTATAAAACGCATCATTTATAATTGTTAATCCTTCTGAAGGTTTTTCTTTATTAAAATCGCTTAATTTTCTAAAGAAAATCGTCATATCTGTTTCTATAAGTAATAGATTGTCTTCTAAATTTTCAATTAAAGATGCATCAAAAGAATCTTCCATTTCTAATCCTAATTTAGAACGCATCATTTTTAATGAGTTTGCTTCAAAATCTATTTTATATTGATCTAAAATACGTTCTAGAGCTTCAACATCTTCAATTAAAGGAAACAATGCGTTTGCTAATTTGTATAAATTCCAAAGTCCGATATTAGGCTGATTCCCGTATCGGTATCTTTTATGCTGACTATCGGTAGTGTTTGGCGTCCAACCATAATCGAAACCTTCTAACCAACCATAAGGTCCGTAATCTATAGTTAAACCTAGAATTGACATGTTATCGGTATTCATAACACCGTGTACGAAACCAACGCGTTGCCAATGAATAATCATCTCTAAAGTACGTTGCATCACATCGTTAAAAAATGCTAAATAAGTATCTTTTGAAGGTTCTCCTAAATGACTAAAAAAATGTTTAATGGTATAATCTACCAGTGTTTTTAAAGTTTCTGAATCCTGTTGTGCAGCAAATATTTCATAACTACCAAACCTTAGAAAAGAAGGTGCTGTACGGCAAACTACGGCTCCTTTTTCATAAGCAGCATTACCATCATACAGCATATCTCTTAAAACATGATCGCCTGTTAAAGCCAACGACAAAGCTCTGGTTGTTGGTACGCCTAAATGATACATAGCTTCGCTACACAAATATTCTCTTACCGAAGACCGCAATACCGCTAAGCCATCGGCTGTTCTAGAATACGGTGTTTCACCTGCTCCTTTTAATTGAATAGCCCAATGCTTATTATTGTGTTCTACTTCAGCTAAATTAATAGCGCGTCCATCACCCAATTGTCCTGCCCAATTCCCAAATTGATGCCCTGCATAACACATGGCATATGGCTTTGTATTTGGCAACACAGTGTTTCCTGTAAAGACTTTTAGAAATTCTTCACTTTTTGAATCTGTTTCTGAAAATCCTAAATTGCCTAACATTTCTGGAGACACATGAAGTAATTTAGGCTTTGCTGTTTGCTTTGGTGTAACATAAGAAAAACAGGCTTTTTTAACCTGTCTTCTTGTGTTTTCAAGAATAGGATCTGCAGGTAATTCTTTATTAAAAGTATCTTTTATATTTAATTTCATATCAATTTAGCTAACCATTTATTCAAATCCTTTTCAGAAGGATTTCTTAATCGCTTGTCTCCAATTGTAATTGTTGGAAAATGAAGTTCTTTAGTTGCGTACAAATTACGTAATTCTTCTGCTGAATCTTTGTTTTCTTCAACATCAAAAAACTGATACTCGACTTTTTTCGCTTCTAAAAAAGCTTTATAATATTTAGTTTTATGGCATCTATCGGTGCCATAAAGTTTAATTACTTTCAAAAATAATATCCTTTCTTTATTTTAATTTATCAGCATGTATTTTACGCAATTTTGCAAGCTTCGGTGTAATTACAGCACTACAAAACCCTTGCGTGGAATTATTTGCATAATAATCTTGATGGTAAGCTTCTGCACTATGAAAAACGCCCATTTTACTTATTTCTGTAACTATGGGGTCTTCATAGTATTGAGCCATTTCTTTAGCAACGACTTCAGCTATTTCTTTTTGAGTATCATTATAATAATAAATGACCGAACGGTATTGTGTTCCTGTATCTGCACCTTGTCGGTTTAAAGTTGTAGGATCATGACTCGTCATGAAAACAACTAATAAATCTTTATACGAAATTATATTAGCATCAAACGTTACTTGTACCACTTCGGCATGACCCGTTAAACCAGAACACACTTCTTTATATGTTGGTGTACCAGGAACCGTACCACCTGTATAACCCGAAACTATTTTTTCTACACCTTTTAATTCTTTTAAAATAGCTTCAACACACCAAAAGCATCCACCTCCAAGTGTTGCCAATTGTAAATTTTGTTTATTCATTTTCTTCCCTTTCAATTATCATAGATTCTGAATTAATACAATACCTTAAACCACTTGGTTCTGGACCATCTGGAAATACATGTCCTAAATGCGCATCGCAAGTATTACACATAACTTCAACGCGAACCATTCCAAAAGCAGTATCTCTTTCGTATTTAATAGCATTTTCTTTAATAGGTTGTGTAAAACTAGGCCAACCTGTACCCGAACTAAACTTAATAGTAGAATCGAACAAAGGTGTATTACAACACACGCAATTGTATTTACCTGCATCATGAATACTACAAAGCGCTCCACTATGTGGACGTTCTGTTCCTTTTTGTCTTGTAATTCTGAATTGTTCTGCTGTTAATTGAGATTGCCATTCGGCATCTGTTTTTTCAACACGTTTGTCTGGAATTGGGTTTCCCTTTACGGAAAAATTAATGACTTCTTTCCAAGTTAGCATAATTATGAGTCCTTTCTTTTTTTAGTTAATTATAATATGCCTTTTCAACCTAAATATAGTCGAAATTTTATTCAAAAACTTACACTTTTACTTCTTTGAAAGTATTCGTGAAATTTACGACAAATTATTCCGTTACTTTATATTGCCAAAGTTTAGTATTTTTACTTAATAAACTCATACAATTTATGAATAAACTTGTTGTTGAAGCCGAAAAATTTGCAACTAACCTTTTAAACGAAACGTTAGATAGTTCTTTTATATACCACAACTTAACGCATACAAAACGTGTTGTTGAAAAAGCAAAGGAATTGGCAGAACAATCTGGTTTAACTGATTCTGAGAAAAACATCCTTATAATTGCTGCTTGGTTTCATGATACAGGTTACACAAAAAACGTAAAAAATCATGAAGAAGAAGGCGTTGTTATTGCTAAAGCATTTTTAAATGCTCAAAATTGTTCTGAAAAAGATATTGATGCTATTTGTAATTTAATTTTGGCTACGACATTTAATTATGTACCAAAAAATCAATTAGAAAAAACAATTAGAGATGCCGATTGTGCTCATATTGGCAGCAAGAATTATATTGAAATATCTGAATTGCTTAGAAAAGAATGGGAACTTACATGCAATAAAACATTAACTGAAACGGAATGGTTAGATGAAAACATAACCTTTTTATCTACCAAACATAAGTTTTACACCAACGAGGCTGCTTTAAATTGGGATAAAAGAAAGAGTAAAAATATTTCTGAATTATTAAAAGCTAAAAAGAAATTAGACTTAGACAACAATAAACTTCAGCAAAAAAAAGAAGAATTATCTTTTAAGAAAAACAAAGTAGAATTGCCTGAACGTGGTATTGAAACCATGTTTAGAGTTACAATGAAAAACCATATTACACTAAGTAATATTGCTGATACGAAAGCCAATATTTTACTTTCGGTAAATGCTATTATTGTGTCGTTAGTATTATCAAACCTTATTCCTAAATTAGATAACCCATCTAATCATTACCTTATAATTCCAACCGTTATTTTTGTAATTGTTACGGTTGCTTCCATCATTTTATCAGTTTTAGCAACGAGACCTAATGTTACAAGTGGGAAATTTACAAAAGATGATGTTGCTAATAAAAAAGTGAATTTATTGTTCTTTGGAAACTTTCATAAAATGGGACTTAAAGATTTTGAATGGGCTATGGGAGAAATGATGCAAGATAGAGACTACCTGTATTCTTCTATGAAAAAGGATTTGTACTTTTTAGGTTTAGTACTTGATAAAAAATACAAAATTCTTAGACTTACTTATTCTGTTTTTATGATAGGGATTATAATAAGCGTTATTGCTTTTACTATTGCTTTTCAATATTCAGAAAGAGTAATGTAATAAAACATATAGCTAGAAACAAACCCTACTTTACAACTTTAAACACATTAACTCTTCTTAAATCAATACGTTAAATAATTTTATTTAGAATAATTATAAATAACTTGCAAGATTCGTTACAAGAATATACTTTTGCGTTTTAATTTACTATTTATATTAAGTCTAAATAAAAACAAATGAAACAAATAATTACTTTTTCACTTTTCATTATGCTAAGCGCATACTCATTTGCACAAACTGGCACAATAAAAGGAACAATCTCAGATGATGCAAAAAACCCAATACTTGGAGTTAATGCTATTATTAAAAACACTACAAAAGGATCTCAATCTGATGAAAATGGAGCTTTCGAAATAACAGCTCTAAATAATGGAGAATACACGCTTATTATTTCTTACTTGGGTTATAAAACTAAAGAATTAACTGTTACAATAAACAACAATGTTGTAAACTTAGGTTCTATTGTTCTTTTTGAAGGAAACGAACTTCTACAAGCCGTTGTTCTAGAAAATAAACGTAAAAACAAGTTTTCGAGAAAACAAAGTGCTTATGTGGCTAAAATGCCACTTAAAAACATTGAAAACTCACAAGTTTACAGTACAGTTACCAATCAATTATTAGTATCACAATCAGTTTATAGTTTTGAAGACGCATTAAAAAATGCTGTGGGTGTAGATAAATTATGGTCTTCTACTGGTAGAAGTGGTGATGGTGCAGGTTACTATTCTATTCGTGGTTTTTCTGTTCAACCTCAACTCGTAAACGGGGTGTCAGGTATTACAAATGGTTTTATAAATCCATCAAATGTAGAACGTATTGAAGTTATCAAAGGTCCTTCTGCAACATTATTTGGGAGTTCTGTAACCTCTTATGGCGGTTTAATTAACATCGTTACAAAAAAACCTCATAACGGCACAGATGGGAGTATTTCTGTTTCTGGAGGATCTTTTGATTTTAGAAAACTAAACGTAGATGTAAACGTAAGTGAAAACGATAATTTCTCAATGCGTTTTAATGCAGGTTATCAAAAAGAAAACAGCTTTCAAGATGCTGGGTATAGAAAATCTGTATTTTTAGCCCCTTCTATGTCATATAAAGTTAATAATAAATTAACGCTAAACTTTGCATATGAAGCATCAGCAAACGAACAAACCAATCAAACATTCCTGTTTTTTAATAGAACCGTTCCTTTAGCATTTAACACTGTAGAGGAATTAAATTATAACAGAGATTTATCATTAACAAATAACGATGTTATTATAAAAAACCCAACGCAAAATTACAGAGGTGAGATTGCATATAAAATATCAGACAATTGGTCTTCTCAAACTATTATTGCAGGCGGACTAGCAAAGTCAAAAGGTTTTTACACCTATTTATGGAATGCTGCAGACTGGACAATTCCTACGGCGCCAATAGCAACAACAAACTTTGCTTTATATGCTCAAAACACTAACGCAAGAACAAAAACATTCAACGCACAACAAAACTTTACTGGAAATTTTAAATTAGGCGATTTAAAAAACAAAGTTTTAATTGGTATAGATTATTTAGAATCTAATATAATTGATAAAAGTTCTAATTGGGGTTACTTACATACTGTATCTGCTCAAGGTGATTTAATATATGGAGAACCAGTAATAAACGCTGCTAATTTAAACACAGCATTGTCTGGTTTAGGAAATATTAATACAAATACGAAACAAAATGTTTTAGGAATTTATGCTTCAGATGTTCTAAACATCTTACCGAATCTATCGGCCATGGCAAGTATTCGTTATGACAGATTTAAATATGAAGGCGATATAAATAACCCTGCAGATGATCATCAAGCATATGATGAATCTACATTTTCTCCAAAATTTGGTTTAGTCTTTCAACCGATATTAAATGAATTATCTGTTTTCGGAAATTACCAGAATAGTTTTTCATATGTAAACCCAGAATTGGTTCCTATAGATATTAACGACCCAACATTAGGAACCCAATTACAATCCTATGATTTAGAACAAGCCAACCAATACGAGTTTGGAGTTAAAACAAATCTTTTTAATAATAAATTAGAAGCAACTGTAAGCTATTACAATATTGAAGTTAAAGACAAAGTCATGGGATTTGGTGCAGCAAAACAACAAGATGCTACAGTTAAAAGCAAAGGAATGGAACTTGAAGTAAATGCAAACCCCATAGATGGATTAAATGTACGCGGTGGTTTTAGTTTTAATGATGCAGAAGTTTCAAAATCTGAATCAAGACCTGATTTAATTGGAGTGCGTCCAGCAGAATCAGGATCTGAAATTCTTTACAACTTCTGGGGAGATTACCAATTTAAAGAAGGTGTTGCAAAAAACTTTGGCTTTGGAGCAGGTTTTAATGGCGCAAGTGATTATAATGCTATGGCAGATTATACAAATTCTGGTGGGTTCACGTTGCCTGCCTACACAGTATTTAATGCATCTATTTATTACGAATCAGAAAAATTTAGAATTAGCATAAAAGGAAATAATTTAACTAATGAAGCTTATTATTCCGGTTGGAGCACATTAACACCTCAACAAAATAGAATGTATATAGCTTCTTTTGAATACAAGTTCTAATAACGAATATATATTTTCCAGGGCAATCTTAAAAAGGTTGCCCTTTATTGATTTATACTATGAGCTTTAAAAAAAATATTCTTACACTTCACAAGGTTTTAGGATTAGCAACAGGAATTGTTGTTTTTATTGTAGCAATAACAGGCTGTTTTTGGGCTTTTAGGACCGAAATTGAAAGTCTTTATTCTGATTACAAAAAGGTAGCATCTCAAAATCAACCCATTTTAACGCCAACCGAAGTTAAAACCATTGCTGAAAAAGTTTTACCAAACAATACCATACATGGCAGCCTTTTTAAAAAAGCAGATGATGCCATTGAAGTTATTTTTTATGATGCCGATCCAGAGTTTTATCAGAGTGTGTTTTTAAACCCGTATTCGGGAGACCTCATTCAAATAGACGACCATCTTTCAGGCTTTTTTGCCTTTATTTTAAAAGGTCATATGCGTTTATGGTTACCAAAAACTATTGGTGAACAAGTAGTAGGTGCATCCATTCTTATTTTTATTTTAATAATCATTTCAGGTTTTATATTGTGGCTGCCTAAAAAGCGTAAAAACTTAAAGCAACGATTAAAATTCGATTGGAAATCTACAACACGTTGGAAACGTAAAAACTTCGACTTACATACTGTTATTGGATTTTATATTTGTTCTTTAGCACTCGTCTTAGCCTTTACAGGTTCTGTTATGTCTTATAACTGGTTAAAGTATGTACTTTACAAATCTACTGGTGGTGATAAAGTTGCTGCATTTATTATTCCTGAAAATAAAAGCAAAACTAAAACCAACAGCTCCACGCTTCCAATTGACAAACTGATTATAAAACTTCAAAAAGAATCGCCAAATGCTGAAAGTTTTGAATTGCACTATCCCGAATCTGATTCGTCAAGCGTTTATATAGAAGTATCAAATAGTAAAGATTTATTTTATGACTCAGATTTTCGATTTTTCGACCAAAACACTTTAGAAGAAATTGAAACACCTGGGGTTTATGGAAAATATAGCGATGCTAAAGTTCCTGAAAAAATACTTCGGATGAACTACGACATACACATTGGAGCCATTGGTGGCATTATTGGAAAAATAATCGCTTTTATTATTAGCTTACTAACGGCTAGTTTACCCGTAACAGGATTTCTTTTATGGTACGGAAGACATTATAAAAAGAAAAAAACAGTTAACACCTAAGCCTTAATCTCCTTCATTAAATCATCATAGGTATAGAACGATTTGTCTTCTTCATTTTTATGATACAACACACTAACTCGAATGGCTTTTAAGCCTGTTACTGCTTGTAAATCTTGTAGTTCTACTATTTCAATATCTGTATCCAAATAATGCTTAGATTGAAGGAATTTAATATATCTTAAATATTCATTCTCATCTTGTTTTTGAGAATATACAATACTAATCTTTCCTTTTTGAGTAACACGTTCTTTAGTGCCTTTTATATAAGCTTTATCTACACGTTTTTTTACAATTTCGTATCTAGCATTATAAGTACCATCTACATCAAATTGCTTTTCATCCATTCTAAAACTTATTGATAATGGTTGATTAAACACCAAAACCATAGAAGCGACATCCAGTGAGATAGGGAATTTTGATTGCATTTGATAAAATGAATTTTCCATTTCACACATGACTTGCAATTGCCATAACCTTAAATTATATAAATAAATAGGATTAAAACTATCTTCTTTTGTAATAGCTTCACCTATATACATGTTATGCTCTACACCATCCGTTTTAAAACGTTCGAAATAATGCGGATACATAGCCTGTGCTTCTACTTGTTTCTTATCTAAAAGCGACGCCATTTCCTTATTAATTAAGGCTACAGTTTCGTCGTAGTCTTTTCTATGACTATAAAGCACTTCTACTTTATCATCTATACTATCAAAATAAGCGTTGATTTGTTTTTTTAAAGCTTCTAAAGTAAATAAATGCTTAAATACAGGTTCTATGTCTTCCTTAAAAAACTCCGAAATTTGCTGTTCGCTATCTACCTGAAAATGCGAAGTCAATCCTTCTAAATAATCATTGATTTGATATATATACTGATCATAAATTGGTAATGATTCAATTTGCGATGCGCTTTCAAAAATATTTTTTGCAGCTTTCAACTGCAGTGTTAAATCTTGTTTTGTAGCTTCATTTCTTGCTTCCGAAGATCCTTTTATATCAATCTGCCCATACAAAGGGTAAACATCATCAAATGCTATTTTCTTAAATATAGCTTGTTCTCCTTTAAATTCTGATTTAATAAAGTTTTTAGCTTCTTTTTGAAATCTCCATTGTACACTAGGATGAATAGAAGTACATTCCTTTTGAATAATAGCATCAATTAAATTTTCCTCTTCACTTTTTGAACGTTCAACTGCCGATACAATATATGGCATCACATCTATGAGCTTATTAGCATTTATACTATTAAGCACTTTGGGTTTATCTGATACTATTTCTATGATTCCCATTAAGCCATCATCATTTGCTATAGGTGCAAAAATAACACTCTTAATACCTTGATTGTGTAAAGCCATTACTTGTGGCACATGTGATTCTGGATCTTGCTTTAATTTCTTAACATTTTTATCAATATCAGATATTGCAAAGCAATTATTTTCCTTTATTAATTTATTATAAGACCAACCACATAAAGCATCAGAACAAGATATACTTTCCTTTTCGTTTAATAAAAAACTATTCATACCTGCACCATAAATATGCTCGAAACTATTCTCCTCTTGATTATATATTGAAAAACCTACTTTAATATCTTTTAATCCGAAAAGTGATCTAAAAATCTCATGAAACGACTCTATAAAAGTCTCATCCTTACGTTTGTCTTCTCCTATTAAACTCGATTTAATATTTGAAATAGATTGATCCTCTGTAACATCGAATATATTTGAGATAACAAAACCTTTAAAAATATAACTATTAGGCGGAAATTTTTCTTTCCATAGATCTATATTATCAAAATTATCTAATAATTCGTCGTAATCTTCTTGCGTTAATTTTACAGCATTTTCAGTTGGTGTAATTTCACAAAAATCGGCATTATACAATATTTTATAATAACGTATTACACCGTTTTCATCTGGTATTTCGTAATAAAATGGACGTTTAAAATTTAAATCGTAACCATAACAAAAATTTAAAACAATGGTACAAGCAATAATATACCTATCATTTTCAGGCATGTTTTTAATTTTCAATTCAAAATCATTACCACCTGTTTTTATAATATTCTTAAATCTTTCAGAAGAATTAAAAATCAGATTTTGAAAAGGCACTGTGGCTGCTTTTATTTCATTTTTAGTTAAAACAGGACTAAATACATCTTGCAGTATAAACTGTATTTCTTTTTCATAAGTTTCTAATAATGAAAAATCTGTAAAACCTGCTCTTAATTCCGGATATGGTTTTTGAATTTCTAATATATGTCTTGCTTTAGCAGCAACAAACTCATCCTCGCTATTAACAAGCGCTTCATATTGCTCTATAAGCTTATTAAAACTTATTTTTAAATATAGGGGCGATTCTGATTGATCAAAGAATTTCATAATATTAGATTTCTGATATAACAAAGTTACGAATAATTGATTTAGTCGTTAAGCACTAGACTATCTAACATTAAAAATGTTACCAATATTTATGTTAAATATTTACTTTTTTAAACAAATACAAAAAGACCACCTTTTCAGGCAGTCTTTTAGTTTTATTAATAAGTTTTATTACTTAATAACCTTTATTTAAAACATAAGCAGCATCATTCCAACGAAGCTCTTGTTTAAATCTGTATAAATCTGTTTTTTCATCTATTAGTAAAAACTCTATATCCATTATTTCAGCAAAATCTTCTAAAGACTCCGCAGAAATATTTTGACTATAACAAGTATGATGAGCACCTCCAGCATAAATCCAAGCAGCAGCAGCTGTTTGTAAATCTGGTTTAGCATCCCAAAGCACACGCGCCACAGGAAGTTTTGGTAAATCATTTTTAATATCGACTGCTTCAACAGTATTTACAAGCATTCTAAAACGATTCCCCATATCTACCACAGAAGCATTTAATGCTTTTCCTGCGCCACCGTTAAACACTAATCTTACAGGATCTTCTTTTCCTCCTATTCCTAACGGATGAATTTCACAAGACACATCGCCTTTAGCAATAGATGGACAAATTTCTAACATATGAGATCCTAAACATGTTGAATTATCTGGATCGAAATGATACGTATAATCTTCCATAAAACTATTACCGCCTTCTAAACCAGCTCCCATAACTTTCATGGTACGAACTAATGCTGAAGTTTTCCAATCGCCTTCACCACCAAAACCATAACCACTAGCCATTAAACGTTGTGTTGCAATACCTGGTAATTGTTTCATTCCATGTAAATCTTCAAACGTATCGGTAAATGCTGTATAGCCACCTTCTTCTAAAAAGGCACGCATTCCTAATTCTATTTTAGCGGCATCTTTTAAAGCAGATCGCATCGTGCCATCTGTTTTAATTTTTGCTGCCATTACATAAGTATCATCATATTCTTGTACAAGTCTATCAACTTGAGCATCTGAAATACCATCAATGTATTTTACTAAATCGCCAACACCGTAACCATTAACTTCATACCCAAATTTAATTTGAGCAGACACTTTATTTCCATCGGTTACAGCAACTTGTCTCATATTGTCTCCAAAACGAGCCACTTTCATTTTTCTACTATCGGCAACTGCATTAGCAACACGACACCAATCGGCAACTTTAGCAATTACTTTTTCATTTTGCCAGTGTCCAACAACTACCTTACGATTTAATCGCATTCTTGATGCTATAAATCCAAACTCACGACCACCATGTGCCGATTGGTTTAAATTCATAAAATCCATATCAATAGAACTCCATGGAATATCTCTATTGAACTGCGTATGTAAATGTAAAAATGGTTTTTGTAAAGCGTTTAAACCTGCAATCCACATTTTAGCTGGTGAAAATGTATGCATCCAAGTAATAATACCAATACAAGTATCATCGTTATTAGCCGCTTTACAAATGGCATGAATCTCCTCTGGTGATTTTACCGTTGGTTTAAAAATGACATTTACAGGAATGGTTGTATTAGCTGTATAAGCATTAGCTATTTCCTTTGAATGTTCGGCTACCTGCTTAAGTGTTTCAGGGCCGTATAAATGCTGACTTCCAGTTACAAACCAGATGTCTCCTTGTTTAAAATTAATCATTATTTTTTAAAATTTTATTCTTATGATAAATAAATATAAAGTGCAACAACTGCTGCAACAACTGTATATCCAACTGGTTTTAAATATTTCCACGCTGTGATATCAACTTGTTTAGTATATACTTGTTCATAATCAGTTTCTCTTGGGAAGAACTTACTAACAACAAACATAATTAATACTACAAGAACGAAAAGAGCTCCCATTAAATGCAAGAAATGTGGAAAATATGCACCAGATTCTATACACATTGGTCTAACAACATACAATAAAATTAAATAAGTAATAGCACTAAATAAGATGGCGATATTAGCTGCTTTTCCAGATACACGTTTAGAAAATATCCCAACAATTATAATCGCTAAAATTGGCACACTGTGTGTCCCGTTTAATTCTTGTAAATATGTAAAAATACCACCTTGTACTCCATATAATAAAGGTGCTATTGCCATTGAGAATACAGCTAAAACTATACCGAATGTTTTACCTGCTTTTACAACTTGTTTCTCAGAAGCATCTTTGTTTATATATTCTTTATAGAAATCTAAACCAAATAATGTTACCGAACTATTTAAAGCACTATTAAACGAACTTAAAATAGCCCCAAAAAGAACAGCTGCAAAGAAACCAATAAATGCTACTGGCAATACTGCTTTTACAACCATTGGATACGCTTCATCTGCATTTGCTAAATCACCTTTAAAAATATAAAAAGCAATAATACCCGGTAGTACTACAATAAATGGCCCTAGTATTTTAATAAACGCTGCCATTAAAAGTCCTTTTTGACCTTCTTTTAAGTTTTTAGCACCAAGTGCTCTTTGAATAATAGCTTGATTGGTTCCCCAATAATAAAAATTCACAATAATCGTTCCTGTAAAAAGTGTCCAAAATGGCACATCAGAATCAGGTCCACCAATAATATCAAACTTTTCAGGAAGTGCAGTTGTTAGCTTTTTCAAACCAGTAAATACATTACCATCACCTATTTTCATTAAACCAAAAATTGGAATTAATGATCCTCCAACAATTAATCCTACTGCATTAATTGAATCTGAAACAGCAACGGCTTTTAAACCTCCAAAAATAGCGTAAATACTACCTATTATTCCAATACTCCAAACCGTGACCCAAAGTGCTGGTTCTGGTTCCATACCCAACATTTCTGGAATATCAAACATGGTATTTATTGCCAATGCACCAGAATATAATACTGTTGGCAACATAGATATAGCGTAACCTAATAAGAATAATAATGAGACAATTGTTTTTGTGCTTTTACCATATCGGTTTTCTAAAAACTGAGGAATGGTAGCAATTCCACTTTTAAGATATTTAGGCAGTAATACAAATGCTGTAAATACCATAGCGATAGCTGCTACAACTTCATATGCCATAATTGGAATACCATCTCTAAAAGAAACACCATTCATACCTACAATTTGTTCTGTCGATAAGTTGGTTAGTAACAGTGAACCAGCAATTACTGGACCTGTTAGACTTCTTCCTCCAAGAAAATAGCCATCCGATGAATTCTCATCTGTTTTTCGTGTAGACCACCATGCGATAACAGCAACAAGTAAAGTAAAGGCAACAAAAGATAAAATACTCATATTTATTTAGTTTAAATTAATAATTAGTTAATTGGTATATTTATTTTTAACATCCTTGTCCGTAATAAGCATCAGTTCCATGCTTACGCTCAAAATGTTTCTTTTTTAATGCATCTTTCAAAATAACAGCATTTGGATTAATCTGCAAAGTTAAATATGCCATTTTTGCAACTTCTTCACAAACAGCACTATTATAAACCGCTTTAGCAGCCGTTTTACCCCATGTAAATGGTGCATGATTGCCAACTAAAATCATTCCTATTTCATTATAATCTAAGCCACGTTCTTTTAAACAATCTATAATTTGATAACCCGTCATATGCTCATAATCGCCAGCAATATAATCATCCTTCATAGGTGGTGCGCAAGGAATATCTGAGATTAAATGATCGGCATGTGTGGTTCCAAAAATAGGCACATCTTTAACAGCTTGAGCCCAAGCAGTTCCATAAGTTGAATGTGTATGAACTACACCTCCAATATCTCCCCACTCCTTGTATAAAACAGCATGCGTTTTTGTATCGGAAGAAGGTCTCATGCTTCCCTCAACTATTTTAGCATCAAAATCACAAATCACCATATCTTCAGGCTTCAAATCTACATAAGGTACACCGCTAGGTTTTATTGCAAATACGCCTTTATCTCTATCAACAGCACTGGCATTACCAAATGTAAATAACACTAAGCCTAATTCTGGAAGTTCCATATTGGCCTCGTAAGCTTCTTCTTTTAATGTTTTATAAATACTCATAATTTTATTATTGCATGATATGATTTTCCATAGCAACACATAATTCGCTATAATTTTTATATACTTTTTTGTAGGCTTCTACATTTTCTTCTATTGGCTCATAAACCTTTTCAAAAGGACTCGCCATAGCATCCATTGCTGCTTCCGTATCTGTATACACACCAGCTGTAACCGCTCCAAAAATTGAAGCTCCTAATGCACAAGCTTGTTCAGATTTTGCAACTTTGATTGGGGAATTTAAAACATCTGCCATAACCTGCATAACAAAAGATGATTTTTTTGCAATACCTCCTAAAGCAATAACTCCTTTTACAGGAATACCTTCACTTATAAATCTATCGGCTATTTTTTTAGCTCCAAAACAAGAAGCTTCTACCAAAGCTCTAAATACTTTAGGCGATGTGCTTCCTAAATTGATTCCAGAAATAACACCTTTTAAATTTTGATTAGCATCTGGTGTTCGTCTTCCATTCATCCAATCTAAAGCCAATTCTCCTGAAGCACCGATAGGTTCTTTTGAAGCTGCTTCACTTAATTTTGGGAGTATATTAGCTATTGATTCTTCAACTAATTTTTCTTTTATGTCTTCACTTATTAAACTAGAATCTCCAATAAGTTCTTTAATTGGCCACGATACTAAACGCTCGAACCAAGCATATATGTCGCCAAAAGCAGATTGTCCTGCTTCTAAACCTAACATATTTGGCACTACAGAACCATCTACTTGTCCGCAAATACCTTTTACTAAATATTCTTCTTCTTGCAAAGGCGTTACTAAAATATCGCAGGTTGAAGTCCCCATTACTTTTGTTAAATAGTAAGGTTCTATATTAACACCTACGGCTCCCATGTGACAATCGAAAGCACCAACAGCAACTTCAACAGACGTTGACAATCCTAATCGTTTTGCCCATTCCTCTGAAAGTGTTCCAACAGAAACATCAGAAGTATATGTTTCTTTATACAACCTATCTGTTAAACCATCTAAAACAGGATCTAGAGCAACAAAGAAATCATTTGGAGGCAAACCACCAAAAGACTCATGCCATAAGGCTTTATGACCTGCAGCACAACGACTACGTTTCATCTGGCTTACATCATTTCCTCCTGTTAATAAAAACGGTACCCAATCGCAATGTTCTACCCAAGAATGCGCTGCCTTTAAAACCGTTTCATCGGCTCTAGAAACATGTAATATTTTAGACCAAAACCATTCTGAAGAATAAATACCTCCTTCAAACTGAGAATAATCTATATCCCATTTTGCACATAAATCATTTATTTCGTCGGCTTCTTTAATACCTGTATGATCTTTCCATAAAACAAACATAGCATTTGGATTTTCTTCAAATCCATTTAACAACGCTAATGGTGTTCCAGCTTTATCAACTGCAACAGGCGTAGATCCTGTAGTATCGACACCAATACCAACTATATTATTTACAACATCATCAGACACCTGAGACGCCACTGCTTTAATAGTATTTTCGATCCCTTCAATATAATCTAAAGGATGTTGTCTGAATTTATTTTTTGAAGGCTCACAATATTTACCGCTTTTCCATCGTGCATAATAATGAACGGCAGTAGCCATTTCTTCGCCCGTTAGAGCATTAACTATTAAGGCTCTAACTGAATCTGAGCCAAAATCCATTCCTATGGTATATTTTACTTCACTCATAATATTAATCTAAATAGATATTATTCCACATTGCAATATAAGGTTTATTTTTATAAGTGTAACAAAGACGCTTATAAAATTTAAAACAAAAAAAACAACTTTCAAAAAAGTCATTTCTTCATCCTATACTTTCAATAAAATTTACAATTCAAAAGTAAGGTTATACTACACTTTTAACTATAAATTAAAATTCTGTTCTTTATTATATAGGGCTTCATCAAAATAATAAAAAAAGGCGCCTTTTCTTGATTCGGACATATCCTTTTCTTCTAATTTGACTAAAAATTTCATTTGAGATACTTTTCTCCTGAAATTCCTCTTATCAATAGTTTCATTCAAAATACCTTCATAAAGCAATTGCAACTGTGGCAATGTGAATTTTGGAGGTAATAAATTAAAAGCTATTGGAAAATTTCTAACACGTCTTCTCAATCGTCTTATTGCTGATTCTACCATATCTTTATGATCGAAAACAAGCTCTGGAAGCGCATCAATAGGAAACCACTTTGTGTTATAAGCACTTACTTTTTCTTCATCGTACTCCGATTTCAAAATCATAGCACTATAGGTTGTCGATATAACTCGACCTGATGTATCTCTATTTGCTTTACCCCAAGTACGAACCTGTTCCATATAAATATTCTGCAAACCAGATAAATTATATAGAACTCTATTAGCGGCTTCATCAAGATCTTCATCATTACCAATGAAACCGCCAATTAGAGACCATTTACCTTTTTCGGGTTCGAACCCTCTGTGAATTAAAAGTAACTCTAATCTATTGTTATTAAAGCCAAAAATAATACAATCAACAGCTAATTTTAGCTTTTGCGTTTCTTCGTATATTCTACTTTCAATTCTCATTTATTGCAATCAACAACTATTAATTATTGATTTCCTTTTTTATAATCTTCTAAAAACTTAGCTAATCCGCTATCAGTTAAAGGGTGTCTTAATAATCCTGTAATTGAAGATAAAGGCCCTGTCATAACATCTGAACCTAATTTAGCACAGTCAATAACATGCATTGTATGACGTACTGATGCCGCTAAAATTTCTGTATCGAAACCGTAGTTATCATAAATTAATCTAATTTCAGCAATTAAGTTTAAACCATCTGTAGATATATCATCTAAACGCCCTAAGAAAGGAGACACATAAGTTGCTCCAGCTTTCGCTGCTAACAAAGCTTGACCAGCTGAAAACACTAATGTTACATTCGTTCTAATACCTTTATCTGAAAAATACTTACAAGCTTTAACTCCAGCAGCAATCATAGGTAACTTAACAACAATTTGAGGGTGTAAAGCAGCTAATGCTTCACCTTCTTTAACCATACCTTCAAAATCTGTTGAGATAACTTCAGCACTTACATCGCCTTCAACTAAATCACATATTTTTTGATAATGCGCTAAAATATTTTCAGCACCAGTAATACCTTCTTTTGCCATTAATGATGGGTTAGTTGTAACACCATCTAATACTCCTAAAGCTTGAGCTTCTGCAATATCATCTAAATTTGCTGTATCAATAAAAAATTTCATATCTGTAGTTTTATACTGTTTTTAAATATTCTAATACTTCTTTGCTTACTTTTTCGCCTGTAAAACCAAACTTATCATCTAGTACCGTTGCTGGTGCAGAATAACCAAAGTGATCTAAACCAAATACTTTACCGTTAGCTCCAACCAAACCTTCTAAGTTTACTGGCAATCCTGCTGTTAAACCAAATAATGGTTTGTTTTGAGGAATTACAGAGTTTTGATATTCTTTAGATTGTAATCTGAAAACACCTTCTGAAATTACAGAAGCAATATTCACTTTCAGTCCGTTTTCAGCTTCTAAAATTTCAGCAGCAGCAAATAACGTTGCTACTTCCGATCCGTTTGCTACTAAAACAACATCTGGATTTTCAACTTCTTTTACTAAATACCCACCTTTTTCAGCAGCTAAAGCATCACTATATCTTGAAGCTCCTTTTGCAGGAAGATCTTTAATACCTTGTCTAGATAAAATTAATCCTGATGGTGTCGTTTTATTTTCTAAAGCCATTTTCCAAGCAACACTAGTTTCTGCTGAATCAGCAGGACGTAATGCTAAGAAACTTGGTTTACCGCTATGGTTTTTAAGTTTTTCTAATAAACGAATTTGAGCTTCTTGTTCTACTGGTTGGTGTGTTGGTCCATCTTCACCTACACGGAATGCATCATGCGTCCAAACATATTTTACACCTAATTCTTGAATACCACTTAAACGAATGGCTGGTTTCATATAATCTGAAAACACAAAGAATGTAGCAACTACAGGAATAATTCCTCCGTGTAATGCTAATCCGTTTGCAATACAAGCCATAGTTAACTCTGCAACACCTGCTTGTAAGAACGACCCTGAGAAATCACCTTTTTTAAGTGCATGGGTTTTCTTTAAGAAACCGTCTGTTTTATCACTGTTAGATAAATCGGCAGAAGACACAATCATGTTTTCTACGTTTTCAGCTAAATAAGCCAATACTCCAGAAGAAGCTGCTCTAGAAGCTAATCCTGCTTTATGTTCGATAGATTCAAAATCTAATTCTGGTAATTCACCAGATAAGAAGAAATCTAATTTTGCAGCAAGTTCTGTATTTGCTTGTCTCCAAGCCTCAATTTCTGCTTTTTTCTCTGATGCTTTAGCTACTTTTTCTTTTAATATATCTTTATAAAAAGCACTTACATCTTCGTAAATATCGAACGGACTTTCAGGATTTGCTCCTAAGTTTAATAAAGTCTTAGTATAATCTGCTCCTGTATGTCCTATTGGCTGACCGTGTAATTCACATTCACCTTCAAACATAGCATCATCTGCAGTCACACAACCTTTACCCATTATTGTTTTACCAATAATTAAAGTCGGTTTTTCAGTTTCATTATTAGCATCTGTTAATGCTTGTCTTATTTCATCATGATTATGACCATCGATGGTAACAACTTTCCATCCCCATGATTCATACTTCATTGCTGTGTCTTCAGTAGTCACCTCATCTGTAGATGTTGACAATTGAATATCGTTAGAATCAAAAAACATAATAAAGTTACTCAACCCTAAATGTCCTGCAATTCTACCTGCACCTTGAGAAATCTCTTCTTGTACACCACCATCAGAAATAAAACCATAAACTTTATGATTCATCCAATCTCCAAAACGAGCTTGTAAAAACTTTGCTCCAATTGCAGCACCAATACCCATAGTATGACCTTGACCTAATGGTCCAGATGTATTTTCAATACCTCTAGCTACATCAACCTCTGGATGTCCTGGTGTAATAGAACCCCATTGTCTAAAATTAGCAACATCGTCCTTTTCATAATTACCTAAAAGATAATACTGTGCATACATTAAAGTAGATAAATGCCCTGCATCCATAAAAAAGCGATCTCTAAAAGCCCATGTCATATCAGATGGATCGAAATTAAAGAACTCTGAGTATAAAATATGCATAAAATCTGCACCTCCCATTGGCCCTCCAGGATGTCCTGAATTTGCTTTTTCTACCATTGCCACAGCTAATGCTCTAATATTATCTGCCGCTTGTTGATCTAATTTTTTGTTCATTTCAATTTTGGTTAATTTAATAGCTTGTTGTGTTCTTTTTATTCTATTGCAAACTTGTAAAAAAAATTAAAACTTTTTAAAACAAAAGTCTTAATTAAACACAATAGAAAGTTATATTTGCAAATATATAACAAAAAATCCATAAGTGTTACAAAAACACTTATGGATTTTTTGTTTTTAAAACACCTCTAATTTTATTGAATTAAAGCGTATTAAAATTCTGCTCCCTAAAAAAATCATAATGACTTAAAAATTTAATTTTAAGTCATTTTTTGATGAATTTCTGCAGCTAAATGATATAAATTTTGGTCTAAAACTTTATTAAAAACTTCTTTTGCACCTTCTAAGTCTTTCATCCCTAATTTTCCTAAACCAATTAAATAATTACAATGTACCTTGTTAAGGTCATTTAAATCTTCTTCCCATATTAAAAGATCAGGTAATGAGATTGCAAAATAATCTAATTTTATATGGTCGTTCATATGAGCTTTACCATAATTTATTAAATTATTGAATCGGTAATTGGCTTCTTCTATTTTGCCTAACTTAAGCAAAGCCAATCCTTGATAAAATATTTTGTCTGGTTGCTGATCGTTATAGAAAATAGCCGGACTAGGATCGCTAAGCCCTTGTGAAGCTAATTCCCAACTAGCTTTAGCTTTCTCTAATTCACCTAATTTTTCATAAGCACAACCTAACCAATAATTAATGTCGTTTTCTTGAGTACCATGTAACTTACCCTCTCCTAAATTATGAGGATATACTTGAGCAGCTTCTAAATGCGTAATCGCCTTTTTATAATCACCTGTTTTTATAGCTTGTTTTGCAACTTCAACTTGAGCTGTGATATGCTGAAACGGGACTTTACCTTCTCCGCCTTCCCAAGGATGAAATTGTCTTTTTTGAACTAAATTTAAAGCTTTAGAAAAATTACCTTTAAAATTACACAAAGCAACGCGTTCTAAATATAAATCGTCTCTAGATTCTGTTAAATCGATATGCTTTTCTAAGATATCTAATCGCTCATCAACAGAAACATTCATCTTTTTATAAAGCTGATCTAACTCCATTAACAAACGTGCATCTGTAGTATCTAATTTAAAAGCAGTTTCTAAATGTTGCTTTGCTAAACCTCTTTTATTCTCTTTATTAAAGTATAATAATGCTAAATTTCTATGCGTAATAGGATTTTCATTATCTAAACCAACAGCTGTTTCCCATACTTGCTTAGCTTTTGTATATTGTTTATTTGCATACCAAAAGTTACCTAAATAATAACATGCAATTGCATCGTTTGAATTAAATTGAATAGCAGATTGCAGCACAATTACTTCTTCTAATCGATTAGGAAAACAATAATCGCTAGACATTTTTTGTGCTAATCCATAAGCCTTTTTAGCTTCTCCTTCATTAAAATTTTGCTCGTGATACCATCCTAAGAAATAATAAACCATTGGATATAATTCTTTTTTAACATCAATTAATAAACCAATAAAATCTATAGCTTGATTAAATTCACCACATTGCGCATAATCTAAAGAGTATTCAATATAATTATGATCGTAATTTCTTAACAGACTTTTTAATTCATTAAGATTTTCTTTATCACTTGTTAAAAGACATTTCTCATATAATACACCAAAATTGAAATTATCTATAGCTAAAGAATCATTTACTAATTGAATGGCTTCTTCAATTCTTCCTAGCTTTTTTAAAATGATAATTTTTAAATGACGCGCTTTATGATTGTGCCAATTTTTAATTAAGGCTTTATCTATATGCTCCAAAGCTCTTGTGTAATCACCTTTTACACAATCTATTTGAGCTACATTAAAATAACCTGCATCTTGCCAAGCGGCATTCCAACATGATTTATAAAATGCAGCATAAGCTTCGTCTGTTCTTCCTAAATATCGAAGCGCTAAACCTCTATTAAAATAAGGTTCTCCATCATACGGGTTTGGGTTACGTTCTATTAAGGTTTCTATAGCTTTATCAAAATATTCTAAAGCTTTATCGAATTTTGCTTTTTTAAGACACCATAAACCCATAGCGTTGTTGCATCGTACATCATAAGGATCGCGAGACAAGCCTTCTAAATAATAATCTGTAGCATTATAAGTCGCATGTCTATATTGCTCTAAGTGTAAACCTCTTAAAAATAATTGTTCAACACTTTCTATGTCTTTTGGTTGTTTTGCAGCAACTGCAGAATTAGGAATACCACCTTCTTTTAAGGATTTTGGCGACCATGACACTAATGTAGTTCCGCTAGCATTTTTTACTGTAGCTGTTAAATCTTGATAAGAAGCTCCTTTTAAAGCAATGCTTTTTTCAAAACCATTTTTAGGATCTAAATCTTGTTCTATTTCAAATAATACTTTTTCTGAAGATTCTAAAATTAATTTACTCTTTGGATATATAGATGTAACATGAACTTTTACAGTCACTTTTTTTTCTGATGCTTCAATATTTAAAAGCGCTTCTTTAGTCGCATTTTTTACAACTCCTACATTATAATAGGGCATAAAATACTGCTTAAACGTTTTTTCTTCATAAGGATGCATCCATGAAAAATCGGGCTGATTATCGGTATACACTCCACACATTAATTCTATGTATGGGCCATCACTATCTGTTAAATTTCTATCCCATGCTTTACCAAAATCGCCATTACCCCAAGTCCATTGTTTTTTTCCTGGTGACACATGATGATCTGCCACATGAAGCAATCCGCCTTTGGAATCATTTTCATAACCACCCACAAAATCGTAATCAGACTGAATAGCCATATAAGACGTTGGAACAGGAATGTTTTTATATCTTGAAATATCGGTTCCAGGCGCATAATCTACTTTATAATATTCTCCTTTTGCAATAGGAAATTCTGAAACATCACGTTTTCCATGATCGAAAACAGCATTCACATCTGGTGGAAAAACAGATTGATAATGATCGTTTACAGCAACAGCTGGATTAGCCCACCATAAAAAGGTTTGCGGATGCGGTGTACGGTTATATAATTGTGCTTTAATTTCTAAATAGGCTTTATCTGGATGCAATGTAAATCCAGCCATTCCTTTGGTGCGGAACATACGCTCTACTTCGCTAACCCAAACCGTAACACTTCCATCTTTATTTTCTTCAATTTTAAAATCGGTAGGATCATAAGTACTTGGTCGGTGATGTTGTGGCCAGTTAAACTCAATACCACCAGAAATCCAAGGTCCTGTTAAACCAACTAAAGCCGGTTTAACAACTTGATTATAATACACAAAATGGCGTTCTCTAATTTTATCATAAGCCATTTGAATTCTTCCTCCTAAAGCTGGAATGACCATGATTTTTATATAATCGTTTTCAATGAAAACGACTTCCCATTCTTTATCTACTTTTTCATCACTTATTTTTTCTATTACAGGATGCGGATATACAGCACCACTACTTGCTTGATAAACTCTTTTATCTAAAAAAACAGGATATTTCTCTGGTGTTCCTACCTCGTAAGTTGGAATCACAACAATCTCTTTCCAAGCTTTAACTGCACTCATAATATTATTAATCTGTTAATTCACTTTCAATTTCTTCTAAGCTTTTCCCTTTCGTTTCAGGCAATTTCTTTTTAATAAAGACAAACCCTAAAACACATATAAAACTATAGACCCAAAACGTTCCATACGAACCTAATGCTTCATTTAAAATAGGAAACGTAAAGGTTAATATAAAGGAGGCTACCCAAAGCGAAAAAGTAGCAATTGCCATAGCAACACCTCTTAATCTATTAGGAAATATTTCTGAAAGCACCACCCAAGTAATGGGAGCTAGTGACATAGAATAAATGGCAATGGCTGTAATTACCAACACTAAAACAGGCCAGCCTTTAAATTCAAAATAATAAGCAGCGCCTAAAATAGCATAAACAATTGCAAGACCAATTGAACCAAAAAGCATTAATTTTCTCCGTCCCCAACTATCAACTGTTCGCATAGCAACAAATGTGAATATTAAATTAACACTACCTGTTATAACAATGTTGAATAACATATCACCTACACTATACCCTGCAGAAGTAAAAATTTCTTGTGCATAATTAAAGATGATATTAATTCCACACCATTGCTGAAATACTGCTAGTACAACACCAATTACTAAAACGGGCAATACTTTTTTACTGCGATAATCTGAAATAGAAAATGTTTCTTTAACAGTTTCTTTAAATGAATCTTTAATACTAGATAATTCCTGTAAAGCATATGCATCGCCTCCAATTTTATTTAGAACACGACTTGCTTTTTCATCTTCATTAACCTTAACTAAAAACCGTGGACTTTCAGGCACTAAAAACATGAATAAAAAAAATAGTCCAGCGGGAATTAATTCTGCCCAAAACATAATGCGCCATCCTGTTTGTCCATTCCAAGAATTTAAAATATCTATAGGAGTTGCACTATCTGCAATAGGATCTGCAATTAACCAATTTGCAATTTGAGCCGCCAAAATGCCAACAACAATGGTTAGCTGGTTAATAGCTACAAACCGACCTCTAAATTTAGCTGGTGCAATTTCTGCAATGTACATAGGCGATAATGTAGAAGCTAAACCTATGCCCAATCCGCCAATTAATCGATACCAAATAAAAGGCGTAAAGGTGTCAACCCAACCTGTTCCTAATGCAGATACCGTAAATAAAATAGACGCAATAATCAACGATTTTTTTCTACCTAATTTATCGGCTATAACTCCAGAAATAACGGCTCCAAAAATACAACCAATAAGTGCACTACTCATAGCCCAACCTTGTAAAGCAGGCGAATTCGTTATCTCAAAATTAAGTTCGTAAAAAGGTTTTGCACCTCCAATAACTACCCAGTCATAACCGAATAGTAATCCTCCCATGGCAGACACAAACGCTAATGACAGTAAATAGGGAATATTAAATTTAGTTGGTTTCATTTATAAATTAGTTTTTAATAAAAATATAGATTATTCTTTGATAAACATTCAAATTCTAACCCTTAACTTTTTAAGTTATATTTACATGCTATCTTTAGTTATTTACATCTTTTTAAGCACATTTTTTTTGATTACAATATACTACAGCACTAAATAATTAAAAAATAAGCATTAATAAAATAGACTATTTTTTAATAAACATGGACAAATCAACTTTAAAAGAAGGTTTTTTAGGTCAACGAATCATTATACTGCCTAATGAGGTAAAAAGCAGATTAAAAAACAACACCATTACAAGTAATTTTCACATTTCTGACATTGGGTATTTTCCAAAAGCAAGCAACCACTTTAGAAAACGAAAAAAAGATCATGGCACTTATATTTTCATTTATTGTGTTGAAGGAACTGGCTGGGTAAAAACGGATGGTGTAAAAACAATTATATCACCAAATCAATATATAATTATTCCTAAACATTTAGCTCACACCTACAAATCGGACAAAACGGATCCTTGGAGTATTTACTGGATGCACTTTGATGGAAAAATAGCAGAAACACTATACAACAAATACAGGCCAAACAAAAACGAAACCATATCTTTTGATAGTGATCGCATAAAACTATTCAACCAAATTTTTGAAATTTTAAACAATACTTATTTAGAAGCTCAGCTCGAATATGCTAATATTTTAAGCTTAAACTTTATTAGTGCTTTTATTTACAATAATATTGATGCTACTGTAAATATTAACAAACGCGATAATTTAGTTGGCTCCATAACTGCTTTTTTAAACAACAATCTTGGTAAATCATTAAAAGCTGAAGACATTGCCAAAGCTTTTAATCTATCAACATCATATACACAAACCTTATTTAAAAAAGGAACGGGCTATTCTTTAATCCATTTCTTCAACCTAAAAAAAACTCAAAAAGCTTGCGAATATCTTAACTACACAAATTTAAGCATCAAAGAAATCAGTATAAAATTAGGTTTCAAAGACCCTTTATACTTTTCAAGATTATTTAAAAACTATATGGGAGTATCCCCTAAAACTTATAAACAGAGGGATAATTAGAAATAAGATGGGTATTTAAAACAAAAAAGCCTCTCGTTCCCAAGAAGCTTTTCCTTTACAGTGCGGGCGGGGAGACTCGAACTTCCACACCTCGCGGCACTAGATCATTTATTCAACAAACCTTTTAAGGAACGAAACAAATCTAATAAGTTCAATAAAACTCTTTCTAGTATTAAAAAAATAAACAAAATATATCTGCAAACCATAACAACCCCTTACAAGTAACTTCTTTTTTAGATTGAAATTCTTAGTCATAGTTAAATTAAGCATATTCTAAACATATTTTATCAACTCAAAAAAATCGACTAAACAACAGTATTATCGGATTAAATACGGTTTTTTTTCTAAAACCTAACAAAAGTCATGTTTTAAACATTCATTAAACAATAGTTTTACATCCGTTAAATGCAATTATATTCGATGAAATACAATTTTAACACTTTTTTACTTGCATTTAACCGATATCTAATCAAAAACTTACAAAACAATCAAAATTTAAACACATAATCATCTAAAAATAAATCAATTAAAAACAAAAACCCTTAAAAACCCTTAAAAACCAATCTTATGAAATCAAAATTTCACCAAATCAAATTTCTAATAATTCTTCTACTTATTAATAGTGGAGGTTATCTATTCGCACAATCTCAAGACCTAGTTGTAATAGACCAGAGTTATGCACAAAAGGAAAAACTATTATCAAAACTTCCTTCAAATATTGCTATACTAAACATTAATGATTCTTCGAATCCTTGGAAAACGATTAGAGAAAAACTAGAAAGTGACTCTAACCTTAAAAACATTCATTTGTTTGCAGAATCTAGCTACAAATCTATTTTAATGGGAGGTATAGAATATACTAACGTTTCATTAGATAACGAATTTGAACTTTCTATGCTAGAAGGTCTTTATTCAGGAAACAATTATCAATTATTACTATATACGTGTAATCTTGCATCAAATTCAGAAGGACTTAATCTAATTAAAAAATTAGGAAATAAAGCATATTTCAATGTTGGTGCATCAACCAATTGTATAGATATTTTTAATTCTTCTTTGACATTTGATTTCACATCTCTTGGCACACCAACAGTAAACCCAATTTTCACAAAATAACCTAACCTATAATTATGAATAAATTTTTAAAACAATTAATTGTAATGGTTTTCCTAAGCCATTTATCAGTTTCTTTTTCCCAGAATGTAGACATGACCGTTACACAGGGACCAAACGTAGATGTTATGGTAACTGTTGGGTCTGCTAATTTAGACCTAAGTACTTTTGAAGACGATTTAGAACAAGCAATGCATACCAAAGGTATCCCATTAGGAAAGCTAAGAGTTGAAGCTTTTGAGAGGAGTTCAATATCTTCAGATCAAGCTGATGCTGGTGATATTTTTAATAGCTGGAATGTTATGGATTTTACAGGAGCCGAACCACCAAATTCTCATAATTACTTAAGTACAGCAGGTAGCGGTGTTTACAGTGGTTCATATTTCTCTTTTAACTCTACAACAAATGAAGTCTTAGCAGACCCAGTGGCTAGAAATTCAGGGAATTATGGAGTTGCTATGTATGACCCTACAGGAGATGTAGCTGACGGTACTATTTCAGCGACTTTCGGTCTTTCAGGAGCACCATATACACATGCAGAGGTTGGTTTCATTTTTAGAAAAATAGATAATGATAATTTCTATGCTTATATCATTGACAACCATACAGCTTGTGGTAATTTAATGAATTACGCTCCTGGTGATGGTTTTCCAGCTGAAGCCATTTTAAAAAGAGAAAATGGTGTTACTACTATTTTAGCTGTTAATACAAATAGCGGAACAAATGGTTCGGCTACTTATGGATGGAATGCCAATAGAGCTGATATGTTTGCTGCTTTTTATAATGGTCAAAGTATAGACTTTAAAATAGAAATGAGTGGAAATGACATTAATATCTCAAGAAGAGGTGGTGGAGGCAGTGCTGGAACGGATTGGATTCAATCATTCAGTATTTCAGATGCAACACATAGTTCTGGAAGTTATGGTTTTTATGTTCATGAACAACAAAACGCTTATTTTAAAGATATTAATATTGAAAAATTAGAACTTCGTGCCTTTAAAGATGTACTTAGAGAGCCACAATGGAGAAATAGTGCTTTACGTTTTAATGTAAATCTAGATGATTTGGAAGTTGCCGATTTTGATGTGGATTCTGATTTGTCTGAAATTTTAATGCGAACCATAAATGAAGACATACACTACATAGGTTGGGGTGTTAACGCTAATAAAGCCCAATTCGAACGCTTTACAGCACAAAATAATACTCAAGGAACTTTTGTTAATAGGGATGAAACCTCATATAGTTCCTGGATAGATCAAATAGCTCAATATATATATGAGCAATACTTATTTGGAACTGTTACAAATGGCGACTATTTTATTGCAGGAACGTCTGTAGAAATAGATGTTGCTCCAGCAGAGTTAAAAACAAATACAGCAAATGCTAGTTATCCTAATGGACGTTGGAAAATAACCCATGATGAAACTTTATTCCCCAATAATACTGGAAAAGTATCATGGAATAATCTCTATCTAGATGATGTACCTGAATTTTATGAAAAAACAGGGAAATACACATTTTCATTTGAAGATTTACCAACATCGCCTACCACACTTTTCTTTCACAGAAAACCAATAGCAAGTTTTACTTATAATTCTGGAACAGGCACACTAACCAATAACTCCTATGATTTAGACGGTGGTGCTAGTAATGGAATAGCGCAATCTGAATGGAAATGGAAATCGGTAGATGCTGGCAGTACTGCAGATTGGACTATGGGACAATTTAGCCCATCAGGACAACCAGACGGACAATATTTAATCATGCTTAAAGTTCAAGATCATCAAGGAACTTGGAGTAAGCCTGCAAGTGTTTATGTTGAAAAAACAGCTGCTACAGGAGGTAGTGATGATTTACCTCTAGCAGAGTTCAATATTATGCCAGATGTTTTAACTACATACTCAGGTGGCATGACCATTTCTATTCAAAATAACTCTTCAGACCCTTTTGGTAGATCTTTAACTGCAGAAGAATGGAATGTTATAAAAAGGGTTTACGATACAGATGGCAACCCAACAGATACTCAAATTTATAATGCTGGAGCTCCAATGACAGATTTCTCTGCATATAATACAGGAAATGCCGAATATATAATTAGTTTTAAAACACAAACAGACACAGGAGTTTGGTCGTTACCTTTTTATAGAACATTAACAATAATTGATGATAGTACTAATCCAACTATAACAGCTTCTCCGGCAAATGGAAACATTACTACAGATGACACGATCCAGCTAACTTTTCAAGATGAAGGTTCTGGTAGTGGATTTGATGTACAACGTTATGTTTTAAATCAAAGCGTAACTGCTCCTCCTTCAGATGATAGTAGCTGGAGATCATGGAGTAATAGCCAATCTAAAAATGTTTCTTTTTCTTCAGGCGGTACTTGGTATATTCATGCACAAGCCAAAGATAATGCTGGCAATATTGGCGTAGCTACTTTTGGCCCTTATAATTTAACATTAATTCTAAGTGCTGAAGATGATTTAGCCCTAACCGATGAAGACACCGATTCTTCTCCTATAAACGTATTATATAATGATAGTTATGACACAGGCGGAACTGTAACAGTTACTATATTTACACAAGGTACTTTAGGTACAGCTGTTGTAGATGGTGATAATAATATTGTGTATACTCCTGATACTAATAAAAACGGAACAGATACCGTTGTTTACCAAATAGATAACAATGGTTCTACCACTACAGGTAGCATTACTGTTTCTATTCAAGCAGTAGATGATGCACCAATAGCAATAGCAGACAGTTTTAATTTAGATGAAAACGCAACACTAAATGAAGATGTATCAACAAATGATGAAGAAGTAGACGGTGATGCTTTAATTTATTATCTAGTGGATGGGCCTGCACATGCTGCATCATTTACATTTAATAATGATGGTACATTTACTTATGAAAACAATGGAGATGAAGTTAATACAGATAGTTTTACATATAGATATGAAGATGCTAATAACTTTTCAAATACAATAACAGCAACTTTAAACATAACTTTACAAAATGACCTTCCACAAGGTGGAGATGTATCTTTAGAAGTTGTTGAAAATGTTGGATACAGCTTTGCAACAACAGACTTTACATTTAGTGATGTTGACGTTAATGATGGTTTTCACGGAATTCAAGTAATAGGAATACCTAGTCCTGGAACATTAACATATAATGGAACTCCAGTTCAAAATAATGATTTGATTGATGACGTTACTAAATTAGTATATACTACCGCAACAGATGGTTATGGAACAGATTATACATCTTTTACTTTTAAAGTTAAAGATAATTCAGACGCTGTAAGTACAGAAGTCTACACCATGTCTTTAGATGCTTTATTAGATACTGACGGTGATAGTATTCCTGATATTACAGATACCGATGATGATGATGATGGTACACCGGATGCTGAGGATGATTTTCCTTTAGATGAAAATGAAGATACTGATACTGACGGTGATGGTACTGGTGATAATGCTGATACCGATGATGATAACGATGGTACACCGGATACTGACGATGATTTTCCTTTAGACGAAAATGAAGATACTGATACTGATGGTGATGGTACTGGTGATAATACCGATACTGATGATGATAATGATGGTACACCGGATGCTGAGGATGATTTTCCACTAGACGAAAATGAAGATACTGATACTGACGGTGATGGTACTGGTGATAATGCCGATACTGATGATGATAATGATGGCACACCGGATGCTGATGATGATCTACCCTTAAACCCAGATGAGAATACAGATACCGATGGTGATGGCATAGGCGACAATGCAGATACCGATGATGATGGTGACGGCGAAGAAGACACAGACACCGATGGTGATGGTACTGGAGATAATATAGATACTGATGATGATAATGATGGTACACCGGATGCTGATGATGATTTCCCGTTAGATCCAGATGAAGATACTGATACTGATGGTGATGGCACTGGAGACAATGCCGATACTGATGACGACAATGACGGGTATTCAGATGAACTTGAGGATAGAGAAGAAACAGATACCAAAAACAGTAATAGCACTCCTGATGACAACGATAATGATGGAATACCTGATAGTGAAGATCCTGATGACGATAATGATGGCGTTTTAGACTCTGATGATGACTTCCCTAATAGTAGTGAACCTTCATTAGTTCCAGCAGAAGCATTTACCCCTAATGGCGATGGTATAAATGATACTTGGATAATTCCAGGAATTGATAATTACTCTAATTCATTAGTAAGAGTATATAACAGATATGGGCATGAGGTATTTGCTACAAAAGGTTATAAAAATGATTGGAATGGAATCTACAAATCTAATTCTGAAAAACTACCTTCAGGGTCATACTTATATGTAATTGACTTAGGAAATGGTTCAGCACCATTAAAAGGCTGGTTATTTATCAATTATTAATAAAAAAAGTCAATAAAATGAAATTTATATATAAAATTATTTTACCGCTTGTGCTATTTGTTATCTCTTCGGTAGAAGCACAACAAGATCCAAATTACACCTTATACGGGTATAATATGAATTTAATAAATCCTGCCTATGCTGGAGCAAATGATGCTATTGATTTTGGTATCAATATTCGAAGCCAATGGTCAAATGTTAAAGGAGCACCAGAAACCCAAAGTTTTATTTTTGGCACTCCGTTAGGTAAAAATGTAGGCTTAGGGTTATCTGTAATAAGTGACAAAACCTTTATAGAAAAGCAAACTTCTATTGCCGCAGACTTTTCCTATCATTTAAAATTAAATGAAGATATCGACTTATACTTTGGTATTAAAGCTGGTTTCAACTCTTATGATGCGAATACGGATGGATTAGTTACTTACGGAGTTGCTCAAGATCCTAAATTGATAAATCTAAACGGCAGATTGAATTCTAACTTTGGTGCTGGTATATATTTAAAACATGATGATTATTTTTTATCATTTTCTGTACCTAAAATCATAAACCAAGACAGGTTAGAACAAAACAATGGAATAGCCACCGTTGGAGCTAATAAACGACATATCTATTTATCAGGAGGCTATAATTTTGTGTTAAATGAAAATATAACATTAAAGCCTAGTACTTTAATCCGTTACATAGAAAACTCTCCTTTATCGGTAGATTTAACAGCTATATTTGAATTCAATGGTCATTTTGACTTAGGAGCAGCATATAGAATTGATGAAAGTGTAAGTGGTTTAGTAATGTTTAAAGCATCAAATACGATGCAAATTGGCTATGCTTACGAAACTTCACTTGAAAGTTCAGTTAGAAATATAGATAATGGAACTCATGAAATAATGTTAAAATTAAAACTTTAATTTTATTAAAGAAGACAAATAACATCTAGATTATATTATTTGTAAATTAATATTAAACGAGTATACTTAGGTATGCTCGTTTTTCTTTTAATCTGTTTTTATAAATCTTATTGACCTATACCTACTTATAATCAGAAAGAAGCTGAGAGTATAAAACAAAAAAGCCAACTTTAAAAAAGTCAGCTTTTCCTTTACAGTGCGGGCGGGGAGACTCGAACTCCCACACCTCGCGGCACTAGATCCTAAGTCTAGCGTGTCTACCAATTCCACCACGCCCGCTAAAGGACTGCAAATATAAACAAGATTTTTAAATTGCAAACTTCTTAGCCGTAAAAAACATTCTTTTTTTTATACTTTTGAATGAACTATAGAAAAAACTCATGAATCAAATACAATCTTACATATCAGAACATAAAAATCGTTTCTTAGACGAACTTATCGAACTTCTTAAAATTCCATCTATAAGTGCCGACTCCGCTTATAAAGGTGATGTTTTAAAAACGGCTGATGCTATAAAAATTAGTTTAGAAAAAGCAGGATGTGAAGCAGTTGAAATTTGCGAAACAAAAGGCTACCCTATTGTTTATGGCGAAAAAATAATTAATAAGAATTTACCAACTGTATTAGTGTACGGACATTATGATGTACAACCACCAGATCCTATCAATTTATGGGACTCACCTCCTTTTGAACCTGTCATCAAAAAAACAGACAAACATCCTGATGGTGCTATTTTTGCACGAGGTGCTTGCGATGACAAAGGACAAATGTACATGCACGTAAAAGCTATGGAATTTATGACTTCCACTAATCAATTACCATGCAATGTAAAATTCATGATTGAAGGCGAAGAAGAAGTTGGAAGTTCTAACCTTGCGACCTTTGTAAAAAACAATCAAGAAAAGTTAAAAAATGATGTCATTCTTATTTCAGATACAGGCATGATAGCTAACGATGTACCATCAATAACGACTGGATTACGCGGATTGAGTTATGTTGAAGTTGAAGTAACAGGCCCTAACAGAGATTTACACTCTGGACTTTACGGCGGTGCCGTAGCAAACCCAATAAACGTGTTAACTAAAATGATTGCGTCTTTACATGACGAAAACAATCATATTACCATTCCTGGGTTTTACGACCATGTTGAAGAACTTTCAAAAGAAGAACGTGCTGAAATGGCAAAAGCCCCTTTCAGTTTAGAAAACTACAAAAAAGCATTAGATATTGATGCTGTTTATGGTGAAACAGGATACACAACCAATGAACGTAATGCCATTCGTCCAACACTAGATGTAAACGGCATTTGGGGCGGTTATACTGGCGAAGGCGCTAAAACAGTTATTGCAAGTAAAGCCTACGCAAAAATATCTATGCGCTTAGTACCAAACCAAGACTGGAAAAACATTACCGAATTATTTACAAAACACTTTGAAAGCATCGCTCCAAAAGGCGTTACCGTAAAAGTGACACCACATCATGGCGGACAAGGTTACGTAACACCAATAGACAGCATTGGCTATAAAGCAGCCAGTAAAGCCTATAACGACACCTTCGGAAAAACACCAATTCCACAACGTAGTGGCGGTAGCATTCCTATTGTGGCATTATTCGAACAAGAATTAAAAAGCAAAACTATTTTAATGGGCTTCGGGCTAGATAGCGACGCCATACACTCACCAAACGAACATTTCGGCGTTTGGAATTACCTAAAAGGCATCGAAACCATTCCGTTATTTTATAAATATTTCACAGAACTTTCAAAATAATTTTGGGCGTTACCTTTATCCTGAAAAAAAGTTCAGGATAAAGGTCGCGCTTTCAACTATATCTTTTTCTCGTACCTCAAAAAAGGATGCCGTTTCAATCGCTAACGCAAATCCGAACTATTTTCACACCAATTAATGTAACATTTTGATACGTTTTGCGTTCTAATAGACAATCATCAATCAAAATCAATCATTATGTTAAAGCAATTCTTCATTATTTGCTCGGGAGCAGATACCGATATTTTAGAGCAATGTTCTAAAGGCGAACAAAACAAATATGCTGGTATTGGCGCTACAGTTTTCTTTACAGCAGTTATGGCTTTTATAGCTGGTAGTTATGCTCTTTACACAGTTTTCGACAATCTTTATACGTCTATATTTTTCGGACTTATTTGGGGGTTACTAATTTTTAATTTAGACCGCTATATTGTTTCAACCATTAAAAAAACAGGAAACATTATAGACGAATTAATTCAAGCTTCGCCTAGAATAGTATTAGCTGTTATTATAGCCATTGTTATTTCAAAACCTTTAGAATTAAAGATTTTTGAAAAAGAAATTAACCAGGTTTTATTAGAACAAAAAAACGAATTAACACTTGCTAATAAAAACCAGATTTCGGAACAATTCACTCCAACTATCGCTTCGCTAGAAAGCGAAATAACTAATTTACAAGAAGGCATAGAAACCAAAGAAGCCGAAGTAAATGCACTTTACAATACTTACATTGCTGAAGCCGAAGGAACCGCAGGAACTAAACTTTTAGGAAAAGGTCCTGTTTATAAAGAAAAAAGAGAAAAGCACGATGCACTTTTAGCCGAATTACAACAACTTAAAGCTGATAACAAATCAAAAATTGTAGCTATTGAAAACCGAATAGTACAACTAAATGGTGATTATGAAAATCAGGTTGCAACCACACAACCTATTATCAATAATTTTGATGGCTTAATGGCACGTGTAAATGCCCTAGGAAAATTACCTTGGTTGCCATCATTTTTTATATTCTTATTGTTCTTAGCCATTGAAACCTCTCCTATTCTAGCAAAACTTTTATCACCTAAAGGCGCATATGATTATAAACTAGAAGACCAAGAAACAGCTATAACAACAAACGTACTTCAAAATAAAAGTCAAAGAGACGCCATGTTAAAAGCAGATTTTGCTATTAACGATCGTATTTACGCAGACATTGAACATGAAGACGAGCTATATACTTACAAACGCAAAAAAGCGAGAGAACTTATGCAACTTCAAGCTGATGTCTTTTTTAAGAATCAAAAAAATGTTTTGTAATTTTAAGCCGCTGTTTGACTTTTAAAATGATTGTACAAATCTTTACACCCTAAACCAATAATTGATAGACTCTTATTTTTAGCAATAGATTCTTGATGAAGTTCTGTTAAGGCATTAACACCAAATTTATCGATACTTTCAACATCTTCTATACTTATTGTTAACGTACCAACACGATTAAAAATATTTTTAAATTCTGATTTAAAGACGTCTAAATTATCCTTATTTAAAGTTCCTTTAACTTTAAAAAAATTGTTGCAGTTAGTAATTTGTAAATCCATAATGAGGTTTTTTTTAATGTTTAAACAATAGATTTGAGGGGAAATCATTGTAATTATATGAAATAAAATTAGTAAAACAAAGCTATAACCGCATTATTTAATCGATGAATCGTTTTTAACTTTAGATAAAAAATTGCTATTTGTCAAATTAATCGACCAATAACATCTTTTTAAACAAGATTCCCTATTTTTACCTTTTGTGTAAAAAGCTAATTTTAATATTTTATATAAAACACAAGCTAAAAGCGCCCTTACAAGTCTATTTAAAGTACAACAATTGTTAAAAAATAAAAACAACTATGAAAAGACTCATTATATTAGTCTGTATTATTTCTGTTTTCAACAGCTATTCTCAAACAGAAGAACAGGATAAAAAAGCTATAAATAAAGTTTTAAAAGCACAACGTATTGCTTGGTCTAAAGACAATATTGAAGAATTTATGGAAGGTTACTGGAAAAGTGATTCTCTTAAATTTTATGGTAGTAATGGTATTACTTACGGATGGGAAAACACTTTAGAGCGTTATTTAAAAAGCTACCCTTCAAAAGACCATACAGGTACTTTAAGTTATAAAATTAATGACATTAGTAAAATAAGTGATGGTGCTTATTATGTTTTAGGTGAATTTCATTTAAAACGCGAAGTAGGTAATGCCGATGGTATTTTTATGCTTGTTTTCAAAAAAATTAATGGCAAATGGAAGATTATTGCTGATACGTCTTGTTAAAATAAAAAAGCATTTACACCTTTTAATTAAAAGGTGTAAATGCTTTTTTATTTGTGTTAAGGATTGAGGTATTTGTTTAAGCTCTTTTTTGATTTTTCTTCAAAAAAAGCGAGTACCGAAAGCCTGACCCCTTTTCGGGGGAACACCCAAATTCTATAATTTTTTAACGTATTTAGTAACAATAACAGTTAATGTAGGACCTACTTTGCCTTCAATAAATTCGGCATTATCTCTATCCAATCGAATATTCCTAACAGCTGTTCCTTGTTTAGCAACCATGCTAGAGCCTTTTACTTTTAAGTCTTTAACCAATACTACGTTATCGCCATTATTTAGAATAACACCATTAATGTCTCTATGTATAATTTTTTCGCTTTCGTCTTTATCTTCACCTGTTGCACGTGCTAATGCTAAAGCATCATCATCTAAATACATCATATCTAACAAATCTTTAGGCCAACCTTCATTACGAAGTCTTTGAAGCATTCTCCAAGACATAATTTGAACAGCAACATGTTCATTCCACATGCTATCATTTAAACAACGCCAGTGGTTTACATCCATTTCTACATTACCTTCTATTTGATCTAAACAAGTTTTACAAGCCAACACATCGTTTGCTACGTTTTCGTTTAATGAAGGCGGAATAGTGTATTGCTTTAAGTCTTGTTTTGAAGTACATAATTCGCAAGAGCTATTACTTCTATCTTGTAGTGTTTCTAATACTGTCATTTTACTTTATTTATTTTTACAATATTACGCTTAAATAAAAGGTCATACAAATTAGATTAAAACAAAAAAGGACACTTAAAAGCATCCTTTTTTGTTGAATTAGAATATTTTTATTTAGACAAATCGTGTATATAGGTATACAAATAATCGCCATGAACCCCTGTAAAATATTTGTTCCAAGCTTTTCCTTTTACTTTATTTTCTTCTGTATCAGGATAAGTTTCTTTCATTAACTCACTATTTCTATCAAACATTTTATCTAAATCTGATAATGAATCAAGAAAAAACGCTTCTATATACTCTGTTTTATCAGCACCCCAAGCATGCACATTTGGATAGTATGCTTTTACATATTCATTTTTTTGAACAATAGCGGCATTACCTTCCATTCTCAATGTGTTAAACTCTTCCATAGTTCCATCTTCTGGAAAAGCAAAATGACTTTTTCTAATATAAGTCAACATATCCTTAGTTGGTTTTTCAGCCATAATTTTTGCTCCAGATATGGGTGCGTAAATTTCGTCTGAATGTTCATTTGCATAATACGAGTTTAGATTTTTTAAAAATGCTTTTCTCTCGGTTTCATCTGGCCATGCTTCTTTTTCTAACTCACTATTTCTTTTTCCGAACTTCCCCATATCTTCCCATGATGCAAAAGTTTGCACTGTAAGAAACTCGGTATTATCGGCTGTCATATTATGCAAATATGTAGAAGCTCCCATGATATATTCATTTTTCATGGTTACTTTTTCTAAATATTCTTTTTCTGCAGCTTTCCACTCACTCATTTTAAAATCTTCCTTATCCATGTTCCAATGCATAGTTGTTACTGCAATAAACTCTGGTCTTTTGGGAGCTTCTTGCTGCTCTTCTTGTGCTAAAATAATAGATGTACTAAATAACAATAGTGCTAATACTATTGTTGCAAATAATGGTTTGGTTGTTTTCATAATTTGTAAAAATTAAAGTTAGTATAATGGTTTAAATAATTACTAAACAATAATTTGGGGACAAATAAAACTAAATGCTTAAAATAGGGGTGCTATAATGATTTCTCTAGGAGGAAATATTTTTCGAGATACTCAAATATAGTAAAATTTAATTTAATTATCTGAAAATCAATAGATTTATATTTTATTTGATTTAAAACTTCAAATAAACTAGCTCGTTTAAAGTTGATCTCGAAGTTTTTTTGACATGCCTTTTACAACCATATTATAAGAATGATCTATAAGCGCTTTAATAAGTTGTGGTTGCAATTCACCTTCATGTAGATAAAGTGTGTTCCAATGCTTTTTATTCATATGAAACCCTGGACGAATGCTATTATAGTTAGCTCTAAGTTCTTCAGAATATTCTGGGTCGGCTTTTAAGTTAATTGATGCTTCACCTTGCTCCCATTTTTTTAAAGAGGTTAACGCAAACATTTTCCCTAAGACTTTAAAAACTAATGCGTCTTGATCAAACGGAAACGCTTCGGTTGTTCCTTTTTTGCTTAAACAATATTTACGAAGTTGTTCTATGTTCATTTAGGTGAAAATCAAAAAAATAATAACTATAACATTATATAGATTCCTGCCTTCGCAGGAATGACAAGATTATTTTAAAATACGTTCCATTACTTTTTCAGAGTGACTTAATTCGGTATAACCAAACTGCTTATACAAGCCATGTGCATCAGCCGTTTTAAGCATCCAAACTTTACATGTTTCTAATTCTGGCGCTTCAATTACAGCTTTTATTAATTGTTTTGAATAGCCTTTTCCTCGATGTTCTGGTAGAATAAAAACATCCATCAAATAAGCAAAAACAGTATAATCGGTTGCTATTCTTGCAAAGCCAATTTGTTCTCCATTTAAATACACACCAAAACAGAAACAATGTTCAATTGTTTTTTTTACTTCTTCTAAAGTACGCCCTGTTGCCCAATAAGTTGTTGTTAAAAACCCGTGAATGACATCTATTTGAAGCCTGCTTTTATCTGAAGATATTTCTATCATTACTCTAATTTCTTAGTAGTTCCTGTTTCAATTTTTAATACCGAATAATCCAGTTTCCAACCAATAGTTTCAACAATGGTTTCCATAAGCAAGATGGTTTCTAAAGCTTCTTTTTGTGCTACTTGAATCAAACCACTTTCTGGCACTTTATCTTGAATATGTTGTTTGGCTTCTTGATGTAATCCTGTTAAATCTGAAGCTTCAAACTTATTAAATAAACCATCCGATTTATCATAATAATTCAAATTGGTTTCTATAGATAAAATTTCTGGTTGCGGAAAATGTTCTAAAATAATGATCTTCTTTATTGTGTCTGCTTGTAACTCAATCTTTGCTAAATCATAACCCACATGTGCTTTAGCATTAATTACAACCAATGCTTTTTTCTTGCTGGTTATCATTTTTAAAAAACGTTCTTTTACATCTTCGTAATGATATATTTCTGCAAAATCACCTTCAACAGTTATAAACTTACAAACCTTTTTTATTTTATCTAAAAGTAAAACCGACTGTGCGTTTACCAACTGTTTTTTCTTTATAGATTTAAAGTAGGTAACAATTCCTAAACTAACTAAAACACCTATAATAATTCCTAAAAATGCTTCCATAATTATTAATTCCCTATTTGACCTAAATGAGTATTCTTAAAATTATCTGAATACTTTAAACCGTAACCCAAAGCTCTATCAAACGATGCGTGTGAAAACAAAATAATTCCTACTAGTTGTAAAACATCATTTTGTAAATAAATCCCAATAATATAAAATAGAATAGCTAATCCCTTGTGATGAAAAACATTGTAGACAATACCACCAATTTTTGTATTTATTACATAGCCCAACATGCCAACATCTGGTGTTAAAATAAGTGCTAAAAACCACCACCAAGCAAAATGCAATTGATTAAAAGCAAAGATTCCTAAAATAAACATTGCTAATTCTTCTAATTTCAACGTTATCTTCATCATTCAATTATTTTATATAAAATAGGTTTACTAGGAGTAGCATCGTTTTCAAAAGGTGCTATTTGAAGGTTTAAAAAATAGCAACCATCATCAACCGTATTTGGCACAAAAATAAATTCTGTAATAGTAGCATTCAACCTCAATTCTCCTTTGGTATTCCAAAAAGCATTATGCGACAATAATTCGCAATTATCACGCTCTTTATCTACACTTGGCAAATCTATAAGCAAATGCTTAATGCCTTTTTCTCTTAAATAAATAGCAGCTTCTTCTAATAAATAAGTAGGATTGGTATTGGAGTATTGCCTAGAAATTTTATCGTTTGTATTAGGAATGGTTCTTATAACAATAGCATCTCTTTTTTTATTACCAATAGCAAATTGTAATTGCTTTTTTGAAATAACCATATCGTCATTCAACTTTTCTGGAGCAACTGTTATAACTTCTGCTAAAAAGAAAAACTGCTTTAAATTCTGGTTTATAGAATGTACTTTTTCGGTAATATGTCCCACACATTCGGTATGTGTACCATGAGCATGCGGATTAAAAAATATATTATTAAAATTTATACAAGCGCCTTCTTTTACACTTGCAATCCATTCGCCATCTTTTGCTGGTTCTATTTTGGGTTCATCAATATACCATGCATTTACATTGTTTTTTGATGCACGCAATGGCATTGAAATATCAATTGGATTTGATAAATTTATTTGAAGTTTTCTTGAATTGTATTGAATTGTAGCTAACATATTCAAATATACTTAAATCATAAACAAATCTGCTGCTATTCCGTCAACTAAAAATTTCCCCTTTTGAGCTGTTATTAATTTTTCTAATGGAACAGATTCATTTGTTTCGTTTACAATAGTAAGTAGTTCTTGTTTTACGAACTTTTCTGCAGAAGCTTTTAAATGCTGAAGAAATTCTTGTCCAAACTCACTTTCAATTTTCGCTAATGAAACTCCCCAGATAGTACGTAAACCTGTCATAACATATTCATTATACTGATCTTTCTTCGATAAAACCTCAACAGTATTTGGTAAGCTATCATTCTGAATGACTTGAATATATTTTGAATTATTTGCCACATTCCAACTACGCTGTGTATTAGAAAAAGAATGTGCCGAAGGACCAATACCCAAATACGATTTCCCTTGCCAGTAACTCGTGTTGTGTTTTGAAAAATAGTCTGGCTTACCAAAGTTTGAAATCTCATAATGCACAAAGCCTTGCTCCTCGGTTTTTTCAATTAAATGATTAAAATGCTGAAGCGCTAGGTTTTCATCAATTGGCGGATACATTCCTTTTTTAATAAAAGTATCTAAAGCTGTTTTAGCTTCAACCGTAAGCGCGTAACTTGAAATATGATTTATTCCAAAACCAAAAGCTATCTCTAAGTTTTCATTCCACTTCTCTAGACTCATATTCGGAATACCGTAAATAAGATCTATAGTTATATTATCGAAGTAGCGAGTTGCTATCTCCAAACATTCCTTAGCTTCTTCAGATGAATGTGCGCGATTCATACTTTTTAAATCATCTTCAAAAAAAGATTGAATGCCAATTGAAAGTCTGTTTATAGCACTTTTAGATAATTTGATTATTAATTTTTCGGATAAATCATCTGGATTGGCTTCTAAAGTAATTTCCGGATTATCTGAAACATTATAGTTGTTGTAAACTTCAGAAACCAAAAAATTCAATTCCTCTATTGATAATATAGATGGTGTTCCCCCTCCAAAATAGATGGTTTCAATGGTTTCGCCTTTCAGTTCATCTTTTCTAAGAACCAGTTCTTTTGCTAAAGCCTGAATCAATTCATCTTTCTTTTTTAAAGATGTTGAAAAATGAAAATCGCAATAAAAACATGCTTGTTTACAAAAAGGTATGTGTATGTATAAACCTGCCATTACTTCTTAACTCTAGCCTCATTCTGCTTCACAAAAGCATCCCAACCAGAATAACTTTTACCCACTTCAATTCTACCTGAATTGTAAAAATGACACACCGCAGCTGCTAAACCATCAGTGGCATCTAAATTTTTAGGCAATGTTTTAAGTCCTAATACACTCTGAAGCATTTTAGCAACCTGTTCTTTACTGGCGCTACCGCTACCTGTAATGGCCATCTTTATTTTTTTTGGCAAATATTCTGTAATTGGTATCTCTCTACTTAAACCCGCAGCCATAGCCACTCCTTGTGCACGACCAAGCTTTAACATACTTTGTACATTTTTCCCAAAAAATGGTGCTTCAATAGCTATTTCGTCTGGATTGTGTGTATCAATAAGTTCTATGGTGCGTTCAAAAATAAGCTTCAGTTTTAAATAATGATCGTCGTACTTTTTTAAATTCAGCTCATTCATCTGAACAAACTGCATGGTTTTACCAACCACTTTTATAAGGCCAAACCCCATAATAGTTGTTCCTGGATCAATACCTAAAATAATTCTTTCTTTAGTCATCTTGTTCACAATAATAACAACCACTAAGCGATATAGATGCTCCAATTGTTACAGTTAAAAGGTTTCCGTTAAACGAACCAAAACCACTAGAAATAGGATTAAAATCTTTTCCAAATCCATAAATATAAGACGCATCTAAATACACAGAAAACGTATCTGAAACGCCATAGTGAAATTCCATTCCTGCCATCGTATTTAAAAACGAAACTTTATTCTGTGTATAATTCCCCAACGGTTTTATCATAGAAACACCAGGACCCGCATGCATAAAAGCGCCTATACGTTTTACATTAATAATGTTTGACACATTATATACTAATTGCGCATTTAGTCGCGTATAATTCACTTTAAATTCTGGAGTATTATTAATATTAGAAAACCTATTATACCCAAAGTCTAGCTTAGCCCCAAACGGTGGTTTAAACATATATTGCACACCTAAATTAATACTAGGAAAATTAGTAGTGTTCGCCTCAAAATTAGAAACAAACCCTTCTGTTGATGGACTATTAACTCCTAATGCAAATTGTGCCGTTAAAGTGCCCGTATCTCCTTGAGACAAACCTAAAAAACAACAAAAAAACAGCACTATAGCTAACCAACTATTCTTAATCAATATAAAATTCGAGGTCATTACATATTATTAATTTAATTTGCACTTATATTTATGCATAATAATCTATCTCACAAAACTAAACAATTCTTTTTTGTACTTATTAAATTAAGCGTTGTAGTTGTGGCTTTTTATTTTATTTACCAAAAACTAACAAACAATAACGAATTACAGTTTTCTGTTTTTATTGATTTTTTGAATGAAAACAACATTTTTTCAATAAAAAACATCGCTTTTCTACTCATTTTAAGTTTTTTTAATTGGTTTTTCGAAATTAAAAAATGGCAAAACTTAGTAATTCCTATTAAAAAAATTACTTTTCAAAATGCTACCGAACAAAGTTTAGGGTCACTAACAGCATCATTATTTACTCCCAACCGTATTGGAGAATATGGCGCAAAAGCTATTTACTTCACTAAAAATCACCGAAAACAAATTATGTTTATTAACCTAATAAGTAACTTACTTCAAATGAGTGTTACAGTTTTTTTAGGAATTATAGGATTGTCTTTTTTTATTTCAAATTATAACATAAATATAAACAATAACAATCTACTCATAACACTAATAAGTAGTATCACGCTTATCGTTTTAATTACTTTCGGAATTAAAAGAAGCAAGTTTACTATTAAAGGTGTTTCTTTTGAAAAAATTAAACACTTTATTTCAAATTTCCCCAAAAACAAAATAGGATTCGGGTGGTTTTTATCATTAATACGATATGCCATTTTTTCATTTCAATTTTACTTTCTACTAATCATTTTTGAAACTGAAATAACATATTTTAATGCTATAACAGGCATTACTTCTATGTATTTACTATCCTCTATCATTCCTAGCATTTTTATTTTTGATGTGATTATAAAAGGAAGTGTTGCCGTTTATTTATTTGCTTTTTTAGGCGTTAACGAACTTACTATTTTAAGCGTAATCACCATCATGTGGTTACTTAATTTTGTATTACCAAGTATCATAGGAAGCTATTTTGTTCTTAAATTTAAACTTCCAAAAAACGATAATTAACAATGATTTTAGCAAGCATCATCATAACCATTTTTTATCTAATTTTAATAGGAAGTTTTGCTGTAGGATTTGATAAAGTCTCTGTTTTTAAATTAGAAGATTTACCTTCTAAAACAAAATTCTCTGTTATTATTCCTTTTAGGAATGAAGCTGAACATTTACCCGAATTATTAAAATCTATAAAAACACTAAATTACCCTAAACACCTTTTTGAGATTATTTTTGTTGATGATACTTCTGAAGATGATTCGGTTAAATTGATTGAACATTTTATTAAAACGACAAGGACAACTATTTCAATTATCCAGAATGAAAGAAAAACAAATTCCCCTAAAAAAGATGCTATTACATCGGCTATAAACAAAGCAAAAAATGAATGGATTATTACTACCGATGCCGATTGTGTGTTACCTAAATATTGGTTAGATAGTTTTGATGAATACATTCAAAAAACAAGCACTAAATGCATTGCTGCTCCTGTAACATACTTGTCTACAAATTCATTTTTAAACAGATTTCAATTACTCGACTTACTAAGTTTACAAGGTGCAACCATTGGTGGTTTTGGTTTAAAAAAACCATTTTTATGTAATGGCGCAAACTTTGGCTACCAAAAAGCTTTGTTCAAAACATTAAACGGATTTGATGGCAATAGCAATATTGCAAGTGGCGATGATATTTTTCTACTAGAAAAGGTTGCAAAAAAACACCCGAAAGCGCTTCATTATTTAAAATGCGAACAAGCCATTGTTTCAACAGAACCTCAAACCTCTTGGAAACATTTAATATCGCAACGACTACGTTGGGCAGCAAAAACAAGTGCTTATAATAATTGGTTTAGCAAACTCACAGGCCTTATTGTTTTAGCAATGAATGCCTTAATAATTACGTCTGTACTACTCACTATTATTGGAAGCTTCAATTTTAAAATTTTACTTTATTTCCTTTTTATAAAATTGAATATCGATTTCTTTTTAATTTATAAATCGGCTACTTTTTTTAATCAAAAAGAGATATTAAGATCGTTTGTTTTTGGCTTTTTATTGTATCCTTTTTTTAGTGTTTACATTGTTTTTCTATCTACATTTTCAAACTATAAATGGAAAGGGAGAACCTTTAAAAAGTAATTTTTATACAACAAAAAAAATCTCAAAAACTACATAAAGCTTTTGAGATTTTAAAGTATTTATAATTCCTTCTATTTAAAGAATATAATCAGTATTTATAAAGTTAGAAGATTTCTTTTCTAACAATTCGTTTAAAATAGCATTATTGTACTCATTATCTTTTGATGCCACAAAAGTTCTTATTGAAAACGAACGTAATGCATCACTAACACTTAAAGTACTAAATGCCGAATCTTTTCTTCCTGTAAACGGATACACATCTGGTCCACGTTGGCAAGAACTGTTTAAATTAACACGACATACTAAATTGACTAGTGTATCAATTAATGGTGACAATGTTTTTACATCTTTACCAAATAAGCTTACTTGTTGCCCGTAATTAGATTCTGCCATATCATCTAAAGGCTCTTCAATATCTGTGAATGGCACAATTGGAATTACGGGTCCGAATTGCTCTTCTTCAAAAACTCGCATATCTTTACTAACAGGATATAAAACGGCAGGAAATATAAAATTATCGGTAGTTTTACCTCCTTTTTCATTTAATATAGTAGCACCTTTTGCTTTAGCATCATCTATTAATTCTTGAATATACGCCGGTTTATCGGCTTCAGGAAGTGGTGTTAATTTCACACCTGATTCCCAAGGATTTCCAAATTTAAGCGCATCTACTTTTGCTGAAAAACGTTTATTAAAATCTTCAACAATAGATTCATGTACATACAATACTTTTAAAGCAGTACAACGCTGCCCGTTAAAAGATAAAGTACCAGCAATACACTCATCAACAGCTAAATCTAAATCGGCATCAGCTAAAACAATCCCTGGATTTTTTGCCTCTAAACCTAACACGGCACGCAATCTATTCTTTTTAGGGTGATTATTTTGAAGCGCATTAGCAGATTTACTATTTCCTATTAAAGCTAATACATCTACCTTACCAGATTTCATTATTGGTGTTGCCAACACACGACCTCTTCCGTAAACAATATTTACAACCCCTTTAGGGAAACTATTTTGAAAAGCTTCTAACAAAGGAGAAATTAAAAGCACCCCTATTTTTGCAGGCTTAAAAATAGCCGTATTCCCCATAATTAATGCAGGAATAAGCAAACTAAAAGTTTCATTAAGCGGGTAATTATAAGGTCCTAAACATAAAACGACACCTAATGGTCCTCTACGAATGTGTGCATACACACCAGCGTTTTTTTCAAACTTTGCCGAATCTCTATCTATTTGTTTATAGGCTTCAATAGTGTCATAAATATAATCAACAGTTCTATCGAACTCTTTTTCTGAATCTGGAAGGTTTTTGCCTATTTCCCACATTAAAAGTTTTACAACTTCTTCACGCTTGGTTTTCATTTGTTCTACAAACTTCTCCATGCAAGCAATACGATCTATAACCTTCATTGTTGGCCATAAACCTTGTCCTTTATCGTATGCTTTTAAAGCTGAATTTAAAGACGCTACAGCTTCTTCTTCACCTAAATTAGGAATCGTACCTAATAAGGTTGGTTTATACTCTGCTGTTGAAGATATTGTTGAATAAACTTCGGTAGTTTCACCTTTCCATTCTTTTAATTCACCATCTACTAAATATGTTTTTTGATGTAAAAGAGATGTGATTTTATAAGCTTCTGGAATTTCTAATAGTTTTGTATTCATGAGTTAAATATAGTGTTTTAGTATAGCTAAGATACTTATATTCTATCCAAAAAAGAATTACAACAGAAGCTAGCAAGCAAAAAATATTGTATTGTTAACACTGTGGTTACTTGTTAATAAAACACACAAAACTCAATCGTTTTCGATAATTAAAAAATGAAAACTTATTATCTTAAAGATCTTGTTTTAAACTAAAAACTGAAACAAATCTGGTTTATCATTTAGATAATCACCATAAAAATTATGTTCCTTCATTCGATCTATTAAAGGCTTTAAATCGTCGGCCGATTTTAATTGCACACCAACAACAGCCGAACCATTTTCTCTGTTTGTTTTTTTAGCATATTGAAAGTATGTAATATCATCATTAGCACCTAAAATATCAACTACAAATTCTTTTAACGCACCTGCTCGTTGTGGAAACTTTACTATAAAATAATGCTTTAAATTGGCGTATAATAAGGCTCGCTCTTTTATTTCTGAAGTTCGTGTTATATCGTTATTACTTCCACTAACAACACATACAACATTTTTTCCTTTTATGTCTTCAGCATAAAAATCTAATGCAGAAATACTAAGTGCTCCTGCTGGTTCTACTACAATAGCATCTTTATTATAAAGTTCTAAAATGGTTTGACACACCTTTCCCTCTGGAACGGTAAGCATGGTATGCAAGTTTGTTTTACAGATATCAAAAGTTAAATCGCCTACGCGTTTTACTGCAGCACCATCAATAAACTTTTCGATATGTTCTAACTCGGTATTTTTATTATTTTTAATAGACACTGACATAGACGGTGCACCTTCTGGCTCTACACCTATTATTTTGGTATTAGGAGACAATGCTTTAAAAACAGTTGATAAGCCTGATGCTAGTCCGCCGCCACCTACAGCTATAAAAACATAATCTATTGGCTCTGTTGCTTGTTCTAAAATTTCTAAGGCAATAGTTGCTTGTCCTTCAATAACTTTTGGGTCGTTAAACGGATGGATAAATGTTTTCTGAAGCTCATCACATTCTATCATTGCTGCATGATACGCATCATCAAAAGTATCTCCAACAAGCTTTATTTCTACATAGGCTTCACCAAACATTTTTACCTGCTCTACTTTTTGATTTGGCGTAGGTGCAGGCATATAAATAGTGCCTTGAATTTTTAATAATTTACACGATAAAGCAACACCCTGCGCATGATTTCCTGCACTAGCACAAACGACTCCATTTGAAGCTTCCTCTGTTGTTAGTGAACTAATTTTATTATAAGCACCTCTAATTTTATAAGAACGTACTTGTTGCAGATCTTCGCGTTTTAAAAGGATATTAGCATCAAACTGTTTTGAATACCTTAAACTAGTATTTAAAGGTGTAACTTCCGATACTTTTTTAATCGTTTCAGCAGCAGCTTTCACATCACTAAGGCTAGGAAAATATGTGTTTTTTTCCTGATTCATATGCTCATTATTTTTTATACAACAAGACCTGCCAAAGTTGACAGGTCTTGAATATTAATTATATTAATAGTTGTTAAACTATTGGTTTCATAGCTGTCATAGAAGCTCTTAAAAACTCACCTACTTTTTCAACTGGGTGATTTCTTAATGCTTTATTTACTTCAATTAACTTCGCGTTATCAACACCTGCTCCATTATCTGCAGCATAAGTTTTACCAATAACATCAGTATCAATAGTTTTCATGAAATCAGTTAATAAAGGCTTACAAGCATGATCGAATAAATAACATCCGTATTCAGCTGTATCAGAAATTACACTGTTCATTTCATAAAGTTTTCTTCTTGCAATTGTGTTAGCAATTAGAGGTGTTTCATGTAATGATTCGTAGTATGCAGAAGCATCAATAATTCCAGAATCTGTCATAGCTTCAAACGCTAATTCCACACCTGCTCTTACCATAGCAACCATTAACACACCGTTATCGTAATATTCTTGCTCTGAAATTTCAACATCACCTGCTGGAGTTTTTTCAAATGCTGTTTCAGCAGTTGCAGCTCTCCATCCTAATAAATCTTTATCATTATTAGCCCAATCTGCCATCATACCACTAGAGAAGTTACCTTCCATAATGTCATCCATATGTTTTTGGAATAACGGACGCATGATATCTTTTAATTCTTCTGATAATTCAAAAGCTTTAATTTTTGCTGGGTTAGATAAACGATCCATCATATTAGTAATACCACCATACTTAAGACCTTCAGTTATAGTTTCCCAACCATATTGAATTAATTTTGAAGCATAACCTGCATCAATTCCTTTTTCAATCATTTTATCGAAACAAAGAATAGATCCTGTTTGTAATAAACCACAAAGAATGGTTTGCTCTCCCATTAAATCAGACTTAACCTCAGCAACAAAAGAAGATGCTAACACACCAGCTCTATCACCTCCAGTTGCAGCAGCATACGCCTTAGCTTGTGCCCAACCTTTTCCTTCTGGATCATTTTCTTCATGTACCGCAATTAATGTTGGCACACCAAAACCTCTTTTATATTCTTCTCTAACTTCAGTTCCTGGACACTTAGGTGCCACCATAATAACAGTTAAATCTTCACGAACTTGCGTTCCTTCTTCAACAATATTAAAACCGTGAGAATACGATAATGTTGCTCCTTTTTTCATTAAAGGCATAACAGCATTTACAACATTTGTATGTTGTTTATCTGGTGTTAAGTTTAACACTAAATCGGCCGTTGGAATTAACTCTTCGTAAGTTCCTACATTAAAACCGTTATCAGTTGCATTAACAAATGATTGACGTTTTTCTGCAATAGCTTGAGCTCTTAAAGCATAAGAAATATCTAATCCAGAATCTCTCATGTTTAGCCCTTGGTTAAGACCTTGCGCTCCACAACCTACTATGACTATTTTTTTACCTTTTAATGCATTTACGCCATCTTCAAATTCTGAAGAATCCATAAATCGACACTTCGATAATTGACTTAATTTATCTCTTAACGATAGTGTGTTAAAATAATTTCCCATTTTAATTTTAGTTATTATTGATTATTGAATGCTAATAGCATCTCTGTTACTTTCATTTCATCTTTAGTTACCGCAATACGTCCTGCACGCACAAATTGCATAATACCAAACACATTTAAATCTCTACGTAAAGATTCGATTTCATTTCTTCTACCCGATTTTTCAAGTACAAAAAACTCTTTATTTACCGTAACGATTCTAGAATTACTTTCTTTAATTATATTTTGAATTTGAGGTTCTTCAAACAATAAAGAAGACTTAATTTTAAACATACAAGACTCTGTATAAATAGTTTCTTCGTCGGTATGGTAATAAGCACGTATTACTTCTATTTGTTTTTCAAACTGCCCTACAATTTTTTTAGCTTGAGAATCTGTAATATTAACTACAATAACAAAACGATTTACGCCATCTATTTCTGATTGCGATGTTGTTAAGCTTTCAATGTTTATAGTTCTTCTCTGAAAAATTGCAGAAATACGATTAAGTAATCCGATGTTATTTTCGGTATAAATTGAAATCGTTATTGATTTTATTTCTTCGTTCATTTTTTCTAAATATTTAGCTTAAACGTATATCTGAAACTGATGCTCCCGATGGCACCATAGGGAAAACATTATCCTCTTTTTCTACACAAACTTCTAAGAAATATGATTCTTTAGATTCCATCATTTCCTTAACAGCTTCTTCTAACTCTTCACGTTTAACAACTTTTCTAGCTTTAATATAATAACCTTCTGCAATGGCTACAAAATTTGGATTTGTCATTTCAGTAGATGCATAACGTTTATCAAAAAACAATTGTTGCCATTGACGAACCATTCCTAAAAATTCATTATTTAAAACAACAATTTTTACAGGTGTTTTTTGCTGAAAAATAGTGCCTAATTCTTGAATATTCATTTGAAATCCACCATCTCCAATAATAGCAACCACCTCTCTATTAGGCTCAGCCATTTTAGCACCAATAGCCGCAGGAAGCGCAAAGCCCATAGTTCCTAGTCCGCCAGAGGTAATATTACTTTTGGTAAGATTAAACTTTGAATAACGACAAGCAATCATTTGATGTTGTCCTACATCTGATACAATGGCTGCATTCCCTTTACTTTCTATATTTATTTGATTTAACACCTCTCCCATGGTTAAACCTTCTTTGGTTGGAGAAATATCATCTTTAATAACTTTTTCAAATTCTATAGCATACAAATCTTTAAACTCTTGTAACCAAGAATCATGAGAATTGGCATTTAGTAATGGTAATAGTTTTGCTAAACTATCTTTAGAATCGCCTATTACAGCGACATCTGTTTTTACATTTTTATCAATTTCAGCAGGGTCTATATCAAAATGAATGACTTTAGCTTGTTTTGCATATTTACTTAAATCGCCAGTAACACGGTCATCAAAACGCATTCCTATAGCAATAAGCACATCACATTCGTTAGTTAACTTATTAGGTGCATAATTACCATGCATCCCTACCATTCCTATATTTAATGGATGTGACGTTGGTATAGCTGACGCTCCAAGAATAGTCCATGCTGATGGAATTCCTGCTTTTTCAACAACTGCTTTCAGTTCCTCTTCTGCTTTACCAAGTATAACACCTTGCCCCCAAACAATCATAGGTTTTTTTGCTACGTTTATTAATTCGGCTGCAGCTTTAACAGCGTCTGGATTAGTTTTAGGTACAGGAATATAACTTCTTACACCTGTACATTTTTTATATTCAAAATCTAATTCGCCAAACTGTGCATCTTTAGTAATATCTATTAATACAGGACCTGGACGACCACTTTTTGCTATATAAAACGCTTTAGCTAAAACTTCTGGAATTTCTGAAGCTTTAGTAACTTGATGATTCCATTTAGTTACTGGTGTAGAAATACCTACGATATCAGTTTCTTGAAATGCATCACTACCTAATAAATGAGAAGGTACTTGCCCAGTAATACAAACTAATGGTGTAGAATCTATTTGGGCATCGGCAATTCCTGTTATTAAATTCGTAGCTCCTGGTCCTGAAGTTGCCATAGCAACCCCAACTCTACCAGAAATACGTGCATAACCTTGAGCGGCATGCGCTGCACCTTGCTCATGTCTTGTTAACACATGATGAATATCATCTTTAAACTTAAATAATTCATCGTATACAGGCATAATAGCACCTCCTGGATATCCATAAAGAATATCAACACCTTCTGCTATTAAGCATCTTACTATGGCTTCACTACCTGATATGCGCATTTTTTTATTAGTTACTTCTTGTGTTTTGTTTTCTGTTTCTGTATTCATAGTCTCAACGTTTAATGATGAGATTCCTGCGTATGCAGGAATGACAATTTATTATGCATCAGTAACACATCCTTTAGATGCAGAGGCTACTGATTTTGCATATTTATATAATATTCCTTTTTTATGTTTTAACGCTGGTTCAACCCATTGTGATTTTCTTTTTGCTAATTCTTCATCAGAAAGCAATACGTTAATAGAGTTATCTTCAGCACTTATTTTAATTTTATCGCCTGTTTTTAATAAGCCTATAGTTCCTCCTGATTGAGCTTCTGGAGTAATATGTCCAACCACAAAACCATGGGTTCCTCCTGAAAAACGACCATCTGTAATTAAAGCTACCGATTTTCCTAAACCTGCTCCCATAATTAAAGACGTTGGTTTAAGCATTTCTGGCATCCCAGGACCTCCTTTTGGACCGACATACCTAATGACGACGACATCTCCTTTTTCTACTTCTCCGTTTGAAATCCCTGTATTTGCAGCTTGTTCTCCATCATAAACAACAGCCTTACCTTCAAACAACAATCCTTCATTACCTGATATTTTGGCAACAGCACCTTCGGTTGCTAAATTTCCATAAAGAATCTGTAAATTTCCTGAAGATTTTAAAGCTTTATCTTTTGGATATATAACATCTTGATCATCTTCAAAAGTAAGCGGTTCAACATCAGCTAAATTTTCTGCTAAAGTTTTTCCTGTTACCGTCATACAATCGCCATGTAAATAACCGTTATCTAATAAGTATTTCATAACTGCAGGTGTTCCTCCAACGCCATGAACATCTTCCATTAAATATTTTCCGCTAGGTTTTAAATCGGCAATCAAAGGTGTTCTATCACTAACACGTTGAAAATCTTCTAATGTAAATTCTATGTCTGCAGCATGTGCAATAGCTAAAAAGTGTAATACGGCATTTGTAGAACCTCCTAATGCATTTACAAGTGCAACAGCATTTTCAATAGATTTTTTAGAAATAATATCTAATGGTTTTAAATCTAATTCTAAAAGATTTTTAATAGCTCTTGCAGTTCTTTCGCTTTCTGATAGTTTATTCGGATTCTCTGCTGGAATAGACGAATTATAAGGTAATGCAAACCCCATACATTCTATAGCCGAAGCCATTGTATTTGCAGTATACATACCGCCACAAGCTCCTGCTCCTGGAATAGCACTTTTTATAATTTCTCTATATTCTTCTTCACCAATTTCGCCTGCTACTTTTTGCCCTAAAGCTTCAAAAGCAGAAACAATATTTAATTTTCTTCCTTTATATTTTCCTGATGCTATTGTCCCTCCGTACATCATAATTGATGGACGATTTAAACGCAACATCGCTATAACAGCTCCTGGCATATTTTTATCGCAACCAACAACAGAAATAAGCGCATCATAACTTTGAGCATTCATAACCGTTTCGATAGAATCTGCAATAATATCACGAGACGCTAAAGAGTAATTCATACCAGAAGTCCCCATAGAAATACCATCACTAACACCTATAGTATTGAATCCTAAACCAACTAAATTGGCTATTTTACATTCAATTTTTACTTCAGCAGCCAAATTATTTAAATGCATATTACACGGATTACCATCGTATCCTGTACTAGCAATACCCACTTGGGCTTTATTCATATCTTCATCAGTCAAACCAACCGCATATAACATTGCTTGAGATGCTGGTTGAGATTCGTCTTGAGTTAATCTTTTACTATGTTTATTAAGTTCTTTCATTTTTATTGCAGATAATTTAATCTTTATCTTGGTTTAGTTTTCATTATTTCAAACATTTAAGACTTTTACCTCAGAATCAAAATATTCAAAATAACGCTCGAAATTAATTTATTAGGTTTTTATTTACGCATTTATTTAATTTACATGGTTAAACTCATAACCACCAAAATAAACATAACAAACTAAAAAACAACATGTTAACATGTTATTTTTATGATGTTCAAAAAAATAAAAAAAGCCTTCCTTTTACAGGAAAGCTTTTAATAAATATTTTATGTTTAATTATAGCCTTCCTATCTTCATGAAATAATCACAATGACAATAATAAGAATGCTATTTAAAATTTGTTTTTTCATTTTGTTACAACAAATATTTACAATTAAAATGTAACCACCAACTTTTTATTGAAAAAAATAAAAAGGAATTCTTTTTTCCTTTTATTTTTTTACTTTTGCAAGCACAAATAACAGAGGAAAGATTTGACTGATTGCAACCTCTTTATATTGAAATAATTTCGATATAAAATAAAAATGCTAAAGGCAGTGTAAACTTCCTTCGACGTTATCGTCAAATCTTACTGTAAAATAAATTATATGGCTTATTTATTCACTTCAGAAAGTGTTTCTGAAGGACACCCAGATAAAGTTGCAGATCAAATTAGTGACGCTTTAATTGACAACTTTTTAGCGTTTGACAGCGAAAGTAAAGTTGCTTGCGAAACCTTAGTAACAACAGGACAAGTTGTGCTTGCAGGCGAAGTAAAATCGACCACATATTTAGATGTTCAAAAAATTGCTAGAGACACCATAAACAAAATTGGTTATACCAAAGGCGAATATATGTTTGACGGAAATTCGTGTGGTGTTTTATCTGCAATACATGAACAATCTGAAGACATTAACCAAGGGGTTGATCGTGGAAGCAAAGAAGAGCAAGGTGCTGGCGACCAAGGGATGATGTTTGGTTATGCTACCAATGAAACTGAAAACTTCATGCCGTTGGCTTTAGATTTATCGCATAGAATTTTAAAAGAACTTGCTGAATTACGCCATGAGAATAAAGACATTACTTATTTAAGACCAGATTCTAAAAGTCAGGTAACTATTGAATATAGCGATGATAATATTCCGCAACGTATTGATGCTATTGTAGTATCTACACAGCATGACGATTTTGCTGATGATGATACTATGCTTGCAAAAATTAGAAAAGATATTGTTGATATTTTAATACCAAGAGTTGTTTCTAAACTTCCTGAACAAATTCAGGTATTATTTAATGATAATATTACTTATCATATTAACCCAACAGGAAAATTTGTTATTGGTGGCCCTCATGGAGATACCGGATTAACAGGACGAAAAATTATTGTTGACACCTATGGAGGTAAAGGCGCTCATGGTGGTGGTGCTTTTTCTGGAAAAGACCCTAGTAAAGTAGATAGAAGTGCTGCTTATGCAACACGACACATTGCTAAAAACTTAGTAGCTGCGGGTGTTGCCGATGAAATTTTAGTACAAGTAAGTTACGCTATTGGCGTGGTAGAACCTATGGGGATTTTTATTGACACTTACGGAACTTGCCCGTTTAATATGACCGATGGAGAAATTGCTAAAAAAGTATCAACTATTTTTGATATGCGACCATTTGCTATTGAAGAACGCTTAAAATTACGCTCTCCTATATATAGCGAAACTGCTGCTTATGGACACATGGGACGCACAAACGAAACGGTTACAAAAACATTTAGCCAACCCAACGGAGACACAAAAACACTAGATGTAGAATTATTTACATGGGAAAAGCTAGATTACGTTGATAAAGTAAAAGAAGTTTTTGAATTATAGACTTCTATTTATTATTTATAAAAACAAAAAAGACTTGCAATTGCGAGTCTTTTTTGTTTAACCTATAATTTAATTTCTTCTATTTTTTAATTTCTAATTTTTCGGCAAAATAATCACAAAAATCTTTCATTGTAGCAGTCATTCTTTCATCTTGTGTTGCTCTTTTAAAAGTATCACTCATAGCAACTAAGGTTTGATGAAAAAACACTTTCATTTCATCTACAGGCATATCTTTAGTCCATAAATCTATTCGCAAAGATTCCTTTGCTTTAGAATCCCATACGGAAAGCATCATAGCTTTTGCTTCTTCATTTGTAATGCCTCCATCTTCTGCTGTCCAAAATAATTTTTCTGGCACTTTATTAGCATCAAGTTCTACATTCAATTCTATTTTAGAGGTTTTATTCTCAGCCATTATTTACGTGGTTTAAATTTTGAGTTATTAAAAATATCTTCAGTGCTTGTTATAAGCATCTCTTTTAAGGTTACATCATTTTGTTCCATATAAGCCTTTACAATTTGCCAACCTATATATTGACCTAAGCGACCAGGTGATGCAGCATCAATTTCTTCTAAATAAAACTTAGAAAAGGGTGCAGGATTTATAAAACGCCCTAATAGTTTTGCATCGGTACTAAACAGCAATTCACGTTCAACAAAATAAATCCAAATTAAACTCTCATTTGCTAGCGCCCAATTTAATTCTTCTTGCGAATAACCAATACGTTGCGCCTCTGTTTTAAAAGGTACAACTGCATCTTTAAAATATAATTGCTTACCAAAATAAATCATTTCATCTAGAAACGTTTTATTTGGCTTTTGGTAAATATATCGTTTAGAATATTCACCTGCTAAATCAACTACAATTTGCTCTTTGGTTAAATCTTCTCTTATATATTTTGGAATATTAGCATAGAATTCATGATCGCCCCCTAGATAGGTATCTAAAGCGATAACATCAATAGTATCTGAAACAAAAATTTTATTTCTATAATCTACATAACTTGTAGTAGTAACAACTCTGGGTGGATTAAATTCTGGAAAATAATATTTAATATGATTAAAAAGCGATTCTATTTCTTTTTCCGTTTCTGAAAAATCTGAAAATACTTTATATACTTCAGCATACAACTGTAATTGTAACGTGTCTTTTTTTGTTTCTGCCCAAGTTGAATCGGTATCATTTTCAGAAAACATAAATGGATATGCTCCCCTTAAAGCAGGTAAATCTTTTAAATTTGTTTTAGCAGCCAACAAATCGAACCTTTCTATTGTTACATTATTATCAATTTGAGCTATTTTATGTTCTAAATCATTATTGTTTTTACAAGAAAATACAATCGATAGCATTAATATACATAATAATAAGTGTTTCATAGTAAACTTAAACGTGATAAATTTTTATTAATTGAGTGTTTCTTTTATTTTTGTTTGCAAAGGTAACTATTCTTAGATTTAAATTCATTTTATATGCATACAGAAAAAGTTGTAGACTACATTGTTAACTGGTTAAAAGACTACGCAACAAATGCGGGAGTTAATGGTTTTGTTATTGGAATATCGGGAGGTATCGATTCTGCTGTTACATCTACATTGTGTGCAAAAACAGGCTTAAATTTATTATGTATTGAAATGCCTATACATCAAGCAGAAAGTCATGTTACTAGAGCTCAAGAACATATTAAACATTTAAAAAATAAATTTGACAACGTTAGCGACACTAGAACTGATTTAACACCTGTTTTTGAATCATTTAAATCTGAAGTATTTTTTGATGGTGACCAAGCTACCATTGACATGGCTTTGGCTAATACGAGAGCTCGTTTACGCATGACAACCCTTTATTATTACGCTGGACTATACAAGTTATTAGTTGCAGGAACTGGCAATAAAGTTGAAGATTTTGGAGTTGGGTTTTACACAAAATATGGTGATGGCGGTGTAGATTTAAGCCCGATTGCAGATTTGTTAAAATCTCAAGTTTACGAATTAGGAAACTATTTAGAAGTACCCGAATCTATTATGAAAGCTGCTCCTAGTGATGGCTTATTTGGAGACACTAGAAGTGACGAAGACCAAATAGGAGCCTCATACCCTGAGCTTGAATGGGCCATGAAAATGGACGAAGCTGGCAAAAATGCGAATGATTTTTCTGATAGAGAACAAGTTGTTTTTAACATTTATAAGCGATACAATTCATCTAATAAGCATAAGATGACTCCTATTCCTATTTGCGATATTCCTAACAATTTGCTTTAATTTTTGTAAAATACATAAAAAAGCATTACATTTGCCGCAAGCTTATTCTCTCAATTATAATACTCTCTCTTATATTAACTATTATAAAAAGCTCTAAGATTATGATTAAATTATTAATAGCAGATAATCACCCAATTATCAGAAAAGGTTTAGAATTACTTTTTTCAGCTTCATCAAACATTGAAGTTGTTGGAAGTTTAGAAGACGGAGAAGAAATTCTTGATTTTATCAAGAAAAATCCTGTTGACATTATTTTAATGGAAGCTGATTTCCCTAAACTTAATGGTTTAACTGTGTTACGTTATTTAAAAAATGACTATCCAGACATTAAAACTATTATTTTTAGTGGTCAACCAGAAGAAGTATATGCCATAAACGCCATTAAAGCTGGTGCTTCTGGATACATTTCGAAATCTGTTAACATTATTACTATTAGTGAAGCAATAGTAAAAGTTTATGAAGGTGGTATTCATTTAAGTAATGAATTAACACAACAATTAGCTTTTGGTACGCGTACTAATAAAAGTGGTTCATTTTACAAGAAACTATCAACTAGAGAAGCAGAAGTTTTAAAACTTTTAACTGTTGGTAGAAAAAACAAAGAAATCTCTAAAGAATTAAACATTAACGAAAAAACGGTTAGTACATATAAAGCTCGTTTAATGCGCAAGCTTAAAGTTACTAATTTAGTTGATTTAGTTAATCAAGCAAAAATTGCTTCGGAGTTATAAAACTCTGTTTAACTTTATAGACAGTAACATTTTTAAGCCTGAGTAGTGTTTTACTTTTTTTTCAAGTACTGCAACCTCGTGTTACTGTTGATTTGTAAAGTTTATTGCTAGAATTTTTACTTTAAATCTATTAAAACTAAATAGACTTAAAATGATTTCTAAAACTAATTAAAATAACGCTAAGTATTTTTGAAAAGAAAAACACTTAGCGTTATTTTTTCTATAAAACTCGGTTTAACTTTCTAGATAACAGCATTTTTAAACCCGAATAATCCTTAACTTCTTCAAGTATATTTCTATTGGAATCACTTATATTTTGCATCGTTTCTTGTTGAAATTCTTTTACTTTTTGATCTATTAAGAAACAACGTAAACTTAAAATAGTTTCGCTAACTAATTGCGCAACACTATGTGTTTTTTCTTTTGGGAAGATATTCATTCTATTCCAGTCATCTAAAGTATAACGTTCGTCCTCCATTAAAATGGTTGTAATTTCGTTAGACATATCGGGATCTACTGAATTTATAAATGTTTTAAGTTCAAAATCTGGACTTTGATTCAGTCTATCTATAATCGTATAATACATGATTTTAAAATGAGGGTTTGTAAATTCCATTTCATCATCCTGTAAATCTAAAAATACTTTTTCGAACACTTTAGCTCGATGTATTTCTGGCTCTAAAACCAATTCACCTTTATCATTTTCTTTTAAAACCAGGTCTTCAAAATCTTCTTCTTTATTTCCATAAAGCAATAGCACTTCAATTATTTTCCGTTCTAAAAGGTATTGTACATCTACCTTTTTTACAGGTTGTGGTTCATGCTTAATAACATCAAACACTTTTTGATTCTTTTTAAGTTGCTTAGTCTCTTCTTGAGTTTCTTTTTTATCAATTTGAGCTAGTGTACTAAAAAGCACCTCCTCACTAATATCCATAATTCTAGCACATTCCTGTATATAAATTTCCTTTTTTATATGATCTGGAATTTTAGAAATACTATTTACAATATCTCTAACTGTTTCTGCTTTTTTTATAGGATCGTTTTTAGATTCTTCAAATAAAACAGATGCCTTAAACTGAATAAAATCTTTAGCATTATCTGCTAAATAAAGAGACAACTCTTCAAGTGTATTTTGTTTAGCAAAGCTATCAGGATCTTCTCCTTCTGGAAACGTACAAACTTTAACGTTCATACCTTGTTCTAGAATTAAATCGATACCTCTTAACGACGCTCGCATACCAGCAGCATCTCCATCAAAAAGCACAGTAATGTTTTTTGTAAGCCTATTTATTAATCGTATTTGTTCTGAAGTTAAAGCCGTACCAGAGGAGGATACCACATTTGTAATTCCTGTTTGGTGAAACTGAATAACATCTGTATACCCTTCAACTAAATAACAATTATCTTCTTTAGCAATACTTTGCTTTGCATGATAAATACCATACAACACTTTACTTTTATGATAGAGCTCACTCTCTGGCGAGTTTACATATTTTGCTGCTTTTTTATCTGCGATAAGAATACGACCGCCAAAACCTAAAACACGACCACTCATACTCTTAATAGGAAACATAATACGCCCTTTAAATCTATCAAAGCGTTTATCTTCCTTAACAATAGTTAATCCTGTTTTTGCTAAAAAATCAAGTTTATAACCTTGTTTTAAAGCTTCATCTGTAAAGGCTTGCCATTCGTTTAGAGAATAACCTAAATCGAATTTTTTTATTGTGTCTTCTGTAAAACCTCGTTCTTTAAAATAACTTAAACCTATAGATTTACCTTGATCTGTTTTATGTAATATTTTTTGAAAATAGGTGTTAGCAAACTCACTTACCAGATATAAACTTTCACGTTCATTGGCTTGTTCTTTTTGTTCATTGCTTTGCTCGGTTTCTTCAATTTCTATATTATATTTTTTGGCAAGATATTTTATCGCTTCTGGATATGTAAAATGCTCATGCTCCATTAAAAAAGACACCGCAGTCCCTCCTTTTCCTGTAGAAAAATCTTTCCATATTTGCTTTACTGGCGATACCATAAAACTAGGAGAGCGCTCATCACTAAACGGACTTAATCCTTTAAAATTACTTCCCGCTTTTTTTAACTGAACAAAGTCGCCTATAACCTCCTCTACTCGAGCGGTTTCAAATACTAAATCTATGGAAGCTGGAGATATCAATATGAAAATTTTATGAACTGTAAATGTAATATAAACTATTGATTGTTTAAAATTAAAGAAGTTTTGAAATTTTGAATATTCAATAAAATTTATCGAACTTCGCTAAATTCCTTGTTATAAGATATTTTACCAATAAACTAGAAAATGCCCATAGAAAACATTCCTGAAATTTATTTAAACGATTCTGTTGATAATACTGATTTGTTTATCTATGATTTTAAAATGACCGAAGATGTTATTAAAACTAAGGTTAATTTAAATATGCATATGTTTAGTTTTCTACAAGAAGGAAAAAAACAAGTTCATTTTTCTGATGTTGCCATAGCTGTAAACAAAGATCAGTCGTTACTTTTACAAAAAGGAAATTGTCTTTGGACAGAATTACTCGATAAGGAAGCAATTTACTTTTGCAAACTATTATTTTTTTCTGATAAAAAATTAAAAGAAATTCTAAAAAAACATTCAACTAGCATTACAAAACCTAAAGACGAAGCGCCTTACTTTGCTATTGAAAACGACACATTTATTAGTGCTTATCTAGATTCTTTAACCACTATAAGTACGGCTCCGCCCGTTTTTATGGAACGTTTGCTTTCTGTTAAGTTTGAAGAATTATTACTCTATTTAATCAATAAATATGGGGTCCCTTTTGAATCGTATTTACATGCATTAATCACAAACAAAGTTTCCGATTTTCAGAAAATCATAGAAAAAAATATTTACACAAGTCTTACTCTAGAAGAGATTGCTTTTTTATGTAATATGAGTTTATCAACCTTTAAACGCCATTTTATTAATGAATACAAAACCTCACCGGGTAAATGGCTACGAGATAAACGGTTGTTAAAAGCGAAAGCATTATTAGAAGAAGGAAAACTAAAATCTTCCGACATATATTTAGAACTTGGATACAATAACCTGTCTAACTTTAGTAGTGCTTTTAAGCAAAAATTTGGCATAAGCCCCAAAAATATTCCTCAAAAGGCTAATTGACCTTTTTTCATAAGTTTATGAACCCTATTCGTAATAAGATACTTTCTGTTTGATTATACTTTTGCAGTGTTAAAATTAAACACTTAAAATATAATTATTATGAATATTACATTAGCACAAGCAGAAAAAATGATTGCAGCAGCAAAAGAAAAAGCAACTGCAATAGATACAAAAATGAACATTGCCATTGTAGATGCAGGAGCAAACTTAGTAGCTTTTGGACGTATGGACGGAGCATGGTTAGGTTCTTTAGATATCTCAATTAAAAAAGCTAAAACAGCTCGTTTTTTTGATATGAATACAGGAATTATTGGTGAATTATCTCAACCAGGTGGTTCTTTATACAACATAGAACATTCTAATGGAGGTTTAATTACTTTCCCAGGAGGCGTACCAGTAAAAGATGCTGATGGAAACGTTATTGGAGCTATTGGAGTAAGTGGAAGTTCTGTAGAAAATGACCATACAGTAGCAGAAGCAGGAGCAACAGCTATCTAATCCCTGATCAAACAATATAATTAAGAGTGACTAAAATGAGGGTAACTATAAATAGTTACCCTCATTTATTTTAAAAACTAATTAAATGAAAAAATACATAGCAGAATTTATTGGCACTTTCGCATTGGTCTTTTGTGGAACAGGATCTGTAATTATCGATCAACAATCAAATGGAAGTTTAGGTTTAGTTGGAATTTCAGCAGCATTCGGAATTATTGTTACTGCCATGATTTATACTTTTGGTTCTATTTCTGGCACACATATAAATCCTGCAGTTACCATAAGTTTAGCTATTGGTAAATTAATGCCTAAAAGCGACATATTAGGCTATTTAGCGTCACAAGTTTTAGGTGCCTTTTTAGCAAGTGGTTTACTTACGCTTATGTTTCCAGACAACCTAAGTTTAGGAGGAACTTTACCCTCTGGAAGCATATTACAATCGTTTAGCATCGAATTGATACTAACATTCTTTTTAATGCTTACTATTTTAGGTGTAACATCTCAAAAAGAAACATCGCCTTTAGCAGGTATCATTATTGGTATTACTGTTACTGGTATTATTTTATTTGCTGGACCCATTTCTGGTGGTTCTTTTAACCCTGCTAGAAGTTTAGCACCTGCCATTGTATCTGGAAATTTAACAACACTTTGGATTTATTTAAGCGCTCCGATTTTAGGAGCCATTATAGCGACCTTTACTTGGAAATTGATAAGAAATTAAGGATAGCTAATAAAAAAAATAGCTTGTTAAATATTAATATTATGTTCAACAAGCTATTTCTTTTTTCTTCTAATTAATCCATATCAAAGCGTAAACCCACAGAAATATTATGTTGGTCAGCAATTTGATCTTTAAAAATGGGTGACAAGTCATATTTTACATATAATGCAGTGTCTCCAAAAGCTAAATATGTACTTAAACCATATATTAAATTACTAGTATTTAAGCCTCCTTTTTGTTTATCTTTTTTACGTTTTCCATCTAATTCATATTTTAATTTTTGACGAGTTCCAATATTAAAACCACCATAAGCTCCTATTCCAAATTTAAATTGTTTTTCTGTTGAATATCTAAAATAAGTGTCCCTTTCTATTTTTTTAGATGGCCCGAATTCAAAATGCACAGGGAATACTAAATTAGTCATAGACAATTTAGATTTCTTAAGGTTTTCAGGAAACACCTGCAGCACTGTTTGATCGTCTTGCTTAACAAAATATTGATTATCATTTGGTTTTAAACCATTTATTTGAAGCGAATACCCGTACTTAACACGCAAGAAATTAGTGTTTTTAAACACTCGTGTTTTCCATGCCCAACCTATTTCGAAAAAGCGAGATCCTCCAAACTTATATGGTGAATCATCTAGATTCTCATTTTCTATAATAGCATTATTTAAACCAAAAGCTAATACAAAATCACTTGATGTACGTCTGTCATATTTTCTGTTTTTTGGTTCATCATCTTTTTGTTTTCCAAAATAAATAAAGCTAGCATCACCACCTTCACCACCTCCTATTCTAAATAGCATTTCATTTTCATCTTGAGGAATCCTATCTGGGTTTCTACTCCATAAAGAAAATTCATTTTCTAAAATAGCAATGCGATTATCAATATTTAAAGCATGTTTTTTGGCAGCTTCTTTTTTAAGCTTTTCTGCCTCTTCACTTGTAACCTCACCATTATCCAACCTTATATTAATCGCTTCAACTTTTTCTTTTAAAAAATTACGCTCTTCACTTATAATAGCTTCTTTTTTTGCTTTTAGTTTTTCAATTTTATTTTCATTATTTACATTTTGAATTGTGTCTTGTGCATTGATTAAGTGCACATTTAAACTTAGTATGAATACCACTAAGCATTTAGTAATTGTTTGCATAACTGTTCGTTTTTTAGTCCATAATGGACATTAATTTATAATTGATTGATTTGATGATTTTTTTAATCGTTTCGTTGAGCAACAGCTGTTTTAACCGAATTGTAACTTGCCTTGATAGCTTTAAACACTTTTTCTCTAAAAGATTTATCTAATTCTTGTTCCACATCTTGAAGTAATGCATTTGCATCAACTAATCCTGTTGTTTCATTTAACATTCTATTTAATCTAATTTCTTGCTGAGCTTGTAACAGTAAGGCATCAATATCATCATCTGTTACTTCTGTTTTCGATTCTTTTAAATCTTGCACTTGCGCTACAACATCTTTTATTTTTTGTTCTTCAAAAGACAATTTTTCTTTTAAAATTTCTGATGATTTAATATCTACATCTTTTTTAATTACTCCTAATTCTTCTTTACTTGAAGCTACAACAACATTATTTAAATTATTGTTTTTTAAAACTTCGCTAGCTTTTTCCTTTATATAATGCTTAGTTTCATTTAATTCTTTTGTCACTTTATTGTCTTCAAAACCTTTCTCTTTAATTAATTCTTCAACAATTACATTATTTGAATCTTGAATAATAACCTCTGGTGCATCAACCACTTTAGGTAAATCTTCAACTTGAGTTTCTTTATTTAAAAATTGAGAAACAACCAAAAAAACACCAACAATACTTGCAGCCAAACCAATCCACCAATACGGCTTATTGTGCTTTATTTCTTTATGCTCATCTAATTGATTAGACAATTTACTCCAAGCATTGGCTGAAGGCTTGAGACTTCTATATTCAAGCTTCTCTTTTATGTCTTCTTCAAATTTAATTGGCGCCATAGCTTGCTATTTTATTTAATTTTCTTAATTCTTCTTGAAGCATTTTTCGTGCTTTAAATAATTGCGATTTTGATGTACCTTCATTAATATTTAACAACTCTGCAATTTCATGGTGCTTATAACCTTCAATTGCATACATTACGAATACCATTCTATAACCTTCAGGAAGCGCATCTATTAATTGTTGTATTTCTTCTACTTCAACATTTGTAATTATATCATTCGCATATGAATCATTATTAATCACATTATCTTCTATAGAAAACTCAACATTTTTTTGCTGTCTTAAAAACGAAATGGCTTCTCTAACCATAATTTTACGTATCCAACCTTCAAAGCTACCTTCATTTTTAAAATTTTTTAAATTAGAAAACACTTTAAAAAAACCTTTCAACATAACATCTTCGGCATATTGCATATCCTTAACATAATACCTACAAACGCTCAACATTTTTGGAGCATGCATTTCAAATAACACATGTTGTGCTTCACGGTTATTTTTCAACGCTTTTTTTATAAGTGCCAATTCGTTTTTATGGAGTTGAATAACTTTCAAAAATGATGTCATTTTGCTTTCTATTTATAAAGACGCAAATACTACACAAATGGTTGCCCAAAAGGTTAATAATTTTTAAAACTAATGTATGCTTAAATATATGAAAGAGTAAACAATAATTACAAAACACCTTATTCCGTCAATTATTTATCTAATAATTTAGATATTCAAAAAATACATTCATCAACAAAAAACTATAGATTTTTTATCAATTTTAAATAAATGTTAAATTTTATTCACTTATACCTTTGAATGACTGAAAATAATTTATCAATTACCTATATTTGGGTAAATACTCTATAGCCTATGGACAATAATCATCTTTTTTCATCATATGACAAGCTTCCAAAAACTTGGGACGAAATGTACAATGACAATGCAGAGTTTAGGACACAATACGAAGCATTTATAAAATATTTAGAAAAGACTTCTCCTGAAAAACTGACTAAAAAAGAAGATTTATCCAAACACCTATTTATGAGTCAGGGTGTAACCTTTACCGTTTACAACGACAATGAAGGTATTGAAAAAATATTCCCATTTGATATTGTACCAAGAATTATTACCGCTGCAGAATGGAGTAAAATTGAAAGCGGTATTAAACAAAGGCTAAAAGCTTTAAATCTGTTTATTAAAGACATTTATAACGAACAGTTTATTTTAAAAGATGGTATCATTCCTACAGAATTAATTTATTCTTGTCCTAATTTTTTACGCGAAATGAAAGGCGTAAAAGTACCACATGATGTTTACATACAAATATCTGGTGTCGACTTAATTAGAAACAATGATGGCGAATTTTATGTACTCGAAGATAATTTAAGAACTCCTTCTGGCGTAAGTTACATGCTTGAAAACAGAGAAATCTCTAAACGATTATTCCCTGGTATTTTACCTAAAAATAATGTGAGGTCGGTGTCTAACTATCCAAACATGCTACATAAAAAGCTTAAAGAGCTTTCAAACATATCTAATCCTAATATTGTTTTACTTACTCCTGGTATTTACAACTCGGCATATTACGAACACACAACACTAGCTAGATTAATGGGAATTGATTTAGTAGAAGGAAGCGACTTAGTTGTTAAAAACCACTTCGTTTATATGAAAACCACTAATGGTTTAAAACAAGTTGATGTAATATACAGACGTGTAGATGATGACTTTTTAGATCCGCTGGAATTTAATGCTGAAAGTGTTTTAGGTGTTGCTGGTATTATGGCTGTTTACCGAAAAGGGAATGTAAATATTGTAAATGCTCCAGGAACTGGCATTGCAGATGATAAAGCTATTTACATTTATGTGCCAGACATGATTAAATATTATTTAGATGAAGAACCTATATTAAAAAACATAGAAACCTACCAATTAGGAAGACCAGACGAGTTGGAACATGTTATTAAAAACATAAAAGACATGGTTATTAAAAAAACCGATGGTAGTGGTGGATATGGTATGCTTATGGGTCATGAAGCTTCAGATGACGAAATTGAAGACTACATAAAGAATGTAAAGAAAAAGCCAGATAACTTTATAGCACAACCCATTTTAAGACTTTCTACAGCACCTTGCTATATTGACGGCAAATTATCTCCTAGATGTATAGACTTAAGACCATTTGCACTATCTGGTCGTGATGGTATAGATATATGTCCTGGAGGACTAACTAGAGTCGCATTAAAAAAAGGATCGTTAGTTGTAAATAGTTCTCAAGGTGGCGGCAGTAAAGACACATGGGTTATTCAATAATATAAAACAAAAAACATGTTAAGTAGAGTAGCAAATAATCTTATTTGGTTAGATAGATATATGGAACGTGGTAATGGTATTTTAAATTTACTACATGTAAATTTTTATGCCAATCAAGACTCTCCTGAACTATTTTCTTGGACACCAATTATTAAAAATTTCACACCTCCAGAAAATCAATTTTATACAGAAGACGCTATAGAATGTATCGATTTTATGGTCTTTAATACTAGCAACTCTAACTCTATTTTAAATATAGTTACCAAAGCTAGAGAAAATGCAAGAAGTGTTCAAGAGCATATATCTAGAGAATTATGGTTGTGTATTAATAATTATTATCTATACCTTACAAATAAAGATTTACCAAAAAAATTAAGAGAAGAAGATCCTATACAGTTTTTAGAAGATTTAAGAAAACACCATTTAATTTACTATGGAACTGCCGATAATACCCAAGAACGTGGTCCATCATATTATTTTATGAATGTTGGCAAATTTTTAGAACGTGTTATTCTTATTTCCGATTTTACATCACTTAAACTGTACGACATTGGAAATACATCAGACGACTTAGAGAAAAGTTTCTATTGGAAAAACCTATTATTATCTATCGGTGGTTATCAATTATATTTAAAAACACATAAATCTACTTTTACAGAAGAGCATGTAATAAGCATGGTTTTTCAGGATAAATTATTTCCTAGATCGGTGTATTACTGTATTAATAAATTAAGCCGACATATTAATCAGCTTATTGAGAGCAACCAACTAGAAAGAAATAACATTGAATTTTTATTAGGAAAACTTGAAAGCACCATCAAGTATACAACCATTGAAAATATAAAAACTCAAGGCTTGCATAATTTTATTTATGATATTAAAGAAGACATTAGAAATATTTCGTTGAATATTAATGCCGTTTACTTTTCACAAAACAATTAATCTTTAATTTATGGCTACCTTTTTTATTAAACATATCACAAAATACACGTATAGTGATGCCATAATTGATGGCGCAACACTTACTAGATTACACCCTATTAATGATGATTACCAAAAAGTAGCATCGCATTTAATATCTATTACCAACAATCCGTACATAGAAACATTTACTGATTCTTTTAATAACAGAGTTGGCACTTTTATGGTCACCGACCCACATCATGAATTAAACATTACTTCTGAAATAGAAGTTATAACTTACAACAAGTTATTTCCTGAAGATACTATTAAAGTAGAAAAACAATGGAATAAACTAAAATCAATAAAAAATAATATAGATTTTATTGATTTTTTAAAACACAAACCATTTAATGGCAGTCAAGATATAAACGACTTAATTGCAGACAAAAACCTTGTTACAAAATCGCCCTATAAAGCCGCACTTGAAATTTCTCAATATATTTATGAAAACTTTAAATATATTCAAGGCATTACAGACATTAATACTCCGCTAGATGATGTTTGGCAATTAAAAGCAGGTGTTTGTCAAGATTTTACAAATGTACTTTTACAGATGCTAAGAACACTTGGTATTCCTGCGCGTTATGTTAGTGGTTATATTTGCCCAAGTAATGATATAACAAGAGGCGAAGGCGCTACCCATGCATGGATTGAAGCTTATATCCCATTTTACGGATGGCTTGGTATAGACCCAACAAATAATGCTATAGCAAACGAAAACCATGTTAGACTAGCAATTGGTAGAGATTACAACGATTGCTCTCCTGTTAAAGGCGTTTTTAAAGGTACAGGTGAAGCAGAAATGCAAGTAACTGTTGAAGTAAAAACGTCTAAACACTTAAACGACCCTATTCCAGAAACAAGTACAACCACTATTACAAATAACAGCTATAAACGAAACTTAGAACTTACTCAACAAATACAGCAACAACAGTAATTTGTAACAAATTCTTTTATTTTTTTCTATCAATCACATAATTCACCATAAGTTCTAGTGAATTTCTATAATCTGATTCTGGATACTTCTGAAGTATTTCTAACGCTTCTGTTTGAAATTGTTTCATTTTAGTAATGGCATAATCTAAACCACCATTATCTTTAACAAACGCAATCACTTCTTTGACGCGTTTTGTATTTTTATTATGATTTTTAATAGAATTTATAAGCCACTTTTTATCTTTCTTTGAAGCTTGATTTAATACATGAATTAAAGGCAAGGTCATTTTTTGCTCTTTAATATCTATACCTGTTGGCTTTCCTATTTGGGTATCGCCATAATCAAATAAATCGTCTTTTATTTGAAATGCCATACCTATAAGCTCACCAAATTTTCGCATAGCTTCTACATCTGGTGATTCTGGCTTTACAGATGCGGCACCCAAACTACAACAAGCAGCTATTAAAGTGGCTGTTTTTTGGCGGATAATTTCATAATAAATATCCTCAGTAATATCAAGTTTACGCGCTTTTTCTATTTGAAGCAATTCGCCCTCACTCATTTCACGAACAGCAATTGAAATGATTTTAAGCAAATCGAAATCGTTATTATCAATACTTAAAAGCAAACCTTTAGACAGTAAATAATCGCCAATTAAAACGGCTATTTTATTTTTCCAAAGGGCATTTACAGAAAAGAATCCGCGACGCATGTTACTATCGTCCACCACATCATCATGCACTAAAGTAGCAGTATGTATTAATTCTATAACCGAAGCACCTCTATAAGTCCTATCACTTATCTCGCCATTAGACACCATTTTAGAAACCAAAAAAACAAACATAGGACGCATTTGTTTTCCTTTACGGTTAACCATATAATGCGTTATTCTGTTTAGTAACGCCACTTTACTGGCCATAGATAGTTGAAACTTTTGTTCGAAAAGTTCCATTTCGTAAGCTATAGGTTGTTTTATTTGTTCTACTATTTTCATTCGGTGCTTAAAGATACTATTTCAGATGAATTATTTTAAAAAGTTTGTTTTATTTCTCACGAAGATTCCTGTCTTCGTGGGAATGACAAAAAGCAACTAATCTAACTTTTATTAGCTAATTGCCCGCAAGCGGCATCAATATCTTTTCCTCTACTTCGTCTTACTGTAACTGTAATGTTATTTTTTTCTAAAACATCAACATACATATCTAAAGCTTTAGATTGTGCTTGTTGAAACTCGCCATCGTCAATAGGATTATACTCAATAAGATTGACTTTACTTGGTGCAAATTTGCAAAATTCGACTAAAGCATCGACATCTTTTCGCTTATCGTTAATCCCATCCCAAACAACATATTCGTAAGTAATTCTATTTTTTGTTTTTGCATACCAGTATTCTAACGCTTCTCTTAAGTCCTTTAACGGAAACGTAGCATTAAAAGGCATGATAGAAGTTCTTACCTCATCAATAGCTGAGTGTAATGATACTGCAAGTTTAAACCTAACATCATCATCGGCCATTTTTTTAATCATTTTAGGAACACCCGACGTAGATACAACTATACGCTTTGGCGACATCCCTAAGCCTTCTGGAGAGGTTATCTTATCGATTGCCTTTATAACGTTGTTATAATTCATGAGCGGCTCTCCCATACCCATAAAAACAATATTACTTAGTGGGCGGTTATGATACAGTTTACTTTCGTTATCGATAGTAACTACCTGATCGTAAATTTCATCTGGATTTAAATTACGCATACGTTTTAAACGTGCGGTGGCACAAAAACGGCAATCTAAACTACAACCAACTTGACTAGACACACAAGCTGTGGTTCGTGTTTTTGTTGGTATTAAAACAGATTCTACTATTAAACCATCATGCAAACGCACAGCATTTTTAACTGTACCATCGCTACTACGCTGCATATTATCTACTTTGATATGATTTATAACAAAGTTATCTTCTAGCATTTGACGCGTTTCTTTCGAAATATTAGTCATATCCTCAAAAGTATGCGCTGCTTTTTGCCACAACCATTCATAAACCTGATTGCCTCGAAACGCTTTATCGCCTTGTTTTTCAAAGAAGTCTCTAAGTTCTTCTTTGGTTAATGCACGTATGTCTTTTTTCTTGATATCCATTGAAATGCAAAAATAGAAAAAAAAGCCTCCTTAACCCTCCAAAGGAGAAAACTCTTCTCTGAATAGGTTTACTTCTATAATTCTTTATTTATGAATTTTAAATTAAAGTTGTGATTTGCATTAGCGATTGAGGTATTGTTGAAGCTCTTTTTGTGTTGTTGCACCTATGCAACACAAAAAAGCGACTACCGAAAGCGCGACCCTTTTGGGGAATGCCCAAATAAAAGCAATAAAAAAGCCTTGAATTAACAAGGCTCTTTAAAATTTATATAATTAACATGGCATCACCATAGCTATAAAACTTGTAACCCTCTTTTACGGCTTCTTCGTATGCACGTTTTGTAAAATCGTGGCCAGCAAAAGCAGAAATCATCATTAACAATGTTGATTTTGGTGTGTGAAAATTAGTAATCATACAGTTAGCTATACTAAAATCGTAAGGAGGGAAAATAAATTTATTTGTCCATCCGTCAATTTCATTTAATTTACCATTTGATGACACAGCACTTTCTATAGCTCGCATTGCAGTTGTTCCAACAGCACAAATACGTCTTTTTTCTTCAAGCGCTTTATTTACAACACCTGTAGCTTTTTCATCAATTTCTAGTTCTTCGCTATCCATTTTATGTTTAGACAAATCTTCAACCTCAACTGGATTAAAAGTTCCTAAACCAACGTGTAAAGTTACCTCAGCAAAATTAACACCTTTAATTTCTAAACGTTTTAGTAGGTGTTTTGAAAAGTGAAGTCCAGCTGTTGGAGCTGCTACAGCACCTTCGTTTTTAGCGAAAATAGTTTGGTAACGCTCTTCATCTTCTGGCTCTACTTCTCTTTTTATGTATTTTGGAAGAGGAGTTTCTCCTAGCTCTGTTAATTTTTTACGGAACTCTGTATATGATCCGTCATATAGAAAACGTAATGTACGTCCTCTAGATGTTGTATTATCGATAACCTCTGCTACTAAAGTATCATCGTCTCCAAAATATAATTTGTTACCAATTCTTATTTTACGAGCAGGATCTACTAAAACATCCCAAAGGCGTTGTTCTTCATTTAATTCACGTAATAAAAACACCTCTATTCTAGCGCCTGTTTTTTCTTTATTACCATATAATCTAGCAGGAAACACCTTGGTATTATTAAGTATTAAAACATCATCTTCATCAAAATAGTCAATAATGTCTTTAAACATTTTATGCTCTATCGTTTGCTCTTTTCTGTTTAAAACCATTAAGCGCGACTCATCTCTATTTTCTGCTGGATGTTCTGCTAATAATTCTTCTGGTAAATCGAAGCCAAATTGTGATAATTTCATATGCTAGTTATTGTTGTTTTTTAGTTTTTTTAAAGGCAGCAAATATACAATCTGAAAGTAGGCCTTGTCAAGTAAATGAATGATTATTATTTAGTTATTTGAAATCCAATAGATTTTAGGTCGTCCCAAAATGTTGGATATGACTTAGAAACAACTGCTGCATCTTCAATAATAATTGGTGTTTTTAATGCTAAAGGTGCAAATGCCATAGCCATTCTATGATCGTTGTATGTTGCAATAGAAACTAATTCTTTTATTTTTTTTGAAGCTGAAAGATGCAAAGATTTATCTGTAATGGTAACGTTGCCTCCTAATTTTTCAATCTCTGTTTTTAATGCAACAAGTCTATCTGTTTCTTTTATTTTTAAGGTATGTAAACCTATTAAATCGCAAGAAATACCCAAAGCAAAACAAGTAACTGCTATGGTTTGCGCAATATCTGGAGCATTTTTTAAGTCTAACTCTAATGGTTCTAAGTTTGAAGCTTCTTTTTTTAGTGTTACCGAATTATCATTAAAAACACTTGTTACTCCAAAATGTTTGTAAATATCGACCAAAACAGAATCTCCTTGTAATGAGTTTTCTTTATAAGCACTTAAACTAATTTCTGTTCCTACCTCACTTAAAGCCGCTAAACTAAAATAATAAGATGCCGATGACCAATCGGACTCTACTGTTAGCGTTTTTGGTGTTAATTTTTTAGTGTTTGGTTTAACAGTAATGACATTGCCTACAAATGAAGACTCTACGCCTATTTCATCTAATAAACTCAAAGTCATATTTATATAAGGAACCGATGTAATCTCGCCTTCTAAAGTTAATTGTAAACCGTTTTCTAGTTTTGAAGCTATTAATAATAAGGCAGAAATATACTGACTACTTACATTTGCTTTTAAAGTAACTTGATGCTTGGTTAACTTTTTTCCTTTAATTTTTATTGGTGGAAAACCTTCGTTTTCTACATAACTTATTTCTGCTCCTAAATCTTGAAGTGCTTCTGCTAAAATTTTAATAGGACGCTCTTTCATACGTTTTGAACCCGTAAGAATAGTTTCTCGGCCTTCTTGAATAGAAAAATAAGCAGTTAAAAAACGCATGGCAGTTCCTGCGTGATGTATATCGACAATCTCTGACGATGATGCCAAAGCATCTGACATTAAACAACTATCATCTGAATTTGAAACATTTGCTAATTCAAACTCTGGATATAGTGCTTGTAATAACAATAATCTATTAGATTCGCTTTTAGAACCTGTTATTTTTACTGAAGATTGCTTTGCAATTTTAGATTTTTGAAGTGTAATATGCATCTAGTTTATAAATCTATATTTAAACAAGCTGCAAATTTACTTTAATTTTTCGTTATTATGATGCCTATTGTGATCGCGCTTGGTTTTTAAATCCAATTTTTTATCAAAAGCTGCTTGTAAATCTATTCCTGTTTGGTTTGCTAAACACAATACAACAAACATAACATCGGCCAGTTCTTCGCCTAAATCTTTATTTTTATCGCTTTCTTTTTCGCTTTGCTCTCCATAACGACGTGCAATAATGCGAGCTACTTCTCCAACTTCTTCGGTAAGTTGCGCCATATTTGTAAGCTCGTTAAAATAACGAACACCGTGTTCTTTAATCCAATTATCTACTTCTTTTTGTGCGTTTTGAATGTTCATTCTACCTTAGTTAATACAATTTGTTCTGATTCTTTTTCTACTAAGCCACTAAAATAAGCTTTTAAAGCTTCATAATGAACAGGTGAAATCCTAGATTGGTTGATTTCAGCTTCTACCGCCAATTGAATTGTATTTTGTTTTACCGATATAATATATTTATAAGACCCCAAATTATCTGGAAGCATTAATTTAACTGACTTTGGAGTAGATTCTACTTTATACCCTGACGGAATATTAATCATTAAGTTATATGAAGTAACAGAAGGATATCCAAAATCGACTGGAAACTCACGTTTTTCTAGTTTGAAAGGGTTTTCTTTAGTTTTTAAGAATAATAATGGTGAAAAATATATTTTATCATTAATAACATCGGCTTGACTTTCTATTGAAAATTTAAAAGATTCAGATATTGGTTTAGATAAATCATCTTCATTATTAACTACAAAATCAGATATCTCCATACCATTATATTTTTTTTCAAGCTTTTCTAAAAACTGATCTTTATCTGCTTCTAAATAATCCTCTCTAAAGGTCATGGCTTTATGAACCCTCTTAACAGTTCTAATTCCGCCCTCAACATCACCATTCTCGGCTAATTTAGCCAGCATCATAATTCTATTTTCAGATTTTACATTTGGATATAAACTTATGGTTGAAGACGTTTTATCTTTTCTAACAATACGCCCTTCCCAGTTTAAAGTTCTTAAGGGCAAAACATTTGGTTTACTATACTTACTAGTAGCATCTAATAAAATAACTCCTTCTTGCAATTCTATACTAGAAATCACATAATTATAACCTTCTCTAGTTGGAAACAACGGAATACCATGATGTCTAGTGCTAACTAAAACAGGGTTAGCATTTAACCCAACATGACGTAACATGGCTGTTAACATTAAATTGATTTCTGCAACGTTACCCACTTGATCTTTATATGCTTTTCTAACACCATCACTACAATACTTCCCATAATAGCCATTCCATTTAACTTTTGATTTAACAAAGTTGAATATTAATGCTACTTTTTCTATAGGATCTGAAATATTACTTACTAAAGCATCAATATCAACTTTAAAATAACTTGACTTTTCTAGCTCTAAACCAAAATTGGAACTCTCATAAATACTTTTAACCACATCTTCCCATGTTGTAGAATAATATTCTATAGGAGATTGAGGCATTTTAACATAGGACAACTCATATTTAACTGCTGAACGATAATTATTTATATTGTCTACATATGGCTCTTCTTTTAACGCTGGAATATCAGACAAACTATATGATGTTAGATGTGTTAAAAAATTCAAATCGGATGTACTATATGACGTATTAGTTGTTGAAAACCCATTCCCTCCTGTTCTAGATTTATTTGTAAAAGTAATTTTATCATTTTTAGTATTCTTTTTAGGAATTACAGACAAAAAACCTTTAGAATTTAATTTAAAATTAAAATACTCTGGTGCTTCAAATCTTGCATCTAACTTCTTAATGGGAATATCGTGCTGAAAAACAAACTCATCAACATTGGAGATGAAATCTGATGTTATTATATACTTAAACTCAATAACACAGCCTTCCTTTATATTTGGCATTGTAAATTTATACAGATCTCGATACTCACTATATTCTGTATTAAACACACCATCTTTTTGCAACTTAGTGTCTTCCATTTTACCATTAACTAAGTTATAAGTATAAGCTTTAAGATTAGATACTTTTTCCTTATTACCGCCTCTATGGAATAACAAAAGCTCATGCGTTGCATAATCAAACCCTTCTTGATTATAAATTTTTATTCGCTCGTGGATTTCTGTTACTAAACTAAAACCTTCCCCTTGTTGGTATCTAAAATAAGTTTCTCTATTTTTATATAAATACGTAGCACTTGCAGATGAATCTAGTGGGTTGAATTTTTCTTGCAATTCTTCTTTTGATACTTTTCCGAATTTATAATCTTGTGCAAATGACGATATGCAGAAACATAAGCTTAATAAAATTGTGGTGGTGGTTTTCATTTATTGTTGGTTTTAATTTTAATTCTTTATTAAAGCTACTTTTGCATTATCCATTTTTGAAACTTCTTTATAAAAATTTCTAAAATCGGCATAATCTTCTTTTGGAAATTCGCCGTCGTTAATAACAAACTGTCTTTTATAAATTAATGTGTTTTCGTCTTTAACTTCTACTTCAGCTTTATAACTCCCATATTTATTCTCCACCAACATGTTTTTGGGCATCGATTCTACTTTATAATCTTGAGGTAACTTAATTTCAACTTCATCAATATCGACAAAACCTCTTTTTATTTTTAATGGCTGCTTTCTGGTTCTGTATCTATCTGGAACGTGCGTATTTCTATTTAAGGCATTTAATGTAAGTAGCATTCTGTTTCCAACAATTTTAGAATAATTAGACGCTTTAAAACTCACATCTTCAACAAACTCAATAGCTTTTTTATTGTTTTCAATATGCATGTCATTTATAGAAATGCTATTAATATATTTCCATCGTTTTTTGTAATGAATATCTAAATCTCTTTCTGTTTCGGTTTCTAACCAATATTTATTATCATACTGAATGCCTTTAGAATTCACATTTACACTTGCATCAATATCCCCTTCTTTTGAAATACTATAATTTCCTTTTATAATTTGCGTATTTTCTTCTACTGTATACTTTTTTGTATGCTCAATTCTTCCGCCTTCTGGTGTAATAACTAACACATCTCTATCATCTGTAAAATCGCCTATAAAACCAAAAGGCAGTTTTTGACTGGTACATTCAAGCCATATGTTTTCATTGTTTTCTTGAGGAATATTTAAGATAACATGATTGCCTTGCATTGCCGCAAAATCATCTTCTAAACTTCTTTGAGATTTCCCTGCATAAACAACACTATAATTAGACTCTACTCCTACAGCTTTTAAAAGCGATCTAGTATAATTTGTTAAGGCTTTACAATCTCCATACCCAAGTTTATCAACCTCTGAAGCATTAAATGGTTTCCACCCACCAATACCTACTTGCACACTAATGTATCTTACTTTATCTTGAACATATTGATATATTTTTCTTGCTTTTTCAATATCATTCGGTTCGTCTTTTACAAGATTCTGAATCATACTTATAGTACTTTCAGGCAAATCATATGTATCTTTTATTAAATCATGATACATCCATTTCCCAAAGCTATTCCAATCATCAACTTCAGCATAGACACCTTCTAGAGTAAATTGCTTTGAAGTTAATAAAACTTTAGGTGCAAAATCAAAAAACGCAGGACTATACCTTTCTGGTTTAATAGCTTCTATGTTTTGTGCTTTGTATTTAACTCCATTTGTTAGAGTTTCTTTTTTTAATTCAAAACTTTCTAAATTCTTTTCCTTTGTTCTAATTGTTATAGTTTCTGGGTAATCAATGCTATAACCACTTGTTTCTACACTAACAAAATAACCGTTTAATGGGTAGAATGAAGGAATAAATGCTGTATTACTTGTTAGTGTTTCACAAACAAACTCAATGGTATACGGATAATCAATTGGTGTGTATTCTAGATATTTAACTCTAGAGTCTGAATATAATGTACCGCCATCAACCGCACTCACATCTTTAAAATCTTTCTTTTTTATTTTTTTAATAACCGCACCAAACTGATTATATACTAAAACTTGAAGTTCATTAATTTTCACATTCTTATCATAATGCACATAGGCATCAACATCATCGTCTCCTTCTTTATTTAGCACCGTAACAATTCTCTTTTTTGTTATGTACATTTCATTAGCCGATTTTATTGAAATATTCATATCATTTAACCTAACAACTGCATTTGCATTTTGTTTAAGATTATCTGGAATTGTGAAACTTGTGTATAAATTTTCTTGAGAAAAAACAGTTATTGTGGTGAGTAATATTAAAGTACTAATAATGCTTCTAAAAACCATAAAAAAAGAATAAGTTTTAAATTTATTATTTTAAAACCCATTATAACATGAGAAAAATCATATTTCGTTATAATGCATATTTTTTAGTTTTAAAACTAAAAATCTTACAGCTAATATAAGTAAATTAAGGAATAAATTTGTGGTAACTTACTGCAAAAGTAAATTTATTTATTCTTTGTTTTTAGAATCTATAATTATAGTTACAGGACCATCATTAAGCAGATCTACTTTCATGTCGGCTCCAAATTGCCCTGTTTGAACGACTTTACCATAATCATACTCTAATTGTTTTACAAAAGCTTCATAAAGCGGAATGGCAATATCGGGTTTAGCTGCTTTTATATAACTTGGACGATTTCCTTTTTTAGTTGAAGCGTGTAAAGTAAATTGGCTTACTACAATAACGTCTCCATCAACATCTTTTAGCGATTTATTCATAACATCATTTTCATCACCAAAAATGCGCAGGTTTATAATTTTATTTGAAAGCCAATTAATATCTTCTTGAGAATCTTCATTTACAATTCCTAAAAGAATTAAAAGCCCATTTGAAATAGAAGCGACTTTTTCGTCATCAATGGTAACACTTGCTTTTGAAACTCTTTGAATAACTACTTTCATTCTTTTTCCCAGGTATCAGTTCTGTAATGCTCATCTTCTCCTTCAATAATTTGGAGATAACTACGGTATCTTGAGAATTCTAAATCGCCATTATCTAAAGCTTCTTTTACAGCACATTTTGGCTCTTTTATATGCAAACAGTTATTAAACTTACAGTTTTGTTTTAAAGCAAAAAACTCTGGAAAATAATCTCCTACTTCTTCTTTTTCCATATCTACGACACCAAAACCTTTAATACCTGGTGTATCAATAATGGTGGCATCAAAACTTAAATCGAACATTTCGGCAAAGGTTGTTGTATGTTGCCCTTGCATATGTTGTGTAGAAATTTCTTTTGTTTTTATATTCAATGTAGGTTCAATAGCATTTACAAGTGTAGACTTACCAACGCCTGAGTGCCCCGAAAACATACTTACTTTACCCAACATTAAAGCCTTTACCTTATCTACATTTTTACCTGTTTTTGCAGAAACTCCAATACATTCGTAACCAATTTTACGATATACATGCGCTAGGTATTTTACTTCGTTAAGCGTTTCTTCATCGTAAGTATCTATCTTATTAAATAACAAAACAGTTTTTATAGAATAAGCATTAGCGGTTACTAAAAACCGATCTATAAAACTTGTTAAAGTTGGCGGATTATTAATGGTAATCATTAAAAAAACCAGATCGACATTTGCCGAAATAATATGGGTTTGCTTTGATAAATTAACAGATTTTCGAACAATATAATTCGTTCTATCGTGTATGTTATGAATGATTCCTGACACTTGATTATTATCGGTTTCCAACTCGAAATCGACAATATCTCCAACTGCAATTGGATTGGTACTTTTAATACCTTTCATCCTAAATTTGCCTTTTATACGGCACTCGTAAGCATCACCCAATTGAGTTTTTACGGTGTACCAACTTCCTGTAGATTTATAAACGCGTCCTGTCATATTTTTTCCAAAAGTAGTTTAAAATAATTATTTTACACGTAAGAATATCTATATATTAGCCCCTTATTTATTAAATCTCAACAACAAAAACATGAAAAAACTTTTTTTACCTATTCTTTTTTTAGCAATTATTCAAAACTCAATTGCTCAAACTAATTTGTATGAAAATCCAAATTTTGATGAAATTGCAAAATCGCATAAAATTATTGCTGTACTTCCTTTTATAACTCAGGTTAAATTAAGACCTAAACAAATGAAGGATATGACTAACGAACAATTACATAAACTAGAGCAATCTGAAGGAAAAGGTGTCCAAACCGCTATGTATTCATGGTTTTTAAAAAGAAAAAAACGAGGTAAATTACAAAGTTTAGAAGTACAAGACCCCAAAGTAACAACAGCTCTTTTAAAAAAAAATGATATTGATTATGACAACCTTACCGAGTACACTCCTCAAGAACTTGCAAAACTATTAGAAGTTGATGCTGTTATTTCTGGAGAATTTGAAACCGATAAACCCATGTCTGAAGGAGCTTCTGTTGCTTTAGGACTACTTATTGGTTTTTGGGGAAGCACTAATAGCGCTGTTATAAACATGAGTATAAACAATGCTGAAGATGGTGTACTATTATGGAACTACAATAAAAAAGTAAGAGGAAGTATAGGGAGTAGTCCTGATGACTTAATAAATATTTTAATGAGAAAAGCTTCAAGAAGATTAGCTTATACTAAAAATGATTAAAACAAAAAAAGGCTCGCAACTGCGAGCCTTTTTTTTAACACTTAAAACTTAACAGCTTTTAACTATTAATAATCTTCTCTTGATGATTAATTGATTCCTGGTGAATAGCTTTAAACATTTTTAAAATAAACTCTTCACTTAAACCGTGATCTTGTCCTTCTAAAACCATTTTTCCTAAAATCTCATTCCAACGTTTCGATTGTAAAACCGCTACATTTTTTTGTTTTTTAAGAGTTCCAATACCATCAGCTGCTTTCATACGCTTACCTAATAAATCGATAATTTGATTATCAACCACATCAATTTGTGCTCTTAAATTATCAAGTGATTTATTGTATTCAGCTTCAGAATCAGATTCTTTTCTAATTTTCAAATCTTTCATAATTTGAACTAAAGTAGATGGAGTTACTTGTTGAGCAGCATCACTCCATGCATTAGCAGGATCGTAATGAGTTTCAATCATTAACCCATCAAAATTTAAATCTAAAGCCGCTTGAGATACATCAAAAATCATTTCACGGTTACCTGTAATATGCGACGGGTCGTTAATTAAAGGAATATCTGGATATTTATTTTGAAACTCAATAGCTAATTGCCATTCTGGAGTATTACGGTACTTTGTTTTTTCGTAAGTAGAAAAACCTCTGTGTATTGCTCCAATATTTTTAACACCTGCTTTGTAAATTCTTTCAATACCTCCTAACCATAAAGCTAAATCTGGATTTACTGGATTCTTAATTAAAACTGGCTTATCAGTTCCTTGTAAAGCATCTGCAATTTCTTGCATAATGAATGGACTTACAGTAGAACGTGCACCAATCCATAATAAATCTACATCATGTTCTAAGGCTAATTTTACGTGAGCTGCATTAGCAACTTCCGTACAAATTTTCATACCTGTTTCTGCTTTTACTTTTTGTAACCATTTTAAACCTAAAGCACCAACTCCTTCAAACATACCTGGACGTGTTCTTGGTTTCCAAATACCAGCTCTAAAATAACTAACATCAGTATCTTTTAACTCATGTGCAATTTTTAAAACTTGTTCTTCTGTTTCGGCACTACAAGGGCCAGCAATTACCAACGGATGATCTAAGTTTAAATCATCTAACCAGGTTCTCATTTCTTTTGTGTTTTCCATAATTTCACTACTTAACTAATTCCGTTTAAAATATCTTTTATATGATTGGTATTTTTCATCTCATTAAAAATAGCATCAAAATCATCTGATTTCATAAGCTCTTTAAAATGAGTGAGGTTATTAATATACTCTTCTAGAGTTTCTATTACGTTTGTTTTGTTTTGTTTAAAAATAGGGGTCCACATTTCTGGCGAACTTTTTGCTAATCTTACAGTTGATGCAAATCCACTACCCGCCATATCAAAAATATCGCGTTCATTTCTTTCTTTATCTATAACTGTTTTACCTAACATAAACGAACTTATATGCGATAAATGTGATACATAAGCAATATGTTTATCATGGGCTTCCGGATTCATATAACGAATACGCATACCTATATCTGAAAACAACTTTAATGCTTTTTCTTGAAGCTTAAACGTTGTTTTTTCAACTTCACAAACAATATTTGTTTTCCCCTGAAACAAGCCACTAATAGCTGCACTTGGTCCTGAATGTTCTGTACCTGCAATAGGATGCATTGCTAAAAAATTTCTACGTTTAGGATGATTTTCAACCACTTTACAAATATCTAATTTGGTTGATCCTGCATCTACAACTAATCCATTCTCTGATATCTTATCTAAAATAGTTGGTAATAATTTAACGGTAGCGTCTACAGGAATAGACACAATTACTAAATCGGCATTACCAAGATCATCTAAGGTTGCTTTTTTATCAATTAAATTAAGAGATAATGCTTCATCAAGTGTTGACTGTTTTCTACTAATACCATGAATAATCACATCTGGATTATTCTTTTTAATATCAATAGCAAGACTACCACCAATTAAACCAACACCTATTGCGTATATATTTTTCATTTTACTCTAGCAATTGCTTCTTCTAAATCTTCAGTTTGTGCACATAAAGAAAAACGAATATATCCTTCACCTTGACTACCAAAAATAGTTCCTGGTGTTATAAATATATGGTTCTCTTTAAGTATTAAATCTATATATTCTTCTGCTTTTATATGTGGCGGTAATTTGGCCCAAACAAAAAGTCCTGTTGCATTTTCATCGTAAGTACAATTTAATGCTTTGGCTAATTTCCAAACTAAATCACGACGCTCCTTATACACACTGTTTAAAGTAACAAACCACATTTCTGAACATTTTAAAGCTTCTATGGCACCTTTTTGAATGCCATAAAACATTCCAGAATCCATATTACTTTTTACTTTTAAAATGTTATTAATATGCGTATCGCTTCCAACAACCATACCTACTCTCCATCCAGACATATTAAAGGTTTTGCTTAAAGAATTTAACTCTAAACAAACATCTTTAGCGCCTTCTACATTCAAAATACTTGTAGGATTGTCATTTAAAACAAAACTATACGGATTATCATTTACTATTAAAATATCATGCTTTTTACCAAAGGCAACTAACTCTTCAAATAAATATTTACTTGGTTGAGCGCCTGTTGGCATATGCGGATAGTTTACCCACATAAGCTTCACTTTACTTAAATCTAATTTTTCTAATGCTTTAAAATCTGGCAACCATTTATTAGCTTCATCAAGTTCGTAAAAAACAGGTGTTGCTTCCAATAATTTTGTAACAGACTGATAAGTTGGATACCCAGGATTTGGAATTAAAACTTCATCACCCTTATTTAAATATGCCATAGAAATATGCATGATACCTTCTTTACTTCCCATTAAAGGCAGTACTTCGGTATTCGGGCTTAAATTCACATCGTAATGTGTTTTATAAAACCCTGCAATAGCCTGTCTTAATTCTGGTAATCCTTGGTAACTTTGATACTTATGCGCATTAGGATCTAACAACCCTTTAGTTAAAGCATCAACAACCTTTTTTGGCGGTTGCATATCTGGACTACCTATACCTAAGTTAATAACTGGTTTTCCATTAGCTATTAACAAATTAACCTCTCTTAGTTTTTTTGAGAAGTAGTATTCTTCAACCGTATTTAATCTATCTGCTACTTCAATCATAACTTTGCATTTTTATATTCACCTAACACCTTAAATCCTTGCGCCATAATATCAATAATGGATTTTGCTTTCTTAAAATCGGCATACGTTTCAAAAGTAACATCAACAAAAAAGGCATATTTCCATGGTGTTTCAACTATTGGTAACGATTGTATTTTAGTTAAATTCAATTTACAATCGCTCATTACATTTAAAATAGTTGCTAAACTACCACGTTTATGGTCTGCTTCAAATTTTATAGAAGCTTTAGTTATCTCGTCTTCTGGCACTTCAGAATTTGTACGTTTTACAATAACAAAGCGTGTTTCGTTATGTTTAATTGTTTGAATACTGTGTGCTAAAATATCTAACTCAAATATTTCGGCTGCCATAACACTTGCAATGGCTGCAATTCCTTTTAATTGTTGCTCTTGAATACGTTGTGCAACCTCAGCAGTATCTTTATCTTCTACCAATTTAATATGAGGGTAGGCTTTAAAAAACGCTTTACATTGCAACAATGCCATAGGGTGCGAGTACACTTCTTTAATATCTTTAATATCTTGACCTGGCAACGCCATTAAATTATGTTGAATATCTAAATAATGCTCTCCAACTACATGCAAATCATGCTTATCTATTAAAGCATAATTAGGAATAATTGAACCAGCAATAGAATTTTCTAACGCCATAATAGCCGCATCAGATTCTTTAGTAATTACAGAATCAACTGTTCTATCGAATGTTAAACATTCAATAAGATTAACAGGTTTTTCAAAAAATTGTTTCGACACAATATGATGAAAAGATCCTTTTACTCCCTGTATGGCTACTGTTTTAATCAATTTTTGATATTATTTTAAAATATTTATTCCTTTATATTATTCTTATCAACTCTTAAACAAAAAAAAGTCTCGATTTACATCGAGACTCATATTTAAAATTTATAGTTTATAAATTATACACACAACGTCTCGTTTCTTCTGCTAAAGAAGAAATAAAAAAAGTTGCTAAAATATGTATAACTTACTGTTGCTTTCATAATTACGGTGCTAAAGTAATTCTTTTTTAAAGAAATCAAAATAGTATAAAATCTTTTTTTCATTTTTATTAAAAGTTTTAAAGATTTTACAGCAAAACAATGATTCCGATAGATAATCATTATTTTTGAACAAATAATTTATAATATGTCTATCGAAGTATCAGGTATCACAAAACTTTATGGCAGCCAAAAAGCTTTAAATAATATTTCTTTTAAAGTAAATAAACCAGAAATAGTTGGTTTTTTAGGTCCAAATGGCGCTGGAAAATCTACTATGATGAAAATTTTGACCACCTATATTAATGCTAATGATGGTTCTGCTAAAGTAAATGGATATAATATTAATGAAAATTCGCAGAACGTACAACACAGTGTAGGCTACTTACCAGAGCATAATCCACTCTATTTAGAGATGTATGTTAAAGAATATTTAGAATTTAATGCTAACATATATAAGGTTTCTAAAAAACGAATTAAAGATGTTATTGAACTTACTGGATTAACACCAGAAGCGCATAAAAAAATTGGACAGCTCTCTAAAGGATACCGTCAACGTGTTGGGTTAGCGAATGCTTTATTACACGATCCGGAGGTACTAATTCTAGACGAACCTACCACAGGATTAGACCCAAATCAATTAGTAGATATTAGAAATCTAATAAAATCCATTGGTAAAACTAAAACCGTATTTCTTTCTACGCACATAATGCAAGAAGTAGAAGCTATGTGCGACCGTGTTATTATTATTAATAAAGGAGAAATTGTAGCCGATAAAAAATTAAACGAACTAAGAGAAAGTAAAGAGCAAACCGTTATTGTAGAATTTGATTATCGCGTTGAAGATGCTTTTTTACGAAAACTCCCTAAAGTTAAAAACGTTGTAAACACTTATGATTTTGTTTATGAAATTACCTTTGAGACCTCAAAAGATATGAGATCATATGTTTTTGATTTCGCTCATGACAATCAATTAAAAATACTTCAACTAAACCAAAAAAACACAAGTTTAGAAACTCTTTTTAGAGATTTAACAACTAAATAATTATTCTAATTTCTTGAATTTTAATTAAAAAACGGGTATTTAATAAACGTTTTCTTAAGATATGATAAATATCATCTTTACCAATATATGAAGACACTAATTTTGCGTCATCAGATACATTTTTATTTAACCTAAATAAAATGTAATCGATTAACCTATAACAATAAAAAAAATGAGTAAGGGAATTTACGTTGCAACTATAGAACCTAACAGTGGAAAATCTGTTGTTGTACTGGGCCTAATGCGAATGCTTTTAGGAAAAATAGCTAAAGTAGGGTATTTTAGACCTATTATAGAAGACACTGAAACTGGAGAAATGGATAATCATATAAATACGATTATCTCACATTTTGAAATAGATATTAATTACAAAAAAACCTTTGCTTATACTAGAAGTGAAGTACTAGACCTATACAACAAAGGAAAAGCTGGTGAGGTTATTGATGAAATTATAAAAAAATACAAATATCTTGAAGAACGTTTTGATTTTGTACTTGTTGAAGGCACCGATTTTTCGCATGAAAATTCTAGTTTAGAATTAGACATCAACATCTTAATTTCTAAAAACTTAGGACTTCCTGTTATTATTGTTTCTCAAGGTGATAACATAAAACTTCCAGAAATTGTAGACAATGTTCAGTTAGCTCATGATACTTTTAAAGAAGAAGTAGATGTGCTTTCTATCATGACAAATAAAATCAAAACTGAAGATGTATCAACATTAAAAACGCTTTTAAAAGAACGTATTAATGAAGGTACAGATATAAGTGTGATTCCTAAAATTAGAAGTTTAGCAAGTCCTACTATTAAAGAAATTGTAAAAGCACTAGAAGGAAACATCCTTTTTGGTAAGGATATGGTAAACAATCAAGTTGAAAATTTTGGTGTAGGTACCATGCAATTACGTAATTACCTTAATCATTTAAAAGAAAACTCATTAGTAATTACTGCAGGAGATAGAGCAGATATTATTTTAGGTGCATTACAAGCACATATTTCAACAAATTACCCAAAAATATCTGGTATTATTTTAACAGGTGGATTAATTCCTGAAGACACTATTTTAAAATTAATAGAAGGACTTTCAAGTGTTGTACCTATTATTAGTGTAAAAGGTGGTACATTTTCAATTACCAATTCTATTGGTAAAATAAAATCTAGAATATATGCTGAAAATACTGAAAAAATTCAAACATCTATTTCTACATTTGAAAAGCATGTTAATACCGATAAATTAGCCGATAAATTAATCACTTTTGAATCTGAAATATTCACTCCAAGAATGTTCCAATATAATTTACTTCAACGTGCATTAAAAAACAAAAAGCACATTGTACTTCCTGAAGGTTATGACGAACGTGTTTTACGAGCAGCAGCAAAACTAATTGATGCTCATGTAGTTGACTTAACATTAATTGGAGAAAAGGCTAAAATAAAAGAATGCATTGAGAAATACGACATAGCTTTAGATATTAATGATGTAAACATAGTGTGGCCTCTTGAGTCTCCTCATTTTGAAGATTATACAAATACATTTTATGAACTAAGAAAACATAAAAACATTACTCTTGAAATGGCTAGAGACACCATGATTGATGTTTCATATTTTGCTACTATGATGATTCATAAAGGTCATGCAGATGGTATGGTTTCTGGTGCTGTACATACTACACAACATACATTACGCCCTGCTTTACAATTTATAAAAACAAAGCCAGGTGTTAACATTGTATCATCGGTATTCTTTATGTGCTTAGAAGATAGAGTTTCTATTTTTGGAGACTGCGCTATAAATCCAAATCCAAATGCAGAGCAATTAGCTGAAATAGCAGTTTCTTCGGCAAAAACTGCTGAAAACTTTGGAATAGACCCTAAAGTTGCTATGCTTTCGTATTCATCTGGAGCGTCTGGAAAAGGAGCTGAAGTTGATAAAGTAAGAGAAGCTACCGAGATTGTTAAAGCACAAGAAGCAGCTTTAAAAATTGAAGGACCTATTCAATATGATGCTGCAGTAGATATGCGTATTGGTAAAAGTAAATTACCAGATTCTGAAGTAGCAGGACAAGCAAGTGTTTTAATTTTCCCAGATTTAAATACAGGAAATAACACTTATAAAGCTGTGCAACGTGAAACCGGAGCATTAGCAATTGGACCTATGTTACAAGGTCTAAACAAACCCGTAAACGATTTAAGTAGAGGCTGTACTTCAGATGACATTTATAGTACAGTTATTATAACAGCTATTCAAGCCCAAGAAATATAATTATGCAAGTATTAGTTTTAAACTCAGGAAGTTCTTCCTTAAAATTCCAATTATTCTCAATGCCAGATGAAACCATACTTTGTTCTGGTTTAATTGAACGTATTGGTTTTAAAGATGCTAAATTCAAATTCAAAACTCAAAAATTAACTGTTGAATTTGAATCTGAAATATTAAATCACAAAACAGGATTAAAGTTATTAGCCAATCAACTTTTAGATAAAAATTCAGGGATTATAAAATCGGCCGATGACATTACTATAGTTGGACACAGAGTCGTTCATGGTGGTAAACACTTTAGCGAAACTACAGAGATTACTAAAGACGTAAAAGAAAAAATAAAAGCATTATCGTCATTAGCTCCTCTTCATAACCCTGCCAATTTAGAAGGTATTGAAGTAGCAGAAGATATTTTTCCAAACGCAAAACAAGTAGCCGTTTTTGATACAGCTTTTCATCAATCTATACCAAAACACGCCTATAAATATGCTATTCCTAATGAGTTATTAGAAAAACACCACATTCGTTTGTACGGATTTCATGGTACAAGTCATAAATATGTTTCAGAAAAAGCAATAGAATCTTTAGACAAATCAACTTCTAAAATTATTACTATCCATTTAGGAAATGGATGTAGTATGACCGCCATAAAAGATGGAGAAAGTATCGATCATACCTTAGGTTTCTCTCCTGTTAGCGGATTAATTATGGGAACTCGTTCTGGAGATATAGACCCAGCTATTGTATTTCATTTAGCAGAAAAATTAGATTATAGCTTAGAAGAGATAAACACCTTACTTCAGAAAAAAAGCGGGATGCTTGGTCTTACAGGTCATAGCGACTTAAGAGATATTCAAGATGAAGCCGCAAAAGGCAATAAAGAATGTCAATTAGCATTGCTTATGAATACTTACAGAATTAAAAAATACATTGGTAGTTATGCAGCCATTTTAAATGGACTAGATGCTATTGTATTTACTGCTGGTATTGGTGAAAATTCTCAATATATGCGAGAACTTGTTTGTAAAGATTTAGATTTTTTAGGCATAGAGTTAGATGCTAAAAAGAATGAAACAAGATCTGATGGTATTAGAACAATAAATAAAGAAGAATCTAAAGTTAAAATTTTTGTAATTCCGACAAACGAAGAACTAGAAATTGCAAAACAGTCTGTTATTTTATTTGAAAATTAATCGACCTTTATAAACTTCTTCAACATCTATAATATCTGGTTTGGTTAATGCAACAACATTACCCGTACCAGATATTTTCCCTGTTATTGATAATTGAGGATTCACAATAATATCGTTAGAACTTCTATTCCATAATTGTACGTTTTGCGCCATTAAATCTGCGCCTTCAAATCTAGATGTTCCAGAAGCGAATGTAACATTTAAGCTATTCGTCTTACCCGAAACATAGCAATTTGACAAATTATTAAAAACCAAGTTAAAGGAATTATTATCAATATCTAAAACAAAATTACCACTTGTAATACTTCCTGGAAGGCTAAAATCTTCAGACAATACAGTAAGTGAAGGGTAGGTTAAAACACCATCAGACTTAACATCATATTGTGTAGAGCTTCTTATCTCTTTTATATTTGGAGCTGTAACATATACTTTAGTTACTCCATAATTACGCACATAATTACAAGTATTATTATCGGTAAGCGTTAATTTTCCATCAACAACAATAGCTTCAACATCATTAAGTAAATTTTCACCTGTTTCAATAACCACTTTTTGATTTGGTCCTTCTTTTATAATTAATTCAATATCACGATTAACTAGTATTTTATCAAATGAAGAAAGACTCATTTCTTCACTAATAATAGCCCCTGTTTTTTGAAAACAATCACCTGCATTTTCACTATCACAAGCAAATACAATAATTAAGGCTAGTATGTAAATTAATTTCTTCATGTCTTATAATCGAACTCCAATACCAAATTCAACAGCTTCCGCTTTAGCGCCATGCGTTTTAAGCGTTAAAGCACCAAACCATTTATTAGTAAAATAACGTTTTAACCCAATTCTAGAATAAACTCTTCCTTCAAAATCAAACGGATAATATACATAATATCCTAATTGAGTAATTAATGAACTTTTATTAATAAATAGCTCATGACCTACAAAAACGCCAACACGTTTATAATCTTCATTTCCAGTCACATTTTCCTCTGGAAAAGAAACACTTTTATAATAAATAAGCTCCTTTAAAAAATTTGAAAAAAACACATCGGTTCCAAAATGCAAAGCACTTTTAACGTTAATACGCTTATCGGCATAAGCTGAAACTATATAAAATGGAAATTGCCCACTACCAACCACATCACTTTCATTTACACCTCCTCTAAATACCAAATTATATTTTATAGGTTGTGCAAATTTTTCTTTTACTCCTTCTAAAGTATTAACAAACTCTGGAATTTCATTATCTAAATCATATGTAACTCCAAGATTAAAAGCAATGGTATTTGTGCTTGCATTTGGTGCTTTTACATTCGCATTAGAGTAATGAATTAGTGAAAAACCTGTCTGTATACCAAACCTATCTATAATGCGTTCCTTTTTATAATTAAGCATCATAAGTGTACTACTTAAAAGGTGTGATCCAAAAGCATAATTTCTATAATTATCGACTTTATCATAATGATGGGTTGTATAAGCAAGACCTTGAGCAATACGAAACATTAAATTTCGCTTTAAAAAATAGAAATTGTAATGCGCATATAATCCATAACTGCTTCCTAAAACATTATTCTTAAAATCTTGAGAAACAAATGTTGCTCCATAATCAGGATAATTATAACGCTGCTCCCAATTATTAAAACCATATGTTTTTTTATTCCAACTTAAAATAATACCTTTTGGATGTCCTTGCACTAAATGAAGAATATCTGTATTATGGACCGCGATATTACCTTTAAAATAATTTACATCAATATATGATGTATGTTGTTTTTCTTGAGAAAAAACAAAAAATGATATTAAAAGTAAAACACTACTTAAAAATAACTTCATTAATATATTTAGATATAAAATGCTAAAGTATAAATTAAAACAATGCCGATGCTATAGCATGCACATTATCACTTTTTCCCATAGAATAATAATGTAAAAACGGTACACCAGCCTCTTTTAGCTCTTTAGATTGTTGAATAGCAAACTCAATTCCTACTTGCCTTACAGCTTTATTGTCTTTACACCCTTCAACAGCATTAATTAAATCTTCTGGTAAATCAATTTTAAATACCTGAGGTAATATTTGTAAATGACGTTTTACAGCAATAGGCTTTATACCTGGAATAATAGGCACATTAATGCCTGCTTCTTTAGCTTTTTCAACAAAATCAAAATACTTTTTATTATCAAAAAACATTTGAGTAACCACATAATCAGCTCCTGCATCTACTTTCTCTTTTAACCTTCTTAAATCGGTTTTTAAAGACGGTGCTTCCATATGTTTTTCAGGGTAACCCGCTACACCAATACAAAAATCGGCATTATGCTCAACCTTTACATCGTCATGTAAATATTTCCCCTTGTTTAAATCACTAATTTGTGACACCAATTCACTTGCAAAAGCATTTCCTCCTGCAACAGGCTTAAAATACGGTTCATCTTTCATCGAGTCGCCACGTAAAGCCATTACATTATCTAGCCCTAAATAATGACAATCAACCAATACATACTCCGTTTCTTCTTTTGTAAAACCACCACAAAGTAAATGCGGAATAGCATCTACACCATATTTGTGCATAATAGACGCACAAATACCAACCGTTCCTGGTCGCATACGGGTAATACGCTTATCTAGAAGTCCATTGCCTTTATCAATATAAATATATTCTTCTCTAGACGTTGTTACATCAATAAATGGCGGTTTAAACTCCATTAACGGATCTATATTATTATATAAATCTTGAATATTTTTCCCTTTTTTAGGCGGTATAACTTCAAAAGAAAATAATGTTTTCCCGTTTGCTTTTTTTATGTGATCTGTTACTTTCATTTGCCTCCCCAACCCCTCCAAAGGAGGGGCTTTCACGGGGTAATATTTAATTCTTATTTATTTTTCACTATCCTTTCTTTCTCCTCCCCTCTGAGGAGGCTGGAAGGGGCTTTTTATTCTTCTGCTAAATTAGGATGCAACCATTTTCTAGCTTTATCTTTCCCAATACCTTTTCTAACGGCATAATCTGTTACTTGGTCATCTGTAATTTTACCCAAACCAAAATACTTAGCTTCAGGATTACCAAAATAATATCCTGAAACTGCTGCAGCTGGCCACATGGCTAAACTTTCGGTTAAAGTAACACCTATTATTTTTTCAACCTCCAACAATTCCCAAATCGTTTCCTTTTCTAAATGATCTGGACATGCAGGATAGCCTGGTGCTGGACGAATCCCTTTATAACTTTCTTTTATTAAATCGTCATTGGTTAAACCTTCATCAGAATCGTAACCCCAATGCTTCGTCCGTACTTGCTTATGTAAATACTCGGCTAAAGCTTCAGCAAAACGATCGGCAATGGCTTGCGCCATAATGGCATTATAATCATCTTCTTTGGCTTTATAACTATCGGCTAATTCTTGTGCTCCAAAAATAGCAACACAAAAAGCGCCCATATAATCGGTCTTTCCTGTGTCCTTTGGTGCAATAAAATCAGACAATGCTATATTTGGAATACCATCTCTTTTCTTTAATTGCTGACGCAAGGTTCTAAACACTGCAACTTCTTTTCCTTTTTTCTGAATAGAAATATCGTCTTTATCGTTTGAATTTGCTTCAAACAATCCAAAAACAGCTCTAGGCTTTAATAATTGCTTCGCAATAATTTCTTTTATCATCGCTTGAGCATCTTTAAACAACTCCGAAGCTTGTTCTCCTACAACCTCATCGGTTAAAATATTAGGATATTTACCATGTAAATCCCAACTTCTAAAAAACGGACTCCAATCAATAAAAGGCTCTAATTCCTTTAAACTTAATTGCTTCAACATTTGAACACCTAATTCTTTAGGCTTTACAATTTCAGACGTATTCCAATCTATTTTAAACTTTTTTCGTCTTGCTTCTGCTATCGAAATATACGATTTCTCTTTGCCTCGTTTTAAAAACTTAGTTCGAAACTCATCATAATCCTTCTTCATCTTAGCCACATATTCATGCGACGTTTTCTTATTCAATAAATCGCCAACCACAGTAACTGCTCTTGATGCATCATTAACATGAACTACCGCATTATTATACTGGGTATCAATTTTAACCGCTGTATGTGCTTTTGATGTTGTTGCACCACCGATTAGTAACGGCACATTAAAATCTTGACGTTGCATTTCTTTTGCCAAATACACCATTTCATCAAGTGATGGCGTAATTAAACCTGACAACCCAATAGCATCTACACGCTCACTTATTGCTGTTTCAATAATTTTTTCTGGCGGTACCATAACGCCTAAATCAACTATCTCGTAATTGTTACATGCCAATACCACACTCACAATATTTTTACCAATATCATGAACATCGCCTTTTACCGTTGCCATTAAAATTTTACCAACAGGCTCTTGTTTATCGCCTTTTTCTGCTTCAATAAACGGATTTAAATAGGCAACCGCTTTTTTCATGACACGTGCCGATTTCACTACCTGTGGCAAGAACATTTTTCCTGCGCCAAACAAATCGCCGACTACGTTCATACCAATCATTAAATGACCTTCAATAACCTCAATAGGCTTAGCAGCTACTTGTCTTGCTTCTTCTACATCTTCAATAATATAAGCATCAATTCCTTTAACTAAAGCATGGGTAATTCTATCTTGAACAGGATTTTCTCTCCACGATAAATCAACTGTTTTTTCCGCTTTAGAACCTTTTACCGTTTCTGCAAAATCTAATAATCGTTCGGTAGCATCGTCTCTTCTGTCTAAAATAACATCTTCAACATGCTCTAATAAATCTTTAGGAATATCATCATACACTTCTAAAAGTGCTGGGTTTACAATACCCATATTCATACCTGCTTGAATCGCATAATATAAAAACACACTGTGCATGGCTTCGCGAACGCCATTATTTCCTCTAAATGAAAAAGACACGTTACTTACCCCTCCACTTACACTTACATTTGGTAAATTTTCGCGCACCCAACGTGTTGCTTCAATAAAATCGATAGCATTTCTTCGGTGTTCTTCCATTCCTGTTGCTACAGGAAATATATTTAAATCGAAAATAATATCTTCCGAAGGAAAACCTACTTCGTTTACTAAAACATCATACGATCGTTTTGCAATTTCTATTCTTCTATCGTAGTTATCGGCTTGCCCAACTTCATCAAAAGCCATCACTATAACAGCAGCACCATAACGTTTAATTTGTTTAGCTTCCCAAATAAATTTCTCTTCACCTTCTTTTAAAGAAATTGAATTTACCACACATTTACCTTGCACGACTTGTAATCCTGCCTCAATAATCTCCCATTTAGAGCTATCAATCATCATAGGAACCCGACTGATATCTGGTTCGGCTGCAATTAAATTTAGAAAACGCACCATAGACTCTTTTCCGTCAATAAGGCCATCATCCATATTAATATCGACAATTTGTGCGCCACCATCTACCTGATGACGTGCAATATCTAAAGCTTCATCAAACTTCTCTTCTTTTATTAATCGTAAAAACTTTCGAGAACCTGCTACGTTAGTACGCTCACCAATGTTTATAAAATTACTGTTTTCGTTTAGAATCAAAGGTTCTAAACCAGACAGCTTCATATATTTTGTTTGCTTCACTTTCATTAATCTATCGTTTCTAGCGTTTTTCTTGGCTTGTACTTAGCAGCAATATTTGCAATTACTTTAATATGTTCTGGACTTGTACCACAACAACCGCCAATAATATTTATTAAATCTTTCTTTAAATATTCTTCTATTTGCTCTCCCATTTCTTCAGGAGTTTCATCGTATTCTCCAAAAGCATTAGGTAAGCCTGCATTAGGATGTGCTGAAATTCCAAAATCTGTTTTATTAGCAATAGCTTCTAAATGCGGTTGCAATAAATTTGCTCCCAATGCACAGTTAAATCCAATAGTTAATAACGGAATATGAGATACTGAAATTAAAAATGCTTCAGCTGTTTGCCCCGATAAGGTTCTACCAGAAGCATCGGTAATCGTACCACTTAACATGATAGGAATATCTATACCTCTTTCATCTTTTACTTCTTCAATAGCAAACAATGCTGCTTTAGCATTCAAGGTATCAAACACAGTTTCAACCAACAACAAATCAACACCACCATCAACTAAAGCTTCTACTTGTTGTTTGTATGCAATACGCAATTCATCAAAAGTTACGGCTCTATAGCCTGGATCATTTACATCTGGCGACATACTCGCCGTACGGTTTGTTGGACCTATTGAACCTGCTACAAAACGAGGCTTGTTTGGTTCTTTTTTTGTGAATTCGTCTGCAACTTCTTTTGCAATTTTAGCCGATTGAAAATTAAGCTCATATACCAAATCTTCCATTTGGTAATCTGCCATAGCAATAGTAGTTCCTGAAAACGTATTAGTTTCAACAATATCAGCTCCAGCCTCAAAATATTTACCATGAATGGTTTTAATCGCTTCTGGTTGGGTAATAGACAATAAATCGTTATTACCTTGCAGTGGCGTTGGATAATCTTTAAAGCGTTCGCCTCTAAAATCTTCTTCGGTAAATTTATAAGCTTGTAACATAGTACCCATAGCACCATCTAGCACTAAAATACGTTCTTGTAAAGCTTGTTTTATGTTTGACATTTTTTTGATAATTTATATCTGTATGTCATCAAGAAAAGTAAAAGAAACACTTTTCGTTATCTTTCCAATAACCAATTAAATTATTAGTAGAATTTAGCACCTTCTTTACAAGATAAAGGGTTGCCAAGGTTTCAACGGGTCTAGTCCCTCTACCTTTCTTGATAACATTATTAATACGTTTATGAACTAGCGAACAAAAATACTAACTATATTTTTGTTTTCCTTATTCTACAAGGTCTTTTTTACTTGCAGGATTATCTAATTTGAAATCTATTCGAATAAAGAAGATGATAAATACCGATCGCCTCTATCGCAAATAATGGCGACTATAACACCTTTTTCTATTGACTTTGCTATTTCTAAAGCACAAAACACAGATCCACCACTACTCATGCCTGCAAAAACACCTTCTTCTTTTGCTAAACGCTGTGTAGTTTTTCTAGCATCTTCTTCAGTTACATCAACTACAACATCGACTTTAGAGCGATTGAAAAACTTAGGCACATAATCTGGTGACCATTTTCTAATTCCCGGAATTCTTGCGCCATCGGCAGGTTGAGCCCCAACAATAGTGATACTTTTATTTTGTTCTTTTAAAAAGGTAGAAGTTCCCATAATGGTTCCTGTAGTTCCCATAGCCGATACAAAATGTGTTACTTCACCTTCTGTATCTCTCCATATTTCAGGTCCAGTGGTTTTGTAATGCGCTTTCCAGTTATCGTTATTTTCAAACTGATTCAACAAGATATACCCTTTTTCATCTCGTAATTTAAAAGCTAAATCTCTAGAGCCTTCAATACCTACATCGGCAGAAGTTAATATAACCTCAGCACCATAAGCACGCATGGTTTTCACGCGTTCTACGGTCGAATTCTCAGGCATTATTAGTACCATATTCAATCCTAGTAATTGTGCTATAAATGCCAATGCAATACCTGTATTTCCGCTAGTGGCTTCCACTAATGTGCCTCCTTTTTTAATATCGCCTCGCTTTAAAGCTTCACTAATCATATTAAAAGCAGCACGATCTTTAACACTACCACCAGGGTTGTCGCCTTCAAGTTTCAAAAATAACCGAACACCTTTTTTATTTAAAATATGACTTGCTTCAACAATAGGTGTATTACCTATTTGATCAAGTATTGTTTTACCGTATGCCATTCTTTTTTGGTCTAATTTTAATTTCAGTTTGGTAGGTTACCAACGAATTTTCTGGAACCGATTGGGTAATCCAAACATTAGCTCCAATAATGCTATTGGCTCCAATAACAATATCACCACCTAAAATAGTAGCATTAGCATATATGCATACATTATCCTCAATAGTAGGGTGTCGTTTTGTGGATGCCAAACTTTTAGCTACCGAAATACCTCCTAAGGTTACCCCTTGATAAATTTTAACGTGTTCTCCAATAATTGAGGTTTCGCCAATAACAATACCTGTACCATGATCTATATAAAATGATTCGCCAATAGTAGCTCCAGGGTGAATATCTATACCTGTAATTCCATGAATATACTCACTCATCATTCTAGGTAAAATATAAACATCTAAATTATAAAGCGCGTGACTTAATCTATAAATTGAAATCGCATAAAAACCTGGATATGCCATATAAATCTCAGCTAAAGAGTGTGAAGCTGGATCGTTATTTTCAAATGCAATAGCATCGAGATCTAATTGACGTCTAATCTCTGGAAGCTCGGTTTTAAAGCTCTCCCATATTGCTTTTCCGTTTTCTATCTCTAACTTAGAAACTATTTTAAGAAATGTTTTTTCTAAATATTCTTTATGTGCTTCTTCTTGCTCACAATCGAACAAAGAATAAAACAATTTTTTAGTAAACGTTTTAACCGTATCCTTTAAACAAACATTATAACTTTTCATCTTTATAATTTGTTATGAAATTTGATTTATAAAAGTAAAACATATCCTTGTAAATCTTACTTTTAATATAAAATTTCTTGAAACCAAAATTCTATATTTAGATTCCCGTTTTCACGGGAATGACAATTTCAATGGAAACCCAATGCAAAGCCTAGGGAAATTATTTTCAATTAAATATTAAATCCTACAAGGTTTTAAAACCTTGCAGGATTGTACTTCTTAAGTCGTTTATTTTTGCTAATACTTAACTAATAACTTGAACAACTGCTTTAGGCGCTTCTTTACGAGAACCATCAAAACCATCAATACCACTAACCGTTGTATATTTTAAAACGTATTTTTTTCCTGGATTAATAATTTGATAAGCTGCTTGACACATTATTGTAGCTTCATGAAAACCACAAAGAATTAACTTTAATTTACCTGGATAAAAATTACCATCTCCAATTGCAAATATTCCTGGAATATTCGTTTGATAATCTAATGCATTATTAACTTTTATAGCATTTTTTTCAATTTCTAGACCCCAATTAGCAATAGGTCCTAATTTAGGAGACAACCCAAATAATGGAATAAAATGATCTGTTTTTAAAACAATAGGATCTTCATCTTTTTTCTTGATTTCAATAGCCTCAACCTTACCATCACCTATAATATCTGTAACTTCAGCAGGTGTAATTAAATTAATTTTTCCTGCATTTTTTAGTTCCTGTACTTTCTCAACAGAATCTAAATGCCCTCTAAACTCGTTACGTCTATGGATAAGTGTTACACTTTTTGCAACGTCTGATAAAAAGATACTCCAATCTAATGCAGAATCACCTCCACCAGCAATTACGACATCTTTACCACGATATATTTCTGGCTCTTTTATCATATATTCAACACCCTTATCTTCGTATTTAGCAAGATTTTCAAGTTGTGGTTTTCTAGGTTCAAAACTTCCTAAACCACTAGCAATAGCTACTACAGGCGCTTGATGCTGCGTACCCTTATTTGTAGTTACAATAAAAGTACCGTCTTCTTGTTTTTCAACAGTTTCTGCACGCTCACCTAAAGTAAATCCGGGCTCAAACTGTTTACCTTGCTCTAATAAATTCTTAGTTAAATCGCCAGCTAATATTTCTGGAAAACCAGGAATATCATAAATAGGTTTTTTAGGATATAACTCCGAACATTGTCCACCAGGTTGTGGTAATGCATCAATTAAATGGCATTTAAGTTTTAATAATCCAGCTTCGAATACTGTAAATAATCCTGTTGGTCCCGCACCAATTATTATTATATCTGTTTTAATCATTTCTGCTATTCTTTTAATAACTTATTTTTTTTCAATTAATCCTTTGGTAAATTCGTTTAGCGTTTCCACTTTTTGTTCAAAATCACCTTTTATTGTTTTTCTATATTCATTTAAATTCTTAACCAAATCGTCTACATTTTCTGGAATAACATCCTCGAAAAACTGACGTAATCGTTTAGCTGTTGTTGGCGACTTTCCGTTTGTACTAATAGCCACTTTTACATTGCCTTTTGTAACTATACCTCCCATATAAAAATCGCAATATGGTGGATTATCTGCTACATTTACTAAAATACTTTTTTTACGACAATGTTTATGAACTTTAACATTAACTTCTGGAATATCGGTCGTTGCAACAACCATATGCTTTCCTTTTAAATAACGCTTTTTATATTTCTTTTTTATAAGTTTTACATCTCCTGTCTTAGCTAAAGCAATGGTTCCTTCTCTAAACATTGGAGACACCATAGTGACATGTGCATCTGGACTTGAATTTAAAAGAAACGTTAATTTCTCTTCAGCTACGTATCCGCCTCCAACAATAAGGATGTTTAAGCTTTTAGTTTTTAGAAAAATAGGGTATAAATTATTCCTTTCTTCCTCAACTAAACTTGATGCTTTTATTTTATCGGCTTCAGATAGCATACTACAAATTTTTGTTAACTTCTTTGTAAACAGATGTTAATACCGCTCTTTCTTTCACCACATCTCCTATAACAATAATAGCAGGATTAGCTAATTGTTTTTCTGCAACAATTTCCTCTATAGTAGCAATGGTTCCAATACCAACATTTTCGTTATCTCTAGTACCGTTTTGAATAATAGCCACAGCAACATCTTGCTTATTTTCTTCTGAAAAAATCTTTACAATTTCACTCAGTTTACTCATACCCATTAAAATAACAACCGTAGCTGTAGATTTAGCTGCTAAAAACACATCGCCAGATAATTGATGCTTTTTTGTTGTACCAGTAATAACCCAAAAACTTTCTGAAGCACCACGCTTTGTTACAGGAATCCCTTGGGAAGCCGGAACTGCCATAGACGATGAAATTCCCGGAACCACAAAAGTTTCTAAACCAAACTGCCTGACATAATCAATCTCTTCTGCACCTCGTCCAAAAATAAAAGGATCTCCGCCTTTTAAACGTACCACATGCCCTTTTTCTTTTGCTTTAGAAACAATAAGCTCGTTTATCTGATCTTGCTGAAATGCATAACACCCTTTTCGTTTACCCACAAATATTAATTCCGCATCATTATTAGCATACTCTAATAAGGCTTCATTAATAAGCGCATCATAAAGCACCACATTGGCAGACTTAATTGCTTTAATTGCTTTAAGCGTAATTAAATCTACATCTCCTGGTCCTGCGCCTACTACTGTTAGCTTTGGGGTTTTTAAACTCATTTTTATGCTCGCTTATGCTAATTTGCTTTGTTCTGCTTCTCTGTAAGTTCTAACTGCTGCTAAAAACTTATTTGAACTATCTATATAATTTACAGCAAAATCTTTAGTTGGTGCATTCTTATTAATTTGATAAATCAATTCTGAAAACGACGTTCCTAAATCAATTTTCCCTCCTTCAACAAAAAGTTCATCAAACTGAGTAATAATTCCAGCATGTGTATTTGTCTTTTTATTTTCCGCTAATAATAACGCTTTCGCGGAATTAACTAACGATTGATAAGCATAATAAATAGCTCCTGAATACACGCCATTTTCAAAGGCTTCTTTAGCATTGTCAATTTTTTCTTCACTTTCAAAAAACAAAGTTGCAATTAAATCGATAACTACACCAGCACATTCTCCAATTCCTATTTCCTTAACGTATTTTTCTTCTTCGCCCCAATCGATAAAATCTTCTTGAGTTAAATTAGTAACGTCTTGTAAATCATTTAAGAAATCATAAAAATACTTTTCTCCTTTTTCTTTATAATATTCTACAAATGGTTTTCCATTAGCATTCGCTTCAAAATCATTTAAAATAAGTCTTAAAGCTTCTGGACCTCTTTTACTTGGTACTTTTACTACTTTATCAGCAAAGGCAGCGTTTCCATCTCCTAAATTTCCACCACCCAATAAAACTTGTAACGCTGGGGCTACTAATTTATCTGGTGTTCTAACCGTCATACCTTGAAAACCTATGTTTGCCATATTGTGCTGACCACAGGCATTCATACAACCACTAATCTTTATAACAAGATCTTCGTTTTTTAAATATTGTGGATATTCTGCTTTAATAACACGCTCCAATTCTTCAGCAATTCCTGTACTACTAGCAATACCTAAATTACAAGTATCTGTACCTGGACACGCTGTAATATCGACTGCTTTATTATAACCAGCTTCTACAAATCCTAACTTCTCTAATTCTGTGTAGAAAAACGGTACTAAATCTTCCTTTACAAAAGGAATAACTATATTTTGACGTAATGTTAAACGTACTTCACCAGCACCATACTTATCAACTAAATCAGCTAATAAACGTGCTTTATCTGTATAAAAATCACCTAAAAGCACTTTAATTCCTATAGCAACATATCCTTCCTGTTTTTGAGGAATAATATTCGTTGATTTCCATAAATCGAATGCTGCTTGATCTTTTATCTCTACTTGTGGCGCTTCAACCGAAACTGGTTTTGAAGCCTCATAAGCATCAGCATCAATAGCAACGCTTTTAAACTCAATAGCTTTTTGTTCTTCAGCAATTAATTCTCTAAAAGCTTCTAACCCGATATCTTTTAATAAGAATTTCATTCTCGCTTTAGCACGACTTTTACGTTCACCATAACGATCGAAAACTCTTAAAACACCTTCCATAATTGGAATAATTTTATCGGTTTCAACAAAATCGAACAACACATCTGCATGACGTGGTTGCGATCCAAGTCCGCCAGCTACCATTACTTTAAAACCACGAACACCGTTTTGTGTTTTGGCTATATAACCAATATCGTGCAGATAAGACAATCCAGTATCTTCATCTGTTGAAGAAAAAGACACTTTAAATTTACGTCCCATTTCTTGACATATAGGGTTACGTAAAAAGAATTTATATAAGGCATCTGCATAAGGCGATACATCAAACGGTTCGTTTACATCAATCCCCGCCGTTTCAGAAGCTGTTACATTTCTTACTACATTACCACAGGCTTCACGTAAAGTAACTTCATCTTTCTCTAATTCAGACCAAAGCTCAGGTGTTCTATCTAAATCGACATAGTGAATTTGAATATCTTGACGGGTTGTAATGTGTAAACGACCACGAGAATATTCATCAGACACTTCAGAAATTCTACGTAATTGGTTACTCTTTAATTTTCCGTAAGGTATTTTAATACGAATCATTTGCACGCCTTCTTGTCGCTGACCGTAAACACCACGAGCTAAACGAAGACTTCTAAATTTTTCCTCGTCAATTTTACCATTATGAAAAAGCTCAATTTTATTTGCTAATTCTATGATATCCTTTTCTACTATTGGATTTTCTATTTCTGTTCTAAAACTTTGCATGATATACCTGACCTTCTCTTTATTAGAAAAGAATTTTTAATTATTTTTTACTGAATAAAACCTGCTCCAACCGTGTTGTTTGATTGTGGATCGATTAAAATGAAAGAACCATTCGTTCTATGATTTTTAAATTGATCGTAAAAAATTGGTTTATTTAATTTGAAGGATACTGATGCAATATCATTAACTCCTAACGATGTTGCTTCTGTATCTATACCAGAATAATCTGGATGAATTTTATGATTAATTCTATCAACCTTTGCTAACACCTTATTAACGCCATGTTGTACTAGGTACTTCCCTCCAACTGTTAACTGGCTTGCATCCATCCAACATACATTTGCTGTAAATTGTTTCTCGATAGTTGGCAAATCACCTTCTTTAACAATCATGTCTCCACGACTTACATTGATATCGTTTTCTAAAGTGATGGTTACAGAAGAACGTCTAGAAGCCGTTTCATACTTTTCATCATAGAAATAAATATCTTTTATTTTAGATCTTGTTTTTGATGGTAATACAATAATATCGTCACCAACACTTAAGTTACCTCCATACACTTTACCTGCATATCCTCTATAATCATGAAAATCTTCAGTTTTTGGACGAATTACATATTGTACTGGAAAACGCGGTGTACCTACATTAAAAATATCTGCTTTATCTAAATCTTCTAAATGTTGAAGTAAAGCGTCACCTGTATACCAAGGCATTTTATCAGTTTTATTTACAACATTATCTCCCTTTAAAGCACTTACAGGAATGAATGTGATTTTTTGATCTTGATAATCTCTTTTGCTCATTAATTCAGAAAAATCAGCCTTAATTTTATTATAAGTTTCTTCAGAATAATCAACTAAATCCATTTTATTAATAGCCACAACCACATCCTTAACTCTTAATAAGTTATTGATGAAAAAATGACGATTGGTTTGCTCAATAACACCTTTTCTAGCATCAATTAAAATAATAGACGCTTGCGATGTTGAAGCTCCTGTTACCATGTTACGCGTATATTCTACATGACCTGGTGTATCTGCTATAATGTAACTTTTCTTTTTTGTTGAAAAATAGATATGCGCTACATCAATAGTAATACCCTGTTCTCTTTCGGCAACCAAACCATCTGTTGCTAAAGAAAAATCTAAGTAATCGTATCCACGTTGTTTACTTGTTTTCTCTATAGCTTCTAACTTATCTGAAGTCAATGATTTTGTATCGTAAAGAATACGTCCTATTAACGTACTTTTTCCATCATCTACACTTCCTGCGGTTGCAATTTTTAATACTTCCATACTTTTTATGCTGTTGGCTTTTAGCTTTTGGCTGCTAGCCTAATTTTTAATTCATTTTAAAAGATTTCCGCCTTCGCGGAAATTACCAAAATTGATATTTTAGAAATACCCTTGTTGTTTACGTTTCTCCATGGCTGCTTCAGATCGTTTATCATCAATACGCGCACCACGTTCTGAAATCGTAGAATCTCTAATCTCTTCTACAACTTTAGATATTGTTGAAGCATCTGACAACACCGCTGCTGTACAACTCATATCTCCCACAGTTCTAAAACGAACCATTTCTTCAATAACTTCTTCATGGTCATCTCTATAAACAACCTCATCTTCAGCAGACCAAATCATGCCATCTCTTAAGAATACTTTACGTTTATGAGCGAAGTAAATTGAAGGTATTTCAATAGTTTCTCTTTCTATATAAGACCAAACATCTAATTCTGTCCAGTTTGAAATTGGAAACACACGTACATTTTGTCCATGTTCTATATCGCCATTCAACATATCAAATAACTCTGGACGTTGATTTTTTTCATCCCATTGTCCAAAATCATCACGTACTGAAAAAATACGTTCTTTTGCTCTTGCCTTTTCTTCATCGCGACGAGCACCACCAATACATGCATCAAATTTAAATTCTTCAATAGCATCAAGAAGCGTTGTTGTTTGCAACATATTTCTACTTGCATAACGACCAGATTCTTCTTTTACTTTTCCTTCATCAATAGAATCTTGAACATTACGAACAATTAATTCTAAACCTAATTCTTTACATAAACGATCTCTAAATTCAATCGTTTCAGGAAAGTTATGCCCTGTATCAATATGCATTAATGGAAAAGGCACTTTTGCTGGATAAAATGCTTTTACAGCTAATCTTACCAAAGTAATAGAATCTTTTCCTCCTGAAAATAACAACACTGGTTTTTCAAACTGTGCTGCAACCTCTCTCATAATGTATATAGCTTCGTTTTCAAGCGAATTTATATGTGATGTATCTTTGTTCATAATCTTATTTTAATTTCCGCGAAAGCGAAAACAGTTTTCTTTATTATATTCTTTTAAGCATGTAATCCACACTCTCTATTTTCTAATGCTTTTGTTGGATCGAAATATTTAAACTCGTTTGGCAAGTTGTTTTCTTCTAAATACGTATCAAGTTTTTCATCTCCCCAAAAGTAAAACGGACTTACTTTTAAAACACCATCTTTACTTAAACTAAAAATACCAATACTATTTCTAAAAGCTGTTTGCCCTTGACGTAAATTTGTGAACCAAACTTTAGGCTTATGCTCATCCATAGCGCGTTTAAAAGGCTCTAACTTTACTTGTTCTGTAAATAAAGCATGCTCTGGAGCATCTACACTTGGTATTCCCATAACTACATCTCTATGAGATGATGTTTGTTTTGGCACATACAAAAACACATTCAAGTCTAAATCTTTAATAACTTGCTCTGCATGTCTATATGTTTGTGGTGTATTATAACCTGTATCGCACCAAATTACAGCTGTTTTAGCTTTTACAGAATTAACAGCATGTAAAATTGCTGCTTCGTAAGGTCTAAAATTTGTAGTAACTACCGCTTCATTGCTAAGTTCGAACGCTTTCTGAATAATTTCTGAAGGTGACGCTTTTTCAAAGCTTTTATTTAATTCGTCTATTTGTTTTTCTGTAAACATCTCTTTCTATATCTTATTTACCCCATTTAACAATATTCCAAGCGCGCTCATGGAAAAAATACAAAATCAGTTTTGTTATAAAATCTACAGAAGCAATAGAAGCAGCAAGTGTAATATCTTGTGCCAAAACAAAAGAAACTGCTAAGGTATCTAAAGTACCTACAACTCTCCAACTAAGTGCTTTTGCTACACTTCTGATTGGTTTTTCACCAACGCTATCCTCTTTATAAGTAGACTTTTCTTTATTTTTTAATAACATTTGCGCTATCATTTGTCGTTGTATTATATTAATCCTACCGATTTAGTAGGGATTACAAATGTAAAACATTTTATAACATAAAAAATATATTTAACAACTTTTTAGAATAATGGAATATTTTTAGGATAAACCGAAGAAAACAAATTAAAAAATGAGTTTATTTTGAGAAATTAGCAACTTTTATGTAGCAGACAAATCGGCTAGCGTCGTGTTTCTAAAGACCTTAAGTGTACTATCTCTTACTTGTATCATGAGTTTATTAACACTACAAAGGTTTTCATTTGGGCAATCGTCGCACTTTTCATAAAAATTTAAACTCACACAAGGCACCATAGCAATAGGACCTTCAAGAACGCGCATGACATCGGTCATTAAAATTTCAGAAGGATCATTTCTTAAATAATAACCACCATGCTTTCCTTTTTTAGAACCTAAAACACCTGACTTTCTTAAGGTAAGTAATATACTTTCTAAAAACTTTTGTGGTATTTGTTCGCTTTTAGCAATCTCGCCAACCTGCACAGGAGCATCTCCTTCGCTTCTCGCAATAAATGTAAGTGCTTTTAATCCGTATTTTGTTTTTTTAGATAGCATTCTGCTAATATATAATTATTTTAATTATATCCACTCCATAAGGACCTCAGACATAATAACACAATTTCCTTTTAATAAAACTCTATTATTCTCTATCAATTCACAGGAAACTATACCGCCTCGTTTTGATGCTTGATAACCAACAACCCTTTTTTTATTTAATTTTTCGCCCCACAAATTGGCTAAATAACAATGCGCCGACCCTGTTACAGGATCTTCATTAATCCCCATTGCTGGTCCAAAAAAACGAGATACGAAATCGTATTCCTTGGACTTTGCAGTAATAACAAACATCTTTTTAGTATGCTTTAGCAAAAGATTTAAATTGGGTTTCAAATTATAAACAGAACTTTCATCATTTAACTGAACAATACACCAATCGTTATCTTCATAAATAGCCAAAGGTTTTTCATTTAAAAAGGCTTCAATAATATCGTCCTTTTCATTGATAGGCTCTAAGTTCCCTAGCGGGAAATTCATTATTAATTCTTCGCCCTGCTTTTCAACTTTTAAAAGTCCGCTTTTGGTTTCAAATTCAAGAACAGACGCTTTAACATCATATTTATCGAATAAAATTTTAGCTGTTGCTAACGTAGCGTGTCCGCAAAGATCGACTTCATTTGTTGGTGTAAACCATCTTAAGTTATACCTGCCATTTTCTGGGTATACAAAAGCGGTTTCAGCTAAATTCATTTCCTGAGCGATATCAATATAATCTTCTACAGGAAGTGCTTTTTCTAAAACACAAACCGCTGCAGGGTTTCCTTTAAAAGGCGTCTCTGTAAAAGCATCTACTGTAAAAAGTCTCATGATGTTAGATACTTAAAGCTTGCTCCAAATCTTGAATAATATCATCTACATGCTCTAAACCAACAGACACTCTAACCAAGCCATCAGTAATATTAACTGCTAATCGGCTTTCTTCTCCTAAACTATGATGTGTAGTTGATGCTGGGTGTGTTACAATAGTTCTAGTATCTCCTAAGTTAGCCGATAGCGAACACATTTTAATAGCGTTTAAAAACTTACGACCTGCTTCTACCCCGCCTTTTACTTCAAAAGCAACAATATTACCTCCTAGTTTCATTTGTTTTTTAGCCACTTCATATTGCGGATGTGATTTTAAAAATGGATATTTCACCCAATTTACATTCGCATGAGATTCTAAAAACTCAGCGACTTTTAAAGCGTTTTCACAATGCTTATCAACTCTAACCGATAATGTTTCTAAACTTTTAGAAAGCGTCCAAGCATTAAATGGTGATAATGCTGGCCCTGTATTTCTGGCGAATAAATAAATTTCTCTAATTAAATCTGCACGACCAACCGTTACACCTCCTAGAACACGACCTTGTCCATCCATTAATTTGGTTGCAGAATGTACTACCAAATGCGCACCATACTTTATAGGTTGTTGTAAATAAGGAGTTGCAAAACAGTTATCTATAATTAAAATTAAATTATGTTTTTTAGCAATATCTCCTAATAATTCTAAATCGATAATATCGATTGCTGGATTTGTTGGAGACTCCGCGTATAAAATCTTTGTTTGAGGTGTAATAAAACTTTCAATAGTTTCTGGTTCGTTAATATCAAAATAACTGGTAGTGATACCCCATTTTGGTAAAAACTTAGTAAACATAGTATGTGTTGAACCAAAAACCGAACGTGCTGACACTATATGATCGCCACTTTCTAACAATGCTGCAAAGGTTGAAAAAATAGCAGCCATTCCTGTTGCAAAGGCATAACCCGTTTCAGCTCCTTCCATTTTACATACCTTTTCTACAAATTCGCTTGTATTTGGGTTTGTAAAACGACTGTAAATATTACGTTCTTTTTCTTCTGTAAACGAAGCACGCATATCTTCGGCATCTTCAAAGACAAAACTAGATGTTAAGTATAACGGACTAGTATGCTCTAAGGATTGGGTACGCTCTAATTGAGTACGGATTGCTTCTGTTTCGAAATTTTTATTCTTATTACTCATTTTTATTTTATATAGATTCCCGCCTGAACGGGAATGACAAATCTAATTTAATTAATATGCTTAGACAACCTTAAAATATCGCCAAAAACACCTCTTGCAGTTACTTCTGCTCCTGCACCTGCTCCTTGAATAACGATAGGTTGCTCGCCATACGATTCTGTAAATATTTCAAAAATAGCATCAGAACCTTTTACATGCCCTAACGTACTATCTTCTGGAATAGATACTAATTTAACTTCTAGATTCCCTTTGTCTTGTGATAAATCGCCAGACAAATCGCCAACATATCTTAATACATGACCCGCTTCTTGATTGTCTTTTATTTTCTGAAACTCATCATCTAAAACATCTAATTGTTTTAAAAATTCAGCAACTGAAATATCTCTATACGCTTCAGGAATTAAATTCTGAACCGATACATCTTCAAATTCATTATGCAAATCTAACTCTCTTGCTAAAATTAACAATTTTCTAGCAACATCATTTCCTGAAAAATCTTCTCTTGGATCGGGTTCAGTAAAACCTTTATCAATTGTTTCCTGCACAATAGCACTAAACGGTTTGTCTTGAACAGAAAAATTATTAAACAAATAACTTAGAGTTCCTGAAAACACACCACGAATTCTAGTAATGTTTTCACCCGATTCGTGTAATAACTTAATCGTATCAATTAATGGTAAACCTGCACCAACTGTGGTTTCGTATAAATATTCTTTATTATTTTCTTTTAATTGCTCTCGTAAATCTGTGTAAAATTGATGAGAAACGGTATTCGCTATTTTATTAGAAGACACTAAATCGAAACCAGCTTCAACAAACGGCACATAATTATCATGAAAATTAGGACTTGCTGTATTATCTACCGCAATTAAATTTTCTAAATGATTTGTTTTTGCAAATTCGATTACAGCTTCAACAGAACTTTCAAAAGATGATGCTAGTATAGCTTCATTCCAATTATTATCAACGCCTTTTTTATTTAAAAGTAGTTTTTTAGAATTCGCTATAGCAAACACATTTAAATTAACACCTTTTCGTTTTTCAATATCGTCTTTCGACTTTAATATTTGATTTATCAGTGCGCCTCCAACACCTCCGTGTCCGAAAATGGCAATGTTTATCTTTTTTGAAATACCAAAAATCTCACCATGAATCACATTCATTGCTTTATGAAGCTGACTCTTCTTAACAACCAAACTCACATTTTTACCTGTAATGGTATTATTAAATAATAACGGTGTTATTTGATTTTTAATTAGCGCATTGAAAGGTTTGTGGAATGAACTTAATTCAATACCAATAATAGAAATAACCGATACATCGTCAATAACTCCAATTTGATTGACATCTTGCGAATAAAAATCGTTTTCAAATTCACGCTCTAAAGCAATAACAGCTTGTGTTGCCTGATCTGCATCAATAATTAAACCTATACCTCTTTCTGAAGACCCTTGAGAAATAATGCTTACACTAATATCTTTACTTGCCAAAGCACCAAAAATTCTAGCATCTACACCACTTTTACCTAATAAGCCACGACCTTCTAAATTTAGCAACGCCACATTATCTAAAACCGATAAAGAGGTTACTTCTTTAGCATTTGGTTTCGCTGTTATTAACGTACCTTCATCATCAGCATTAAACGTATTTAAAATACGTAGACTGATATTTTTTTCAACTAAAGGAATGATGGTTTTAGCATGTAAAATAGTGGCTCCGAAGTTAGCCAATTCATTAGCTTCACTAAATGACATTTCTCTTATCTTTTTAGCATCTTCAACTAAATCAGGATTAGCTGTATAAATACCATTTACATGCGTATAATTCTGTAATTCTTCGGCATCTAAATAATTTGCTAAAAGCGCTGCTGTATAATTACTCCCGTTTCTACCTAAAGTAGTGGTTTCATTTTTAGAGTTTGATGCAATAAAACCTGTTACTACATTTACAAAATCGCTCCCTTTCTCTTTATAATAACTTTTTACATTATCTTTTGATGCTTGCTGAATAGGTTGCGCATTACCAAAAGCATCATTCGTTTTTATTAATTCTCTAGAATCAACCGCAGCTGTTTTAATGTTTAAATTATTTAATAAAGCTGAAATGAGTTTTGCCGATAACAATTCGCCTTGAGCCAAAATTTCATCTTTTACTTTACTACTATAATCGCCTAATAAACTAACACCTTCAAACAACTTATCTAAAATTGAAAATTCTGTTGAAAAATCAATCGTTTTTAAAGGTTCTATTTGATAAGCCTTAAAAGCCTCTAACTCGTCTTTATATGATTTTCCTGTTTTAGCTTTCTCTAAAATAGATTCTAAATCATCGGTCGCAGAACCTCTTGCAGAAACTACAACTGTTATTTTTTCGCCTTCATTAATCTTATTTTCAATAATTGAAATCACGGTATTTAATCCGTTTCCGTTTGCTAAAGATTTTCCTCCAAACTTTATTACTTTCATGCGTCTTTTTTTAGAATTTGGCACAAAAATGCCTTCTATTATTTTTTCTAATTGATCGTACTCCATTAAAAAGGCATCATGCCCATGTACCGAATTTATTTCATTATACGTAACATTCGGATTTGTTACTGCCAATTGTTTATGTGTTTGCCTATTTTCTTCTGCTGTAAAAAACAAATCGGAATCGACTCCTATAATATGAATGTTACCGTGAATGTTTTCCAATACATTAAAATCGGTTGGTCTGTTTTTAGTAACATCAATAGATTTTAAAAGCTGATTCATTAACTTATAAGCCGATAATTGAAAGCGCTCTTGTAATTTTTTACCATGATGCAACAACCAACTTTCAACATTAAAAATCTCTAATTCATCATTTTTTGTACGCTGAAAACGCTCGTTAAACGATTCTGGTGTGCGGTAACACAACATAGCATGCATTCTGGCATCATGCACAGGGTTTCTAGAATTTAACAGAAATTGTTCTTGAATTTGACAGTTTGCAATCAACCAATCGGTAGACTTCCAATCGGTAGCTACTAATATTAAATGTTCCGTAATATCGGGGCTTAACACTGCCATTTCCCAAGCAATTCCACCGCCTAAAGACCCTCCTAAAATAGCAAAGGTTGATTCTATATTTAGTTCCTTTAAACCTATTAAAAACAGGTTAGCAATATCTCTAGCTACAAAATCTTTGTAATTTTCAATTACAAAACCATCAAAACCATTTCCTGGAATATTAAAAGCCAAAACCGTATACATTTCGGTATCGATAACCTTATCTTTTCCAACAACGTCTTTCCACCAGCCTTTTTCTCCTGCAACTTCGCTATTTCCTGTTAAAGCATGATTTACTAAAACTACTGGTGCTGTACCTATAGGCTTACCAAAAACTTGGTAACTTAATTTTATTTCAGAATTAAGCACTTTGCTTTCTGTAATAAAATCTTTTATAATAATATGTTGTAATGGATGCTTCAATCTTTTTGTTTTTATTTAACGCCTACAAGGTATTAAAAACCTTGTAGGCCTATTTTTTTATTTAAATTGTTTTAAAAGCTTCTATTAAATCGGCTTTTAAATCTTCTATATCTTCAATTCCAACCGATAGACGAATTAAATCTCCAGAAACACCAGCCGAAGCCTGTTGTGCTTCATCTAATTGTTGGTGTGTTGTACTTGCAGGATGAATTATAAGTGATTTTGTATCACCAATATTTGCTAATAGAGAAAATAACTTGGTATTATCTGCTATTTTTTTAGCTGCTTCAAAACCGCCTTTATGCCCAAAAGTTACAATACCACTTTGTCCGTTTGGCAAATATTTATCGGCTAATGCTTTGTATTTACTACTTTCTAAACCAGGATAGTTTACCCATGCAATCTCCTCTTGAGATTCTAACCATTTTGCTAATTCTAAAGCATTTGCACTGTGTTGCTTAATTCTAACTGGTAAAGTCTCTAAACCTTGAATGATGTTGAATGCATTGGTTGGACTAATAGCACCTCCAAAATCTCTTAATCCTTCAAGAATTAATTTGAATGTGTAAGACGCTGCTCCTAAAACTTCGTGATATTTTAATCCGTGGTAACCTGCTGATGGCTCTGTAAACTCTGGAAACTTACCGTTTGCCCAATTAAAAGTTCCTGCATCTATAATGGCACCTCCTAACGATGTTCCTTGTCCGCCAATATATTTTGTTAACGAGTGAATTACAATATTTGCCCCATGCTCAATTGGATTTAATAAAGCTGGTGTTGCCACTGTATTATCTACAATAAAAGGTACTTCTGCTGCTTTAGAATGTGCTGCAATAGCTTCTAAATCTAAAACATCTAGTTTAGGATTCCCTAAAGATTCTACAAAAAAGGCTCTGGTATTATCTTGTACAGCATCTGCAAAATTATCTGGATTTGAAGCATCTACAAAGGTTGTTGTAATACCAAATCTTGGTAAAGTTACGTTTAATAAATTATACGTACCTCCATATAAACTACTTGATGCTACAATATGATCGCCTGCTTTTAACAAAGTTAATAAACCTGTTGATATTGCTGCGGTTCCTGAAGCAAAAACTACTGCTCCAATACCGCCTTCTAAAGCCGCAAGACGGTCTTGTAGAATTTGATTTGTTGGATTGTTTAATCGGGTGTAAATAAAACCTAATTCTTGTAATGAGAATAGATTTGCAGCATGATCTGAATTATTAAAAACATACGATGTTGTTTGATAAATTGGAACCGCTCGCGTTCCTCCGTTTGCTTTAACATCATGACCTGCATGTAATGCGTTTGTTGCTAGTTTTTGTGTGCTCATTTTTCTAATTTTTTAGTTAATAGATTAATTAAAAAAGTCAAATGCATCAAAATTTGATGTACTTAATAGAAAAATGTTATAAAGAATTTAAAATTACAGACATGTAATTTCGTTTTGGTTATCTATCCAACACCAATAAATGAATTGGTAATTAAGTAGAATTTAGCACCTTCTTTAATAAATTTAAAGGGTTGCTAAGGTTTCATAGGGTCTATCCCTCCGCCTTTCTTGATAACATCTCAGTAAGTGTTTGAACTTTGTGAGTGCAAATATTGCGTTAGAAAAAGTTAATATCCAAATTTTTTGATGGAAATTTTGTTTTTTGTTGACATTAATGGGTAAACATTAGCTTCAAAACACCTTACTAGCTACAAAGCAACTCGCGTAAGGGATTGATGCGGCATCCTTTTGTTTTTTTTAAAGTATTGCCTAAACTTTTAAAAGTATGGTTTATGTTATTAATAGATTCCTGCCTGCGCAGGAATGACAAAAAACGAAAGATATAGCGGAAAGCCCGACCCCTTGTGGGTAACGCCCAAAATGTATTATTTACTATATTTCATATCATAAAACTTGTTTCTAATTACAAGTCCTATGGGTCTGTTTTGAATTTTAGACTCTAACCACGAAATAATATCTAAATATAGAAAGGCACGACTTTGATAGGGATCGTCCTCGAATGTTTTTAGCTTTTTATGAAGCTTAATAAATTCATTTTTAACCTCATTTGGATAAATATCGCCCAGACCTCGTAAAAACTTGATGAATTCTTTTTGTACTTCGTACAAATCTTCCATTTTAATTAAAAACTTATAGGTGCTTTTAATTAGTACGTCTAGATTATAATCTAAACCGGCTTCGTAATGCGCCACAAGGTTTAATATTCTTGAAAAACACAATAAATCTTCGCGCATTTGCAAGGACTTATTGCTTATAATTTTTTCTAAATAATAAATACATTTTTTGTTTTCGCCAGCTCCAAAATACATACTCGCCATCTTATAATAAAACACCATAACATGATGCTCGTCAATACGATTTTTATAGCTTTTTAAACGTTCTAAAACCTCATCTATTAATGGTAAGCCTTCTTCAAAACTACCTTCGATAAAATGTAAATTAAATTTATTATTGTAAATGAATAAGAATGCTAAACTTTCGTTATTATCATCAAGTGGAAACCATGATTCTTTTGTAACCTCTTCTAATCTGCTAAGTGAATCTTTAAACTTCTCGTGTTGTTTTAAGTAAAATAAAGATTCTAACAAATAATGATTCCCTCTTAAAAAAAAGACTGGATTTAAAATAATCATATCTTTATTTTCATAGAACAAATCGGTCCATTTTGAAGCATACTTGTAGCATGACAAAAAATCGACTGTTAAAAAACTATACCATAATCTGGCTTTATAAAGCCATAATTTTTCTCTAAGCCCCAGTTTATTAATATCATATTTTGGAAGCCTATCGTTAAAATATTTTGTTACAACTTGATGTTCTTCGTCGTTTTTGATGTATCCTGTTTTTAAAAACAGTCCATATAATTGTAACGATAAATTAGATAGCTTACTTGCCAATACGTTTTGCTGACTCAGCTCTTTGGCTTGTATAGAAAGCTCGTCGGCTCTCGTACTAAGGCTTCTAGTAATATATTGCGATTCAATAACTTTTTCGAGCTCTACTATTTCATAAGCCACATTTTTTTCTTCATTTGCAATGGCTAAATTTTTGGCTTTATCTAAAATTTTTAAACTTTGTTTATACAATCCTTTATGATATAGAATGGTTGCAAAGTCTAATTGTTCTCTTATTTGAATCCTTACTGTTTGATGCGAAGGGTTTAATCGTAAACTAATTAAAATTTGTTTATACAGATGTGCTTTTAAATTTGATAGCTGTTGTTTTTTAACAATTCCCTTTTTTAAAATGGTAGCTTCATCATAAACCGAAAGCTTATCAAGAATATTAAATAGCGTTAAAAATTTTGAGTCTTCATTAACCCCTAATCTTCCTACATAAAGCTTAAATTGTCTCTTTTCAGATTTAGACAACGACTTTATTAACACAAACAAATTATCTTTTTGCTCTCTTGTCATAGTTACAAAAACAATGTTAAAATATTGATTTTCAATAAATTAAATAAACCAACTCAAAGTTAAACATCGTAATAATTATGAGTTGAATTCTCTAATTAATAAACCAAAATATACATTCGTAACACAATAAGAAAATATATTTTAACAAATGTCTGATAATAAAGTCCAAATTTTCGATACAACGCTTCGTGATGGCGAGCAAGTTCCAGGTTGTAAACTTAATACTGAACAGAAATTAATTATTGCTGAACAGCTAGATAATTTAGGCGTGGATATCATTGAAGCAGGTTTCCCTGTATCAAGTCCTGGCGATTTCAAATCTGTTGAAGCTATTTCTAAAATTGTAAAGCATGCTACAGTTTGCGGATTAACACGTTCTGTAGAAAACGATATAAAAGTAGCTGCTGAAGCATTAAAATATGCTAAAATACCTAGAATCCATACAGGTATTGGAACTTCTGATTCTCATATAAAATTTAAATTTAAATCGACGCAAGAAGATGTTTTAGAACGTGCAGTTAAAGCTGTAAGTTACGCTAAGTCTTTTGTTGAAGATGTTGAGTTTTATGCAGAAGATGCAGGAAGAACTGATAACGAATATTTAGCTCGTGTTTGCGAAGCTGTTATAAAAGCAGGTGCTACGGTTTTAAATATTCCTGATACTACAGGATATTGTTTGCCTCATGAATATGGTGCAAAAATTAAATATTTAAAAGAAAACGTAAAAGGCATTGATAAAGCTATTTTATCTTGTCATTGTCATAACGATTTAGGATTGGCTACAGCTAACTCTATAGAAGGTGTTATTAACGGCGCTCGTCAAATAGAATGTACTATTAATGGTATTGGAGAACGCGCAGGAAATACAGCTTTAGAAGAAGTTGTAATGATTTTAAAACAACATCCTTATCTTAATTTAGATACTAGTATTCAAACTGAAATGCTTTATGGTATTAGTCAGTTAGTATCTGATAGTATGGGTATTTATACGCAACCAAACAAAGCTATTGTTGGTGCTAATGCCTTTGCTCATAGTTCTGGAATACATCAAGATGGTGTTATTAAAAATCGTGAAACTTACGAAATTATAGACCCTAAAGATGTTGGAGTAACCGAATCTGCTATTGTATTAACTGCAAGAAGCGGTAGAGCTGCGTTAGCATATAGAGCTAAAAATGTAGGGTACGAACTTACAAAACTTCAGCTAGACGAAATTTATGTAAACTTTCTAGATTATGCTGATAAGAAAAAGGAAGTTCTAGACGACGACATTCATAAAATAATAGAAAACAGCAAGTTATACAAAGAAATAGTTTCCTCTTAATCGAATAAATTTCATTAGTTTAAACTAATATCTTATATTTTATAATTACTTTTCCGTTTAAGGAAACTAAATCAATTTAAATGAAACTAAATATTGCCGTTTTACCTGGTGATGGTATTGGTCCAGAAGTTACAGCTCAAGCCGTTAAGGTTTTGAAAGCTATTGCTATGGAGTTTAACCACGTATTTACTTTCGATTACGGATTAGTAGGTGCTTCTGCTATAGACAAAACAGGTAATCCATTACCAGAAGAAACTATTAACACTTGTGAAAACGCTGACGCCATTTTATTTGGTGCCATTGGAAACACAAAATACGATATAGATCCTAATACTACCATAAGACCCGAACAAGGTCTTTTAGGTCTTAGAAAAACACTTGATTTATATACAAATATTAGACCTGTTATAGCTTACGAAGATTTACTAAACAAATCTTCTTTAAAGAAAGCCCAAATTAAAGACACCAATATTCTTATTTACAGAGAATTAACAAGTGGCATTTATTTTGGTGAAAAACAATTAAGTGACGACGGTAATACAGCTTCTGATATCTGTAAATATACGCGTCATGAAATAGAGCGTATTGCGCATTTAGCATTTCAGGCAGCTCAATCTAGAAGACGTAAATTAACTTTAGTTGATAAAGCTAATGTGTTAGAAAGTTCGCGTCTTTGGCGCAGAATAGTTCAAGAATTAGCACCTCAATATCCAGATGTTGAAATCGTTTATATGTATATTGATAATGCGGCTATGGAGCTTATTATTAACCCAAGACAATTTGATGTTATTTTAACCGAAAATATGTTTGGTGATATCCTTTCTGAAGAAGCCAGTGTTATTGTTGGCTCTATAGGTTTATTAGCATCGGCATCTATAGGAAAAGATCATGCTATGTTTGAGCCTATTCACGGTGCTTACACCAAAGCAGCTAATAAAGGTATTGCTAATCCTATAGCTTCTATTTTATCGGCAGCCATGTTATTAGAACATTTTGGATTAGATGATGAAGCAGCCTTAGTACGTGAAGCGGTAGACAAATCGTTAAAACTACATATTACCACACCCGACTTAAATACCAAATACGATAATATAACAACCACCAAAGTTGGCGATTTTATTGAAGATTTTATAAATAATCCCGATGAAACCAACTTAAACTTTACCAACATACATTTAGGACAGTCCACAATTATTTAATTATTTGAGTTAGTCACAAAAACAAAAAATATTGGGATTTCTTTAAAGCGCATTGTAACCGATGCGCTTTTTTAATGCTTTTATTTATTTGGGCGTTACCCCGAAAAAGGGGTCAGGCTTTCCATTACAATCTTTTTGTTCGTACCTCTCAAAAAGGATTTTCATTGCAATCCTTAACGCGGAAAAGGAGAATTGAGGAATTCAATTTATAGTATTATATAAGAAAAGAAGTAATTACTTAATATTCTTTCAATTTCTCATTAATAAAAGAGTTAAAGTCTTTTCTATCAATATTAAATAGGCCTTCAATGGTTTTAATTAATTCTTCATCAGATTTACCACTATCCAATATTTCATATAACACATTATTTTCATCAGCCAAACTACAGAGTAGTGCTCCAACAGAATATTTTATGGAAGAAACATTTCCTATAACTGTATATTTCTTTTTGTTGTCTAACAAATATTCTAATAAATCAATTTTATTATTGCCTAAGTATTCTTTTAAAATCCTGATATGATGTAAATAATCCAATTCCATTGATCCTCCAAGATAAGTAGCGAAACCTTCATCGATTATTGAATTAATATTTTTGAAATACTTATGAGTATAAAGATGTACTAATTCGTGAGGGTAATATTCTGAATTATTACCCGAAAAAATCAATTCATGTTCTGGAAAAGTTTCGCCTCCATTTTGATTATTAAAAAACATTGAATCTTCATAATCAAAACCTCTTATTTTCTTATAATCATAAACAGAATTACAACTTATATAAGTATAATTAATCTTATCAAAGTTAAATTTGGAAATTAAATTATTTTCAAATTCAATTTGCTTTTGTACTTCAGTTTGATTTAACTTTTTGTTTGGAGGAAAGATATATTTTATGTTTTCAATATTTTTCTCATTCCACTCTTTAAGATTTTCAGTAATTACATTTTCAAATTTAAAATCTCCATCATTTTCTCTAAAAGCATAAAAATTATAAATAACATTTAAAGAATTGAATTCTTCAGGCTTACCCATTACAGCTATTTTAACTAAATATTTATCCTCTTCTTTTTTTTGTATAGACATTATAGTTGGAATATACTCAGGATACCAATCTACAATTGAGAACCATAAATCATCATATGCATATTTAAATATTAAAGTATCCGATTTCTTCCAATATTGTCCATACTCAAATAATTTACTTGAACTTATACACTTTTCAAATGTTTTAATTATTGTATCGTTTTCTTTATGGATTTCAGAAAAGGCTTTTAATGCGTAACCAACATCGTATCTTTTTTGCTGTTCAATTTTATTTTTCTCTTTACAATTGGTAAATATTATGAGAACAAAAAAGAAAAAATATTTCATCAATTTTATAATTTATATTGGTCAGCGAAACTATAATGATATAAAATCGTTTTAATATTTCATATCAGACGTTAAATAAAATTAGTTGAGTTTTTTAGAAATCAATCTAATTCCCTACTCAGGAAACTTATCTCTAATCTTATCTAAACATAAATTATGGATACTACCAACATGTGTATGATGTTTAGACGTATCAGGAACATAGGTACCGTCTTGTACTTGTCCGCCAATTTTTTGGTAAGCTTCTCTAAAACTTTGCCCTTCTACAACCAAAGTGTTTATATTATCTACCGTAAATAAGTATTTATACAAATCGCTATTTACATCAATATCTTTCACAATAATTTGCTGAATAGAATAATTAAAAATATCTAGAATGTCTTTTATTTCCTCAAAAGCAGCAATCATATTTTCTTTTAATAACTGAAAATCTCTGTGGTAGCCACTTGGCAAGTTATTCGTTATAAGAATCATTTCACTTTGTAAGGCTTGTATTTTATTACACTTACCTCTAATAAGCTCAAACACATCAGGATTCTTTTTGTGTGGCATAATGCTACTTCCTGTTGTTAACTCATCTGGAAATGTAATAAATCCAAAATTCTGACTCATGTACAAACAAGTATCCATAGCAAACCGCGCCATAGTATTACACAAACCACCTAAAGCAGCTGCAATAGTACGTTCATTTTTACCACGTCCCATTTGTGCCGCAACCACATTGTATTTTAAGGTTGCAAAGTCCATTTCTTTGGTTGTTAATTCTCTATCTATTGGGAATGAACTTCCGTAACCAGCTGCAGAACCTAAAGGATTTTGATCTACTGTTTTAATGGCTGCATCTAATAAATACACATCGTCTATCATAAGCTCTGCATAGGCAGAAAACCACAACCCGAACGATGATGGCATAGCTACTTGTAAGTGTGTATAACCTGGTAAGACTTTATCTTTATAAGTATCGGCTAAATCTAAAAGCGTATTGAAAAAAGTTTGTGTTTTGCTTTTTACAATGTTTAAATTCTCCTTGTAATAGAGATTAAGCGCTACTAAAACTTGATCGTTTCTAGAACGTGCCGTGTGGATTTTTTTACCAACATCGCCTAAGGTTTTGGTAAGCTCAAATTCTATTTTTGAGTGTACGTCTTCAAACTGAGGATCGATAACAAACGTGCCGTTTTCAATTTGTTCCTCTAAAGTTTTTAATCCGCCTAATAACTCCACCAATTCTTCAACTGAAAGAATGCCTATTTTTTGAAGCATTTTAGCATGTGCTTTAGATGCAATTACATCGTACTTTGCTATATGAATATCAATTTCTCTATCGTTTCCAACGGTGAATTGTTCTATTTTTTTATCGATTGATATGCCTTTGTCCCAGAGTTTCATACTTTATACTTTTTTCATTTCCGCGAAAGCGGGAATCTTTTAAATCTTAACTTTTATTTTTATAGATTCCTGCCTTCGCAGGAATGACAGAGCTATTTAAACAATTACCCTATTCAACAATTCCACATAAATCTTAATACCTTCTTCAATCTCATTCACATAAATAAACTCATTTGCCGAATGCGAACGTGTGCTATCTCCTGGTCCTAATTTTAAACTCGGACAAGACAACACGGCTTGATCTGACAATGTTGGTGAACCATAGGTTGTTCTTCCCATAGCAATTCCAGCTTTTACTAAATCGTGATCTAAAGGGATGGATGATGAATTTAAACGCAAACTACGTGGTTTTATACTTGTAACAGGTGCATTTTCTTGTAAAAAGGCAGCTATTTCGGCATTAGTATAAGCATCATTAACACGAACATCAATCACCAAATCTACATGACCTGGCACCACATTATGTTGTGAACCTGCACTAATTTGTGTTACAGTTAACTTCACATCGCCTAAAGCTTCTGATCCTTTTTCAAACTTTAAATCTTTAAACCACTGTAAAGCTTCAATACTATTATAAATGGCGTTATTATCGTTTGGATGCGCAGCGTGACTTGGTGTGCCTTCTATAACGGCTTCAAATACTACCAACCCTTTTTCGGCAACGGCAAGATTCATCAACGTGGGTTCGCCTACAATAGCAACATCAATTTTTGGAATAACAGCTAACATACTATTTAGTCCATTTGGACCGCTATTTTCTTCTTCCGCGGAAGCGACAATAACTAGATTATATTTTAAATCTTTATGATTATAAAAATAAGTGAATGTGGCCATTAAAGACACCAAACAGCCACCAGCATCATTACTTCCTAAGCCGTATAATTTACCATCTTCTACAAAGGCTTTAAACGGATCGTTAGTATAAGCACTATTTGGCTTTACGGTGTCGTGATGAGAGTTTAGCAACAATGTTGGTTTACTTACATCAAAATATTTATTAGTTGACCAAACATTATTTTTGGTTCTATTAAATGGAATGTCATACTGTGTAAACCATGCTTCAATATGCGCCGCAGTTGGTTCCTCTTCTGTTGAAAAAGACTGCGTTTCAATCAACTTTTTTAATAGTGATATCGCGTTATTTGTTAATTCCTGTAACATCCTTTATAAAGTTATGGTTGTAAAATTATCATTTTCTTGGGTTAACATAGAAGTATTTCCCATGTTTATGCTTTTTACACCATTATTTAATGCATCAAAACAATTTTCTAACTTCGGCAACATGCCATCTGCAATAATACCTTGCTCTAATAATTCTTGATATAATGAAGCATCTATGTGTTTGATAACAGAATTTTTATCGTTTATATCTTTTAAAACACCATTTAATTCGAAACAATAATAAATAGATGTTTCATATAAATTACTCATACCTACAGCTACTTGCGATGTAATGGTATCGGCATTCGTGTTTAAAAGTTGTCCGTTACTATCGTGCGTAATGGCACAAAAAACAGGGGTAAAATCGGCTTTAATTAATTTATCTATGGAATTATGAGCCACTTTTTTAACATCTCCAACAAAACCAAAATCAATGTCTTTTACTGGTCTTTTTTCTGATGTAATACTATTAACATCTGCTCCTGTTAAACCAATAGCATCTGTATTTAAAGCCTGTAGTTTAGCAACCACATTTTTATTTACCAAACCACCGTAAACCATAGTAATAACTTCTAAAGTTTCGGCATCGGTAATGCGTCTACCATTAACCATTTTAGACTCTATACCCAATTTTGATGCGATATGAGTCGCGCGTTTTCCGCCACCATGCACCAAAATTTTATGCCCTTTTAAATTAGAAAACAGTTTTAAAAAAGCATTTAAAGACGCTTCGTCTTCAATGATGTTTCCTCCTATTTTTACTATGGATAATTTTTCCATTTAAGTTTTTATTTTGAATGGGTTTCGACTGCGCTCAACCTGACACTATTTTTTATAAATTCTCTAATATTTTCTTTAACACCAATTGTGCTGCGTATGTTCTGTTATTAGCTTGTTCTATCACTAATGAACTATCACTATCTAAAACAGCATCTTCAACAATAACATTACGTCTTACAGGTAAACAGTGCATGAATTTAGCATCACCTAATTTCTCTTTGGTTATCATCCAATTAGGATCTATATTTAGTACTTTTCCGTAATCGTCATACGAACTCCAGTTTTTCACATATACAAAATCGGCATCTTTAAAAGCTTCTTCTTGGTTGTGAATTATTGGTGTATCTCCTGTAATTTCTGAACTCAAATCATACCCTTCAGGGTTTGCAATAACAAACTCAACATCCATTTTTTGCATGGCTTGTGTAAAACTATTAGCAACAGCGTGAGGCAAAGCCTTAATATGTGGCGCCCAACTTAACACGACTTTTGGCTTCTTAGTTTTTGCATGCTCTGAAATAGTAAGCGCATCGGTTAATCCTTGTAACGGATGTCCTGTAGCACTTTCCATATTAACAATGGGTACAGATGCAAATTTTTTAAATGAATTCAACACCTGTTCACTTTCATCTTTTTCCTTATCGGTAAGCGTTGGAAACGCTCTTACCGCAATAACATCACAATATTGAGATACCACTGCTGCCGCTTCTTTAATATGCTCTGCAGTATTTCCGTTCATAACCGTACCATCTCCAAACTCAATACCCCAAGCATCTCCAGAAACATTCATAACAATTGGATTCATTCCTAAATTCAATGCTGCTTTTTGGGTACTTAAACGCGTACGCAAACTTGAATTAAAAAATAATAACCCTAGTGTTTTATTTTTTCCTAATTCAATATCACTTAACGGATTTTCTTTTAAAGCTTTTGCATCTTCAATCCATGAATTGATATTATCGATGTCGTTTATGGATGTATAATGTTTCATTCTAAATTATTTTATTTTAGTAAACGGTACTTTATTTTCAAACGCATTGGTTATAAAATCATCTTCTAAACCGTTTACAATCCAAGTTTCAATATTTGCTTTTTTTGTTACTGATGCTGCTTCAATTTTAGATTGCATACCTCCGCTACCATGTGTTGATTTTGAATTAACCACTTGATTTATTAGAGCATCAAAATCCTCAACCAATTCAATGGTTTCTGGCTTACCATTTTCCATAGAGGCTTTTGTGTAAATCCCATTGGTATTGGTTGCAATAATAAACAAATCGACTTCTAAAAGCGATGCGGTTAACGCGCCTAATTTATCATTATCTCCAAATTTGATTTCATCGGTAGCAACCGTATCATTTTCATTAATAATAGGGATGTAATTATTATTAACGAGCACATTTATAGTATTTACAATATTGGTTTTACTCTGCTCTTTTTCGAAATCTGAATACGACAACAAACACTGCGAGGTTAACAACCCATATTCTCTAAAAATTTCTTGATAAATTCGTATAAGATGTGGCTGACCAATAGACGCCAAAGCTTGTTTTACAAAAAGCTCTTTACGCTGACTTTCAAGTTTTACAAACTGTTTTGCCACAGCAATAGCCCCAGAACTCACAATAATAAACTCGTAATTATCTTGAAGTTTTGCGATTTGACTTGCTAAATCTTCAATCTTACCTCTAGAAATATTATCGGTTTCTTTGGTGAGTGTATTCGACCCTATTTTTAGTAATATGCGTTTCTTCTTCATGTTATCTTATTTGCCCATTACCATGAACGTACCATTTATTGGTTACTAAATGCTGTAAACCAATTGGTCCACGTTGATGTAATTTATCTGTACTAATGGCTAATTCGCCACCCAATCCTAATTGACCACCATCAGTAAAACGTGTGGATGCATTATGATACACAGCTGCTGTGTCAACATTTTCCATAAACGCCTTAGCTTCGGCTTCATTACTTGTTACAATAACCGATGAATGTCCGCCAGAATATTTATTTATCATAGCAATAGTATCTTGATTAGATGCAATTTCTCCGATTAAGATTTTATAATCTAAAAATTCTTGATACCAGATTTCATCTGAAGTTATAGCTTCAACACCATGAGATTTTGAAATTGCTCCATCTCCTAAAACCTGAATTTTAGAATCACTTAATTTTGAAATTAACGTGTTCACAAATTCCTCTTTATTAGGTAAATTTTCGTCAATTAAAACTTTATCTACGGCATTACAAGCTGATATTTTTGATTTTCCGTTTAAGATAACATCTAAAGCAATATCTAAATCGGCTTCCTTATGTACATACACAAAATTATTACCACGACCACTAATAATAACTGGACAAGTAGCATGCTCTTTCACAAAAGCAATTAAACGTTCGCCACCACGAGGCACTATTAAATCGACTTTCTGAGTTGGTTTTTCTAAAAAGGCTTGTGTTTCGGTTCTATTGAACTGTAAATACTCCACCCAATCTGTTGAAGCACCATGTGCTTTTAACGCTTGATGCCAAAGTTCAACAATCTTTAAATTCGATCTTAAAGACTCTTTACCTCCTTTTAACAGAATTTTATTTCCTGATTTAAAGGCAATACCTCCAGCTTCCACAGTAACATCTGGACGCGATTCATAAATAATTAACACCGTTCCAAAGGATGCTGTTTTATTATAAACCTGCATACCATTATCGTGTTTAAAACTAAAACGTTCTACACCAACAGGATCTTCTTGAGATGCTAAATGCGTAACCGATTTAATCATTTCATCTACCTTCGAATCGTCTACTTTTAAACGATCGAACATAGAAATATCATCGCCCTTATAAGCGTCTAAATCCGTTTTATTTATAGCAATTATTGCTTCTCTTTCATTTTCTAAAAGCGTTGCCATTTCAAGCAATACGGCATTTCTTGTTTCTATGGATAATAGGGTGTTCATTGTTTTTAGTCTTCAGTTTAGCTTCTTGTGTGATTTCTCCTTTCGTCGAAATGACGCAACTGCATTTCAATATTTTAAATAATTATTCTAAAACCTTTTTAAGAGCTTCAAAAAATTGATCGATATGTTCTTTTTTAATAGTTAAAGGTGGTAAAATTCTAAGTAACTTTTTGTTAGAAGCTCCACCTGTAAATATATGCTCATCATAAATGAGTTTTTTTCTAAGTTCTCCTACTTCAAAATCGAATTCTAAACCAATCATTAAACCACGTCCTTTTATATTTTTTATCTGAGGAATGCTTTTCGCCTTCTCTATTAAATATTCAGACATTGCATTTACATTATCAATCAGTTTTTCTTCTTCAATCGTATTTAAAACCGCTAAACCAGCTGCACATGCTAAATGATTACCACCAAACGTTGTTCCTAACATACCATATTTTGCTTCAATATCTGGATGAATTAAAATCCCACCAATTGGAAAACCATTCCCCATACCTTTGGCAATCGAAATAATTTCAGGCGTTACGTTATAATGTTGAAACGCAAAGAATTTCCCAGAACGTCCGTAACCCGATTGCACCTCATCAGCAATAAAATATGTATTGTTTGCTTTACACAAAGCATCTACTTGCTCAAAAAAGGCAGCAGTACCTTGATCTAAACCACCAACACCTTGAATAAACTCAACAATAACAGCACAAACATCGCCTTTTTCTAATTCGGTTTTAACACCTTCAATATCATTTAAATCTAAAATAGTAACCTCTTGTTGCGCATTAATTGGCGCTATAATGTTTTTGTTATCGGTTGCCGCTACAGCTGCCGATGTACGTCCGTGAAAGCCATTTTTAAAAGCAACAACACGCGATTTCCCTGTTTTAAACGATGCTAATTTTAAAGCATTTTCGTTTGCTTCGGCACCAGAATTACATAAAAATAATTCATAGTCTTTACAGCCAGAAAGCACTTCTATTTTATCAGCTAATTGTACTTGTAACGGATTTTGAACCGCATTAGAATAAAACCCTAAGGCTTCTACTTGTTTTGTAACTGCCTGAACATAATTAGGATGTGCATGCCCTATTGAAATCACGGCATGTCCGCCGTAAAGGTCTAAATATTCGGTTCCAGCATCGTCATAAACATGAATATCTTTTCCCGAAACTGGGGTTACATTGTATAATGGATAAACGTCAAATAATGGCATTTTAATTATTTTTTAAGTTGATTAATTTTGTCAAACGACGCTTTAATACCTTCAATTAAAGCAGAGCTTAAACCTTTTTGCTCCATAACGTTTAAACCTTCAATAGTACAACCACTTGGTGTCGTTACTCTATCTATTTCTTCCTCTGGATGCTTACCCGATGATTTTAATAAACTAGCAGCACCATAAGAGGTTTGTAAAGCTAATTCTAAAGCTACATCGGCCTCAAAACCTAACTGAACAGCGCCTTGCATAGTAGCACGTATCAAGCGCATCCAAAAAGCAGTACCACTGGCACAAATAACAGTTGCAGCTTGTATTTGCTCTTCAGGAATCACCATGGTTGTCCCTAATAAATCAAAGATACCTCTTGCTAAATCCATCTGTGCTTTTCCTTTATCATTTCCAGCTAAACAAGTCATTGATTCTCCAATAGAAATCGCCGTATTTGGCATGACACGAATAATTGTTTTACCAGCACCAATACTATTTTCAATTCTAGCAATATCTACACCAGCAGCCACAGACATCACCACATGTTTATCTGTAATTTTTGATGCTACACTTGCTAAAACAGCATCAATATGCTTAGGCTGAAGCGCAAAAATAAGAACATCACTATTTTCAACAGCTAAAGCATTCTCGTTTGTAACGGTTACATTTTCAACATCTTTATACACATCTACATGCACAGTATTTCTATCACTTAAATACAATGATGTAAACGATTTATTACTAACAAGCCCTTTTGCAATCGAGCTTCCTAAATTTCCTGTTCCTATAATCGCTATTTTCATAATAAACTCTTTTTTTATTCCCTTGAGGGAAGTAATATCAATATTATAACTCTTTAGATTTCCGTCTCCACGGAAATAAAAAACAATCAATTAGAAATAAGTCGCCTTTAATCCTAATCCTGTTGTTTCTTCTAAACCAAACATTAAATTCATGTTTTGAACCGCTTGTCCAGAAGCACCTTTTAACAAATTATCAATCACACTAGTAATTAATAATTTGCCATTATGTTTATGTAAATGTATTAAACATTTATTAGTATTTACAACTTGCTTCATATGCAAAAACTCATCTGAAACAAATGTGAATTTTGCATCTTTGTAATAAGACGTATAAATTTCTTTTGCCTCTTCAACCGTTCCTTCAAAATCAGTATAAAGTGTTGCAAAAATACCTCTAGAAAAATTACCTCTATTTGGCATAAAAATAATTTCAGAAGAAAAACTATTTTGCAACTGGCTAACCGACTGATTAATTTCTCCTAAATGCTGATGCGTAAATGGCTTGTAATACGAAAAATTATTATCTCTCCAAGTATAATGCGTTGTTGCAGATAATGATGTTCCTGCTCCTGTTGCTCCTGTAACCGCATTAATATGCACATCGTTATTTAGCAAACCTGCATTTGCTAATGGTAATACCCCTAACTGAATGGCTGTTGCAAAACATCCTGGATTTGCTATATATTTTGCAGACTTAATATCGGCTCTTTGTAATTCTGGTAAACCATAAACAAATGTTTTTCCGTTAAAAACTTTATCAGCTTCCAATCTAAAATCATTTCCTAAATCGATAATTTTTGTGTTATCTGAAAACGTATTTGCAGATAAAAATTTAACCGAATTACCATGTCCTAAACACAAAAACAACACATCAACATCTGGGTTTACAGTATCTGTAAATTTCAAATCTAACGATCCTACTAAATCTTGATGAATTTTACTTATTTTGTTTCCAGCATTAGATGTACTGTACACAAAATTAATATTTGTGTTTGGGTGATTTATTAGTAATCTAATTAATTCACCTGCAGTATATCCTGCGCCTCCTATAATACCTACTTGAATGTTTTTCATTTTGTGCTGTTTTTATTCATTCCTGCATATCACAAATTATGTGATTTCTCCTTTCGTCGAAATGACTCAGTTTTTAAATTACTTATTTAGAATTTACTTGTCTGTATATTTTATTTTGATTTCCTAGAATCTTGATAAACCCTTTAGCGTCATCTGCTGTCCAAGCTTTATTTTCTTCACCATAAGTACTAAACTTACTTGACATTAAATCGTGATCTGAAACAATGCCATCTAAAGAAAAATGATATGGTTTTAAAGTTACCGTTACATCACCAGAAACCATGTCTTGACTACTTTGCAAGAAAGCTTCCATATCTCTCATTACAGGATCTAAATATTGTCCTTCATGCAAATGCATACCGTAGAAGCTAGATAAATAATCTTTGTGTTGTAATTGCCACTTAGTTAACGTGTGCTTTTCTAAAAGGTGATGTGCTTTTACCGTTATCAATGCAGCAGCAGCTTCAAAACCAACTCTTCCTTTTGTTCCTACAATAGTATCGCCTACATGAATATCTCTACCAATAGCATAAGCCGAAGCGATATCATTTAACTTTTCAATATTTATTCTAGGATCATTTTCTTCACCATTTAAAGCTGTAAACTCACCGTTTTTAAACGTTAATGTTACTTTTTCTTCACCTTCTTTTTCTAATTGAGATGGATATGCTTCACTAGGCAAAGGTTTTTCTGATTTCAATGTTTCAACACCTCCAACACTGGTTCCCCAAAGACCTTTGTTTACAGAATATTTAGATTTTTCCCAAGGCATATCAATACCTTCAGATTTTAAATAATCTATTTCTTCTTGTCTCGTTAATTTCTCATCTCTAATAGGCGTAATAATTTTGATATTTGGCGCCAAGGTTTGAAAAATCATATCGAAACGTACTTGATCGTTTCCAGCTCCTGTACTACCATGAGCAATATATTCTGCATCTATACTTTTAGCATACTCAATAATTTCAATAGCTTGAATAATACGCTCTGCACTTACAGATAATGGATAGGTACCGTTTTTTAATACGTTTCCAAAAATTAAATACTTTACCACTTTATTATAAAATGTGGCAACCGCATCAATATTCTTATAGGTTGAAACCCCCATTTTATAGGCATTACTTTCAATATGACTGATTTCTTCTTTTGTGAAACCACCTGTATTAACGCTTACCGCGTGTACATCATATTCTTTTGATAAACTTACTGCACAGTACGAAGTATCTAATCCGCCACTGTATGCTATTACTAATTTTTTCATGTGTAATACTATTTGTTTTTTATTTCCGCGAAAGCGATAATCTATTTTTTATCTTTTTTTAGAAAAAGAGCTTCTTTAATACGCTTTAATCTTTTAAAAACTTTTTCTTTAATTGGTTTTATTTCTTCTTCTTTTACCTTTGGATCATACAACATACCTGTACATAAGCACATTTTTCTGTTGGTACGGGTAAGTACATCATAATTTTTACAAGTTTGACATCCATTCCAAAAAGACTGATCATCTGTTAATTCAGAAAATGGTACTGGTTTATAGCCTAAATCGCTATTCAATTTCATGACTGCTGAACCTGTTGTAATACTAAACACTTTAGCATTTGGAAACTTGGTTCTGGAATGTTGAAACACTTTGTGCTTAATCCTTTTTGCTAAACCCATATTTCTGAAATCTGGGTGCACAATTAAGCCCGAATTAGCTACAAATTTACCATGCCCCCATTTTTCAATATAGCAAAACCCAGCAAACCTATTGCCTTCTAAAGCAATAACAGCATTGCCGTTTCTCATTTTTTCTGCAACATATTCTGGTGTTCTTCTTGCAATTCCTGTACCTCTAACTTGAGCAGATTCTGCAATTACATCACATATTTCCTGTGCATACTTTACATGATCATCATTAGCAATTATGACATCTATTTTTTTCATGTGTTTACAATCATCTTTTTTTATCAGTCACATGTAACATTCATTTAATATTTACTTAAATATCAAAATTTAATTATGAATGTTTCATAAACGAATATCGTCTAAATAAACTATAAAATTATATACTTGTTTTTTCAAATCCAATGAGATTATAGAACATAAGTTTATACACAATGTGTATAATATTTTTTTAATTTCTATATATGGATTTTATGCTCTCGGGGAAGCAGGACACACCTACTTCAAAATAAAATTAGACCCTCAAGGGGCGGCGAAAGCGGCGAGCAGGAATAGTAGTATTAACTAATTTGTTCAAGAATTGAACCTTAACTTCTGTAATAATGTAATTTACCGTTTTCATAATAATAGTAACTCTAAATCGTCGGCCTTAGCCCCTTTCGTTAACTAGATTCTGCAATATTACGTAAAAAAAATGAGGTAAAGAAAAGTAAACTATAAAAAAATGGCAGATTTAATAGTTTATAATATTCAATTTACATTAATAATAACCGGAAGTTCGAATGCTGTTTTTACTTGTTGCCCACGTTTTATAGCTGGAAATATTTTAGGCAACGAATCTATACTTTTAGTAAGTAAGGTTTTAATATTTGGTATTTCTTGTAAAGTGAGTGTATCTATTTTAGAATTTGAAAGCGACAACACTCCTGTTTCTGACACTTGAAAACTCAGTACAATCGTGTCATTAATATTTTGAGTAACCACAATACCATCACGCTCTAAAAAACTAAAAATATGAGTTGTTAAATGATTTTCAAAACACTCTTTTTTTTCTTGTTTCGTAGACATAGAGTCGCAAGAAGAAAAGGTTGGATACACATCTACATCGTTCCAATTAAAGGTTTGTAATTCTTCATTTAATATAGCCTCAGAAGATGTTTTTTTTACATTAAAATACTCGCAAGAAGTGAGCATAAAAACTAATATAAAAACGTATAAGTGCTTCATGGATTAAAAGTAATCACGAAAATACGATTTTTTTAGATTATTAACTCACACTATTTTTCATCTTCTTCTTTATTAACTTTAAGAAACCTTTCTTTTTTTAATTCTGTAATTCGATGATTTACAAATTCTTTCATTTTACTATTTGGAAACTTCTTATTTAAATCTTCATAAACTTTAATTTTTGCATCATAATCGGCATAATAATTTTCAAGCGTTACAGCTAAATGAAAATGAATCTTTTGGTTTTCAGGACTTTTTCTTATCGCTTTTTTCAAAGTAGCAATAGCCTCTTTGGGTCTTTTAAGATGATTTAATACCGTTGCTAATTTTGCGTATTCAGCATCTAAGGGTTTATCTAATAAAAATATGGCTTTTGAAATATACTTTTCGGCAGTCTCAAAATTATTTAAATGTTCGTAGTACGTACCAATAGCATATATCGAAGTAGCATCAAGTGGATTGAACTTTAATATTATCTCTCTATACTCTATTGCTTTTTCGTAATCGTATACTAAAGAATAGCTTAGACTCAACTTCTCATAAATATATTGGGAAGACTCACCTAAATCAATTAATTTTTTAAACCATAATATAGCATTATGGTAATCTTGTTTTTTATAAAAATTTTGAGCTTTTAAATTAATAAGTTCTGTATTATTCTGATACGTTTCTAAACCTTTATCGACATAGGTATCTACAAGATCATACTTTTTATATTTCAGATAATATTTAGCAATTCTATAAATAGCTTTTTGATGTGTTTGGTCTAACTCGTAGGCAGAACGAAACCTATCTATAGCAGTAGAGTCTTTTAATTTTTCTAGAACCAAACCTAATTCGTAATGATAATTTGGGTTTTTATCATCTATATAAACTAAATCGTTAAAAACCTTAGTTGCGGTTTTGTATTTCTTAGTTTTAGATAATAACCTCGCATATTCAAACTTCAACAAAGCGTCTTCTGCGTTTGCTTTAATGCTTAACTCATAATTTTTAAGCGCTTCATCATAATTACCAATAGCCCTGTATGCTTTCGCTATTTTATCATACACTTCATTTTTATTATTATACGTTTTATAACGCTCTATAGCTTTGGAATAATTTCCATTAGTATACAAACTATCTGCCATATTTAAAACCGAAGTTTGAGCTTCGGCTTTAAATAGTATTAGCAATAAAATGATTGAAAATATTCTAATCATTTTTAATCTTGTACTTGAAATATTATTGGTAAACTATAAGGTACATTTACTATTTTTCCTTTTTGCTTACCAGGAATCATTTTTGGTAAAGATTTAATAACTCTTGTAGCTTCTTCCTCTAAACTAGGATATGGAGCTCTCGAACGCACTCCTGCTATATTTCCTTCTGTATCTATAATAAAAATAACATTAATACGATGCTTGCCTGTTAATCCTTTTTCTTTTGCGATTTTAATATTGAAATTTTTGTTTACAAATTTTGATATTTTTTCAGACATGCAGTCTCTTCGCTCTTCATTACTAGTTAAATCTTCACAACCAGGAAAGACAGGAACTTGTTCTATTACTGAAAAAGGTACATCTATTATATTCTCATTAAAAACACCTTCAACAACTTTGTACTCTCCTATTTTTTCTCCTCTAATTAGTTTAAATAGTTCTGCTTTGTCCGCTTCACTAATCACTCCATTATTTTCTTTAACTTTTAATTTCAATAATTCTATTTGTTCTGAAATAGTCAATTCTTTATTATTCGTTTGTTCAGCACACGAGGTATAAACCAGCATCCCTAAAACTATAGGAATTAATAATGTGTATTTTAATAATTTAATCTGTTTTGATTTTGATTTTTGCAACATAATGATTCGTTTTTTGATTAATGATTGTTTAAAAAATGTATTGATGAATGATATATTTTTAGTCTCGAAAACTTGAGTCAACAAATTTTGATAGTACTGCGATTTGTCTTGATGTTTTACCGCTTCTGCATCTGCAATAAATTCATGAAGTGTATTCACTCTATTTTGATACATATATACCAAAGGGTTAAACCAAAATAAAATGCGAAGTATTTCAAAAAACAATAAATCTAAACTATGTAAGTGCTTTACATGAACAGTTTCGTGTTTTAAAATAGACTCTCTATCTTCACTTTTAATAAAATCGCCTAGAAAGACATATCGAAAAAAGGAAAATGCAGCATTACTGTTTATCAATTTTACTAAAGTTAAATCCTTTTGATAAGTCTTAGGGTTTTTAAAAATTAAAACTAAAATTCGAATTAACTTATAAAGGAAAACAAATAAAGCTATAATTAGGCCTGTATAAAAAGCGATTGCCCAATAAGAAACATTATTATTTATAACAACTGTTTCTAATAACACGAAGTTATTAGTATTTGATGGTGATTGACCAATAACGACTTCTGGTAGCGATATAATATATTCTTGAGGTAATACATCTTTAAAACGATTAATCTTTATAAACGGTATTGCAAATGATAATAAAGAGGTTACTATAAGATAGATTCTATTCCAATTAAAAAAGGTCTCTTTTTTTAAGAATACATCATATATTAATAAGAAGAATAATTGAAACGCAACGGTTTGTATGATATAATGTAACATAACTATTCCTTTTTATTAATTTCCTTTAAAACCGATTCTAATTCGTTTAAACTGATATCATTTTTCTTAACAAAAAAGGACACCATACTTTTAAATGACCCTTGAAAATAATTATCTACTAATTTATTTATAGATTGGTTACTATAGTCCTGTTGCTGTAAAAGCGGAAAATAGATATGTCCCTTACCTTCCTTTTCATAGCCAACAAATCCTTTGTTTTCTAATATTCTAACAATGGTTGACACTGTATTATATGCAGGTTTCGGCTCTGAGAATTCTTTAATAATGCTTTTTACATTAGCTTTTTTTAGCTGCCATAATATTTGCATAATATCTTCTTCTGCTTTGGTAAGTTGTTTCATAATGGATGAAATATATTTGTTCAACTAAAAACTTAGTTAAACAAATATAACTAAATAATTAGTTTGAACTAATTATTTAGTTTAAAATGTAACATATGGCATGATTTTTCGTCTTAACTATATAAAAATCAAACACATTTATGGATATTATTTTAATTATTATTGCTGCTTTACTAATTATTTCAGGAATTATTGGAAGCTTTCTCCCTGTTTTACCAGGCCCATTAACTAGCTGGTTAGGACTTTTAATAGCTCATTTTACGGATGCTATTCCTATGAATAAGTCATTTCTTATTATAACTTTAGCGATAGCTATACTTATATGGATTTTAGATTATATTATTCCAGCCATTGGCACTAAACGCTTTGGTGGCACAAAATATGGTATGATAGGAACTACTATAGGGTTAATTATTGGACTAATAAGTCCTATTCCTGGAGGCATTATTATTGGTCCGTTCGTTGGTGCATTAATTGGAGAACTTTTAAACAAAAGCGATTCTAAAACTGCTACTAGAGCTGCTTTTGGTTCCTTTATAGGTTTTTTAACGTCTACATTTATAAAATTTGTAGTCGCGATTATTTATTTAGGACTATTTATTGGGTTACTTATAGAACACGGTAGTTACCTAATTAATGGGTAGAAGAAACCCTGTGGGTCTCTCACCTCCACAGGGCTATGTAAATTGCTATTATCAACAAAAAAAATTGAGGGATTACTTAATTTTTAGAAGTGTTGATAAGACAAATTTAATTAAAATACCTATCTTCAAAGTGCGGGAAAACCGTAACTAATGTGCGGGTTAGATATAGAATCTAATTATACTAAGGATTTACAAGCTTCATAAAAGTGAAAATTATTTTGATTTTTAAAAACAAAAAGCTAAATGTTATATAAAACCTTTCTTTCTTGCTTCATCTAACAAAGTTTCGTCTTGCGCATCTGTAACTTCGAAAATTTCTCTGAGGTGCTTTTTTCTTTTTTCAACAGCACTTAATGAAATATCTAAATGAGATGCTAAGTTTTTTGTTTTTACACCTTGTGATAATAAATGAAGAATTTTTCTATTCTTTTCATCAACAACAATGTCACTTGTAATGGCTTTTCTAATAAAGCTATTTACAGTGCCACTATAAAAAGGCGGATTGTTAAGTACTGCTTGAAATGCACTAGCAAGCTCGCTAGATGTTAAATCACTTTTAATTAAAAAACCTTCAGGATCAATAGTTTTAATGATATTATGAATTCTAAAAGGCTCATTAAACATCGTTAAAATTATAATCTTAGATTCTGGTAAATTTTTACGAGCATAACCTGCTAAATCTTCACCAGAGGTCATTTTACCATCTGTTGAAGGTGGCAAACTAATATCAACAAACAATACATTATAAGGCAATTCGTTCTCAATAGATTTATCCATTAAAGCAATAGCCTCATCGCAATTATTAGCTATGTCTATTTTTAATTCTTGATTTTCCTTTTTGGTAAAAAGCAATGTATTTTGATACCCCTCAATAATCATTGGATGGTCATCAATCATTAGTATTTTAATTTTTTGGATCATAAATTTGGTTTTTTAGTCAATTGGGGCTTCAATTGTTACAGTTGTTCCTATATTTTGTTTTGAGGTTATACTAATAGTTCCTTCTATTTCTTGAATTCTTGAATTCATATTCTTCAAACCAATACCTGTTTTTGCTTTATTTACATTAAAGCCTGAACCATCATCGGTCATAGTTAAGCAAATTACATTACTTTTTAATTTAAAACTAATATTAACAATAGAGGCATTAGCATGTTTGTATATATTATGCAATGATTCTTGCACTACTCTATAAATATGAATCTTAGTTTTATTTGAAACTTCTTCCCAAATAATAGCATCATCATGCTTTAAAGTATATTCTAATTTATAAACATTAGTTTGAGTTTCTACTAAGGTTTTAATAATATCTATAAAACCAGAACCAGAAACAAAATCGGTATTTAATTCATGTGATACCTTTCTAATATCTTGCTCAATAGTTTTAAGCTCATCAATATATTGGGCTCTAGTTTTAATGGCTTCATCACTTTTATTCATATTTAAACTGTCTAAGCTTAAACGTGTACCAAACAAACGTCCTAAAACACCATCATGTAACTCTTCAGAAATACGCTGTTTTTCTAGAGTTCTAGCTTCTTCAATATTTTCATTTTGAGACAACATAAGGTTATAAATTTCTTCATTTGCTTCCTGTTGGTCTTGTCTAAATTTTAATTCATTATTTTTATTTCTTTGTGTTATTACTATGTATAATAATATTGATGCAATAATTAATATTATTGAAATTACAAGCAACCACATACGCTCTCTAGTTATTTGCTTGTTTTCTTGCTCTATTTGATTAGTTTCATACTGAATTCTGGTAAACTTATTTCGTGTAGCCCGTTCATTTTTAATTAAACTATCATTAAGTTTTATGTATTTATCATAGTATTTAACAGCTATACTATCATCTTCAATATCAGACAGCAACAAATAAGATCGCAATAAATCATCTTTTGAATATTTTTTTGAAATTTCTTTAGACTTATAAGCATAATACCTAGCAGAATCTGTTTTATTTAAGTCCTTATAATATTGAGCTAAATGTTGATTAATTATTACTGTATATGACTCAGCTCCAATACTATCGCAAATTTTTAACGCCTTAAGATATAAGTTTGGAAGTTTTTCATAATTATTAGACAAATAGGATGCATGAGCATAATTATCTAAAACTACAGCAAAAAAATCTGGTCTTTCTTTTTCTACCCCCTTATTACCTAAAATCTCTTTTAAATAATAAAGCGCATGATTATATTTACCAGCATCTTTATAAGTTACAGCTAAATTATTTTTCAAATTATTTAACATCAATTCATTGGCTCCGTCAATCTCATTTTGTTTGTCAATTGCTTTTTTAAAATAGGGTATAGCTTCATCAAATTGTTCTAAGATTTTAAAAATATGACCTAAATTATTATAAAAATGTGACTGAAACTTTAAAACATCTTTGGTTTCTTCTAATTGATCTAATAAAGACAAACCTTTAATAGAGGTTAACTCACTCCCTGTTAAATCTTTTTCTTGTTTTTGTATTAATGCTATATCTAAAAGTACAATGGCTCTGTTATAATAATCATCAAGCGCATTAAACAATTTTTCAGCTCTATCATCATAATAATAAGCACTATCAACTTCCTTACCATAATAATAATATCCTAAGTTTTTATTTATGTTTGCTAATGCAATTGAATCTTTTATTTTATTAGCCAATTTTAAACCAATATGGCTATAATAAAAAGTTTTAGAATCTCCTTTTTTAGAATAAATTGAAGATAAACTAGCATAACTTTTAACAATTAAAGAATCAATTTTTATTCTTTCAGATAAAACTTTTGCTCGTTTTGCATCATGTAATCTTTTCTCAATTGTTACAAATTCAACATTCTCTGAATTAGTAAGATAATATTGAATACTATCTATATCTTCTCTTTTATTAACTTCTTGAGAAAAAGATATATAAGAACAAAAAAATAATAGAAAGTAAAATTTAATATTCAAAAGAGATAAATTAAGTAATTTATCAAATGTATTTATAATTTTTTAATTTTTTAAAAAGACAAAGCCTTTATTATTCATAATAAAGGCCTTTATAAAAATTATTTAAATAATAATATTATCTAGTTTCTATTATTCCATCTCCAACAATTTTAGTTGTTTCTGGAGCAACTAACACATCATCTTCATTTAAATCCTGTTTTGTACAAGAAGTAAATGATGCAAAAATAACGGCTACAATCAAAGTAATTTTTAGGGTTTTCATAATATTCAATTTTAAGGTTAATTTATTTTTCTATAATATTTTTAATAAAAATTGTATCGAAGATTTTGAAACCAAAATCTTTGACAGAGGGAAAAATGGATAATTAACTTAAAAACCGAACGCACAAAAACGCACAGATTTTTTTACTTTTAAATTGAGGGATTCGACATTTCTGTCTATAAATGGATTAACTTTCTTTCGGAGCTGAGGGGAAATGATTTGGGTTGCTCGTTAAGAAGTACTAAAATAGGTTAAAGCGCTTACTTAAATGAAATATTTTCGACAAAACACCTATTTTAATCGATTAAGTGTAATTTATCGCTTTAAAACTGTTTATAACTTGTTGAAAACTATAAAAGAGTTGATTTATTTTTAACCAAACTTGTTTTAACAATTATAGTTCTAACATCTTCATTTAAATGCATATTCTGCAATCTAGTTATAAGTAATTGAGCGGCATTAGCACCAATAACTTTAGCATGTTGACGTATAGTTGTTAATCTTGGTAAAGTATGGTTAGAATCAGACTTACTAGCAAAACCTATAACAGACATATGTTTAGGCACTTTTTTACCCAAATTGATAGCTGAATTTATAGAAATTATTCCTGAAGAGCTATCTGCAGCAACAACACCATCGATGGTTTCGTTTTTCTTGAAAAAAGATTTAATTATTTTCTGATGATCATCTTTCTTCTTTATTCTTAAAACCAAAGGTACTTGACCTCCATCTTCTAAAATAGCTTTATTATAACCACGTTCTCTTAATTTCCCAACACTTAAATCATCTATATTACTTATAAAAACAATGTTCTTTCTGTTTTCAAGCAATAAGTTTTTAGTTGCATTGTATGTTGCATCAAAATCGTCTACAATTACCTTATCACACATAACATCATGAGCTACTCTATCAAACATAACTATAGGTAGACCTTGACTAATTGTTCTTTTAAAATGATCGATCTCATTTTTAATCTGAGTTTCTTCCGAAACACATAAAATAAAACCATCAACACTTCCATTTGCTAATAATTGTAAACTATCCTTTTCCGCTTCTAAAGATTCATTAGAGATACAAGTAATAATATTATAACCTAACTTGGTTGCTTCTCTTTCTATACCAAAAAGAACTTTTGCTAAAAAATGATTAAGAATATTTGGTATAATAACTCCAATAGTCTTTGTTTTGTTCTGTTTTAAACTTAAAGCCATTCTATTAGGCTTATAGTTATATAATTCAGCTAATTCTTTAACACGTTTTACTGTTTCTTCTCCAATTTCTTCGCTATTATTTAAAGCTTTAGAAACTGTAGAAATAGAAACATTTAACTCTTTTGCAAGCTGTTTTAAAGTAACCATGTAATGTATTTAGATAAATTATGAGTTGCGCAATTTACAAAAATCTCTTTTTTAAATTACTTTGTTTAAAATAAGTTATCAAAGATTTCATATTAGATTGAATATTTTTATAAGAAATATAAAAAATAAAACCACAATCTTAAATATAATTTAATGCTTTAAAACATTAAGAATCCTATTTTTGTATTTCAAAAAATATACTATGGATTTTTCAAAAGTAAAACTTGTTGTTAGCGATATGGATGGCACCTTACTAAACAATAATAGTGAAGTAAGTAATCGTTTTTTTAATCAGTTTGAAAAATTAAAGCAGCGTAATATCCACTTTGTAGCTGCTAGCGGACGACAATACCAAAGTATTTTAGAAAAATTAGATACCATAAAGCATGACATTTCTATAATTGCTGAAAATGGCGGCATCATGCAACATGATAATGAAACAAATATTCTTTTAAAGCTATCTTCTGAAGATGTATTAAAAACAATTAACACTTTAAGAACCATAGAAGGGTGCTACATTGTTTTATGCGGAAGAAAATCAGCTTACATAGAAACTAACGAACCTAACTTTATTTCAAAATTTAGTAAATATTATGCCGAATATAAAATTGTTGATGATTTAACAAAAGTAGCAAACGACGATTTTTTAAAAATAGCAGTTTACCATTTTGAATCTTCTGAAACTTATATATTTCCGCACTTAAAAGCATTAACAAACCAATTACAAATAATTGTATCTGGACAAAATTGGTTAGATATTTCGCATGCCAATGCAAATAAAGGTTATGCTTTAAGTATGCTTCAAGAAAAAATGGGTATCCATAAAAATGAAACAATGGTTTTTGGCGATTATAATAACGATTTAGAAATGCTAAAACTAGCACATTTTAGCTTCGCCATGGAAAATGCACATCCAGACGTAAAAAAAATAGCTAATTTTGAAACTAAAAACAATTCAGAAGAAGGTGTAGAAACTATTCTTGAACAACTTTTAGAAAGTTAATACTTTAAATTCTTAAAACTTTCTCTAGCTGAGAAAAACAAAAAAGCACCCTTTTTTCAATTAAGAAAAAAGAATGCTTCTACAAAATAAATATATAAACTACTAATTAACTTCTAACTAACCTCTTACTTCTTTAACTATTGCTAAAGCAGCTTTAACATCTTGCTCTAATTTAGCGTAATCTTTATTCGCTATAATGTCTTTAGATATTAATTTAGATCCCATACCAACACAAGTAACACCGGCATCAAACCAACCTTTAAGGTTTTCTTTTGTTGGAGATACACCACCAGTAGGCATAACGCTTGTCCATGGTTGAGGGCCTTTAATTCCTTTTACAAATTGAGGTCCGTAAATATCGCCAGGGAATAATTTAACAATCTCACATCCTAATTCTTCAGCACGTGTAATTTCTGTTAATGTACCACATCCTGGAGACCATAATACTTTTTTACGGTTACATGCAATTGCAATATCTTCTCTTAAAACAGGTGTTACAATAAAGTTTGCTCCTAAAGCCATGTATAATGATGCAGCTGCTCCATCTGTAACAGAACCAACACCCATAATCATACCTGGTAATTCTTTAATTGCATATTTAGTTAATTCACCAAAAACTTCATGAGCAAAATCACCACGAGCTGTAAACTCCATTAATCTTGCACCACCATCGTAACAAGCTTTTAATACTTGTTTACTTAATTCTATATCGTTGTGAAAAAACAAAGGAATCATTCCTGTATCTTTCATGGCTTGAGCCACTTCTAATCTTGAAAATTGTGCCATTTTTTTATTGTTTTTTTGTTTAGCGGTTTATCGTTGAATCGAAATACACAACTCAACGATAAACCTATAAACGTATTTATTATCTTGCTACACGTCCAGATGCATCACCACCCATTAATTTCTCTACCTCAGCAACAGTTACTAAGTTAGCATCACCTTTAATAGTGTGTTTTAAACATGACGCTGCTACTGCAAAGTCTAATGCATTTTGATCATCTTCAGGGTACGTTAATAATCCGTAGATTAAACCTCCCATAAATGAATCTCCTCCACCTACTCTATCAACAATATCAGTAATTTGGTACTGACGTGTTTCAAACATTTTTGTACCATCATATAATACACCAGCCCAAGTGTTATGAGAAGCAGAAATAGAACCTCTTAAAGTTGTAATTACTTTTTTAGCTCTTGGGAATTTTTTCATCATTTGTTGACAAACAGATAAAAAAGCTTCAGCTTTTACATCATGACCTTGTGTTTGAACACTAATACCTTCTGGTTTAATTCCAAAGTGCATCTCTGCATCTTCTTCATTCCCTAAAATAACATCACAATAAGAAGTTAATTCAGTCATAATCGCTTCACGATCACCACCATACTTCCATAATTTAGCTCTATAATTTAAATCTGTAGAAATAGTAATTCCTTTAGCGCTAGCAGCTTTTACAGCTTCTAAACACACATCTGCAGAACTTTGAGAAATAGCTGGCGTAATACCTGTCCAGTGAAACCACTCAACACCTTCAAAAACAGCATCCCAATCAACCATACCAGATTGAATATCAGCCATAGCAGAATTAGCTCTATCATAAACTACTTTACTACCTCTAGATACAGCACCAGTTTCAAGGAAATAAATACCTAAACGATCTCCACCCCATACAATTTTATCAACACCAACACCTCTTTTACGCATTTCCATCATAGCACACTCACCAATATCATTTTTTGGTAAACGGGTTACAAAATCACAAGATATTCCATAATTAGCTAATGAAACAGCTACGTTAGACTCTCCTCCTCCGTAAACAACATCAAAATTATTTGCTTGCGAAAATCTTAAAAATCCTTGAGGAGCTAATCTTAACATGATTTCCCCAAATGTTACTACTTTACTCATTTCTTAATTGTTATTTAGTTAATTTAATTTGCTTAAACGTTTAAGCAAATTTCTCAAATAAAATCAAAACCAATGACTGTCTTATGGTTTTGATTATAAAAACTAAAACATTATATTTGCTTAAACGTTTAAGCAAATATATAAAAAAATTGAATAGAAAAAAGAAAACTACCATAAAAGATATTGCTAACGTATTAAATATATCGCCTGCAGCAGTTTCAAAAGCACTACATGATGACCCCAGAATAAGTGACAAAACAAAAAAAGCTGTAAAACAAGTTGCCAAAAATTTAAATTATCAACCCAATCATTTAGCTAGTGCTTTACGTAAAGGAAAAAGCAAATTAGTTGGCGTTATTGTACCTAGAACAAACAGTAACTTTTTTTCTTCTGTCATTCAAAATATTGAAGAAGTTTTAAATAAAGAAGGTTATAATATAATAATTACACAATCTAACGAATCGTATAAAAAAGAATGTAATAACATTGATACATTATTGTTTACTCAAGTTGATGGTATTATTGCTTCTATGGCAAACGAAACTATTAATTTAGAGTATTATGAAAAAATTAAATCTAAAGGCATTCCGTTAATTCTATTTGATCGTGGTGAGAATGATTTAAATGTTGATTATATAGGTATTAATGATTATGATAGCAGCCATGTAATTGTTGAACATTTAGTAAATCAAGGATGTAAGCGTATAGCTCATATTGGCGGATATAAACACACTCGAATTTTCAATAATAGAATAAGAGGCTATATAGATGCGCTAAAAAAACACCATTTACCTCTTGACAAAGAACTTCTTATTGAAAGTAGCCTGACTATTGAAGATGGAAGACAAAAAATGATCAAATTATTAGCTTTAAAAAACAGACCAGATGCTGTTTATGTGGCTGGTGATTATGCTGCTTTAGGGGCCTTACAGATACTAAATGAACAACACATTAAGATTCCTAATGACATAGCACTAGTAGGCTTTGGAGATGAACCTTTTACGGCTATGGTTACCCCAACAATAACCAGTATAAACCAACACAGTGCTGAAATTGGAAAACAAGCTGCTAAAACATTTTTGAACCACGCAAAAAAACCAGTTGCAAAACAAACATTAAACAAAATAATTTTAGACGCTGAATTAATTATTAGAGATTCTTCTAACGTAAAAAAACTTAATTCTTAACATAAAAAAAGCGTATATATAAAATACACGCTCTTTGCTATTAATCATTTTATAATGTTATCATTCAACAGTATAGAAAGAACAATATTACAATTTTTGACCGTTTAGTTGTGTAACAAATGTTACACAACTAAACTTCAACTCTTATTTATAGTCCTAAAAAAGAATAGCAAAATATTATCATCTTCAAAGCCTTTTCTTATTTTTTTAAAAGCTATACTCATTTGTGCTTCTACTGTTTTTATAGAAATACCTAATGTGCTTGCTATATCTCTATATTTAATACCATCTATTTTGTTCATTCTAATAATCTCCTTACATCTTGGAGGTAATGAATCTATAATTAAATTCATTTTTTTTATACGCTTTTCTAATGCTTCATTATCGTCTTCAACTCTATCTCTTAATGCTTTTTCATAAACAACATCCAACAACCTTGTTTGCTTTTTTTTCTTTTTGATACTGTCAATATATCTATTATAAGCAATAGCATATAAATAATTTTTAGGAGACCTTATATCATCTAATTTCTCTCTATCATTCCATAAATTAATAAAAGCTTGTTGTACAACATCCTCAGCACTCATTTTATCATGTGTATATGTAATAATATAAGCTACCAATCTATCATAATATAGATTGAACAAATATCTAAACGCCTTTTTATCACCTCGTTTAAATGCTTTTATGGCATCTAATTCATTCATATATAATATAAATTATTAAAAAAATATTTTATTTCTTAGGGGTTTTATCAAGTTTTAATGCAATACTATAAAGAAATATAGCGAAAACCGATTAAACTATAAAAAATTCGCAATAAATTATGAAAAACCACATAACAAAACTTTTAATAGGGACCATAACAGAACAAGAGCTTAAAGAGCTTAATGACTGGCTGGCTATTCCTAAAAACCAATCTAAATTAGAATCTACAATTTCAGATTATCATGATTTAAATTTATCGATGCTAAAAACCAATATTGATGATGCATATAAAAATGTTATAAATATTATTGAACAAAATGAAGCATCTAAAAACCCTGTCAAGGTCCTTCCTCTGTATAAACGGAACTTTTTCAAATATACTGCTGTTATCTTATTATTCATATCTGCAAGTTTCTTCTTTATAAAGAAAGACAATCTAACTGATAAAAACAATACAGAATCTATAATATCTAAAACGCTACCAGGAACAGACAAAGCAACATTAACACTTGAAGATGGAACAACAATAGCTTTAGAAAAAGAAACCGTTTACCAAACAGAAAACATAAGTAGCAACGGAAAAGAGATTATATATAATACAACTCAAAATAAGAAAAAAGATATAGCATACAATTACTTAACTATTCCTAGAGGCGGACAGTATTTTCTAAAATTAGCTGATGGCACCAAAGTTTGGTTAAATTCTGAAACTCAACTAAAATACCCAACCAATTTTATAGATGGAGAAACAAGAATCGTAGAACTTATTTATGGAGAAGCCTATTTTGATGTTTCTCCTAGCACCTCACATAATGGTTCTAAATTTAAGGTTCATAACAACAATCAAGACATTGAAGTTTTAGGTACCGAATTTAATATTAAAGCTTATAAAAACGAGAATAAAATTTACACAACACTTATAGAAGGAAAAGTTGCTGTAAGTAACATAACTACTAGCTCTGTTTTAAAACCAAATCAACAATCTATTTTATCTATTAACACTAATCATATTGATATTACAGAAGTAAATGTATATCCTGAAATATCTTGGAAAGACGGCATTTTCAATTTTAGAGAAAAGAAATTACAAGATGTTGTTATTGTTTTAATGAGATGGTACAATATTGAGATTAGCTTTAAAGACGAGAGCTTAAAACATGAGAGATTTAATGGTTTAATAAGAAAAAATCAAAGTTTAGAGAGCATACTTAATACTATAAAACAAACTCAAACCATAGAATACGAAAAAATAGAAAACAAAATCATTTTAAAAATCAAATAAAAAAAGGAATGTGGTTTAGACCTTCGAAAATTCAAACCATCATTCCCTTAAAACTTTAATTAATTAAAACAATGTTTAACTAACTAATTTACAAATTTATGGAAATTAATTTTACGCGCTTAACTTTTCGAGAAAAACGAAAAGTTATAACAAAGCTTGTTATGAAAACCTTTATTATTTTATTTTGTACGACCATGTTCAGTTTCGCTCCAAAAAACACTTTTGGACAAGCTGACAAAATTGTTATTGATAATGATCAAACACTCTCTATAGAAGATGTTTTAGATTTAATTGGTAAACAAACAGATTTTACTTTTATATATAGTTACAATTTATTTGAAAACCTACCAGAAGTAGAACTTAAAAAGGGAACTATATTAGCGAATGATCTTCTAGAAAAAAGCTTACCTTCAAATAATTTCAACATTAGCTTTAGTGATGAAAAGACTATTTTAATTAAAAAGAACACGCCTATTTTAAGGCAAAAGCAAACAGAAATTCGAGGTATTGTAACCGACATAAATAACATCCCTATACCTGGTGTTTCAGTATTAATAAAAGACACAAATAAAGGTGTTTTAACAGATATAAATGGTCATTTCACAATTAGTATTTCTGGAAAATTCGCAACACTACAATTTGTGTCGTTAGGATATATTACAGAAGAAGTTAATTTAGGAGAATACACAACTATAAATGTTGTTTTAAAAGAAGACATATCTGAACTTGATGAAGTAGTAGTTATTGGTTATGGCACTACTACACAACGTAATGCAACAGGATCTGTTTCTACTGTAAAAGCAAAAGTACTAGAACAACAACCAACGCAAAACCCTATGTTATCATTACAAGGTCGTGTATCGGGACTTTTAGTTACAGCTGCTAGTGGACGTCCAGGAGCAAATACCCAAGTACTGATTAGAGGCGTAAATTCTATTGGTGCAGGAAATAGTCCATTATATATTATAGATGGCATTCCTTTTGATTCAAACCCATTAAATCAGTTTGATGCCATAGGTAATCCTAATATTGGTAATCAAAGCCCTTTGAATAGTATAAACTCAAACGATATTGAAAGTGTAAGCGTATTAAAAGATGCCGATGCAACTGCTATTTATGGATCTAGAGGAGCAAATGGTGTTATTTTAATTACCACAAAACAAGGAAAAAATAGTGGTAAATTAAAAGTTAATATAAATTTAAATACAGGAGTAGGTGATGTTGCTCACAAAATGGATTTAATGAATACTAGCGAGTATTTAGATTTTAGAAATCAAGCATTCACAAATGGCGGCAACACTCCTAACGATGGTAACGCTCCAGATTTAACCTTATGGGATCAAAATCAAGAAACAGATTGGCAAGAAGTACTACTTGGAGGCACTGCATATATAAATAATGCAAATTTAACCTTTAGTGGTGGCGATACTAATAATCAATTTTTATTATCTGGAAATTACAGAAAAGAAACCACGGTATATCCTGGTGACGCAAAAAATACAAGGGTAGGATTTAATGCTTCTTATAAATTCAAATCATCAGATAAAAAATTCGGTCTTCGTTTTGTTAGCACGTACTCTCTTGATGACAACTTTAGTTATGGTGGCGATTACGGCACTAAAATTTTAACAAGCCCTAACCTATTGCCTTATGATATTAACGGTGAGTTAAATTGGGAAAATTTAGGCCCTTATGACAATCCTCTTAGAGAGCTTTATAGAACATATGTAAATAAAACTGATAATTTTAACACCAATATTGTTTTAGACTATAAAATAACACCTGCTTTAGTAGCTAAAGTAAGTTTAGGTTATAATACTATTAAAATGGATCAGTTTACTGGAAACTACAGAAAGTATTATGCTCCAACAAGCAGCTCTTCACCCAATGCTAGCTTTGGAAATAATGAGCGTACTAGCACTATAGTAGAACCTCAAATTAATTATTCTAAATCTTTCGGAAAACATAATTTAAATGTTCTATTAGGAAGTACTATTCAAAAAACAAAAACCGATTCAGAATATATCTATGGAAGTAATTACTCTACTGACGCCTTATTAGAATCTCTAGCAGGTGCAGGAACAATAAGTGTATATAACAATGACGAAACTGATTATCGTTATGTATCAGCTTTTACAAGAGTAACATATAATTATTCAGACACATATATTCTTAACGGAACAGTTAGAAGAGATGGTTCATCTAGATTTGGACCAGGAAAACGCTATGGTAATTTTGGCTCTATTGGTGCTGCTTGGGTATTTTCAAATGAAAGTTTCTTGAAAGACAACAACTCATTTTTAAGTTTTGGAAAATTAAGATCTAGCTACGGAACGGTTGGTAACGATCAAATTGGTAATTACCAATATCAAGAAACATGGTCATCGTATTGGAAGAGTTATCAAGATGTGTCTTCTTTACGACCTCAGAAACTTTCAAACCCAAACTTTAGATGGGAAGAAGTTGCTAAATTTGACGTCGCACTAGAATTAGGCTTTTTTAATAATAAAGTATTACTAAATGCTAATTATTATAAAAACAGAACAGACAACATGCTTATAACATCTACATTACCATCTATAACAGGGTTTACTGGTATTACTGAAAACTTACCTGCAATCGTAGAAAATAGAGGATGGGAACTAGAACTTAATACAAGTATTATTAATACAGATAAAATTAAATGGAACTCATCGTTTAACATAACTATTCCTAAAAATGAGTTAGTTAAATATGACGGATTAGAAACATCAAACAATTCTTGGAGATATGAAATTGGACAACCAATTATAAATGCTAGAGGCTTTATTTTCAAGGGTGTTAATGCAGATACGGGCGTTATAGAATTTGAAGATTTAGATGATAGTGAATCTATTACATTTAACGAAGATAGAACTACATTAGGAACAACAATTCCAGAGTTTTACGGAGGTCTAACAAACACTTTTAAGTATAAAAACTGGACTTTAGATTTTCTATTTCAATTTGTAAAGAAAGAAGATTGGGATTATAAAAACAAACAATACACAGCTATAGGAGGTAGACAAAATTTTGGTTCTGAGGTTTATAATGGTGTTCAATCAAATAGCAGCGACTTCCCTGCTCCTACTACTGCATTCAACCCTTTATGGTATAATTATATTGGTTCTACAGCTTCTTGGGGTGATGCTTCATATATAAAATTAAAAAATGTTTACTTGTCTTATAGCTTACCAAAAGCATTAAACTCTAAAATTGGTTTTGCCAATGCAACCATATACTTTCAAGGACAAAATTTAGTGACGTTTACAAACTATTTAGGTTTAGATCCAGAAACAACAGGGCTATTTACACCGCCTTTAAGAACCTTTTCTTTAGGTCTTAATTTATCGTTCTAACTAAAAAAAATATAAAATGAAAAAACATATATCTATAAATAAAATGATAGTAGCATCAATTTTGCTAATATCAAGCTTTCTAAATTCTTGCGACAACTATTTAGAACCAGACCCTTCAACAGCATCATTAACATCAGAAAATGTTTTTTTATCTGATGCCACTTCTAATTCTGCAATATCTGGAATGTATGCTACAATAATGAACTCTAATGAAGTAAGCAGTATGCTAAATGGAGGTTTAGGGGTTATGACTGGTCTTAGCGCAGATGAAATACATGATTTTAATACAACCTATCAAGATTACGAAACCAATTCTATTAATTACTCTGATTTTGGACCTGTTTATTACCATTGGCTAGAAGCTTATAAAAGCATCTATAATTGTAATGCCGCAATAATAGGATTAACAGACAATGAGTTTGTAACACCAAGTGTTAGAGATAATCTACTTGGTGAAGTTTATTTTATGAGAGCACTTAACTATTTTTATTTAACAAATTTATACGGTGCTGTACCACTTATTACAAATACAGATCCAGCAGAGAATAAAGATAAATCAAGAACGTCTTCAGATGAGATTTACAATTTAATTGTTTCAGATTTAGATTTAGCAATACCACTTTTAGCAGAAAATTACATATCGGCAGAAAGAACTAGACCTAATAAATATACAGCAAAAGCTTTAAGAGCTAGAGTTGCTTTATATCTTGGAGATAACGTTACAGCCATAAACGAAAGCACAGATGTTATTAATAATGCTGCTACTTATACATTAAGCCCTATAGAAAGCGTGTTTAAAAATACTAGTCAAGAAACTATTTGGCAATTAGCTTCTGTTTCATGGAAACCAAATGCTTTAGATGCTCATTTTTATAACCCTAATGGCAGACCATCTTATACCATAACAGATGACTTGTTGAATAGTTTTGAAATTAATGACAAAAGAAAAACTAATTGGATCGCTCAATATACATACAACTCAGAAATCTATAATTACCCATTTAAATACACACAAACATTTCAACGACCAATTACAGAATATAATGTTGTATTCCGTTTAGCTGAGCAGTATTTAATTAGAGCTGAAGCAAAAGCAGCAACAGATATTCCTGGAGCTGTTAGTGATTTAGATGAAATAAGAAAAAGAGCTGATCTTTTACCATACAGCGGAACATTATCTAAAACAGCGGTATTAGATGCTATCGCACAAGAAAGACGTGTAGAATTATTTTCAGAATGGGGCCACCGCTGGTTCGATCTTAAAAGAACCTCTAAAATTGATGCTGTTTTAGGAGCATTTAAAGATAATTGGAAAAGCAGTGCTCAACTTTGGCCAATACCTCAAAAAGAAATAGATGCGAATCAAAACTTAAACCCTAATAATGAAGGATATAACTAGAGTGCATTATTTTATAAAATTATCATTTATTATTACAATCCCATTTTTCTTCATATTTTCATCTTGTTCAAAAACAAAAAAAGAAGAAACGGGTTATGTAATTAATGGTAATATTAAAGACTATAAGGGAATGGTATACCTTGAGTCTACAATAGATACTTTAAAACAGTCTATAGATTCTACAGCAGTAGTGAACGGAAACTTTACCTTTAAAGGTAAGGTTTCCGAACCTCTGATGTATACTTTAAAAGTTTCTGGTGTAAAATATCCCAAATATTTTATACTAAGCAATGATGACATTAATGTAGCTATTAATAAAGACACTATATTTAAATCTGAAATTACAGGAGCAAAACAACATGCTATCTACAATAGCTTTTATAAAAATGATTTTGAAATAATAAGAAAAATGGCAGGTCCAATATATGCCATATCTGATTCTATTTCTCAATCTGGTAAAAAGGAATTAACGGATTCTGAAAAAGCTTTTATGAAAAAAAAATGGAGCGACATGAGTGCTTTTGCAGATAGTGTTACTAATAACTTCATCCTTACTCATAAAAATGATGTTGCTGCTCCGCTTCTTATTTCCGAAAGATACATTACGTATTCTAAATCTGAAAAAGCAAAAACACTTTATAACGAGCTACCAAAAGAAATACAAAATTCTTATTATGGAAAAAAAATAAATGAGGCTCTCATTGCTTTTGATAAGACTTCTGTAGGCTCAATGACTACTGAAATTTCTCAAAAAACTCCAGAAGGGAAAATAGTTAACCTATCTGATTACAAAGGCTCTTATGTTTTAATAGATTTTTGGGCAAGTTGGTGCGGACCTTGCCGAAAAGAAAATCCTAATGTACTATTAGCATATAAAAAATACCATAAAAAGGGATTTGATGTTTTGGGTATTTCTTTAGATAAAGAAAAAGATAAAGACAAATGGATAAAAGCTATAGAAAAAGACCAATTGGTTTGGACCAATATTTCAGACCTTAATGGATTTAAAAACAAAGCTGCCAAAGCTTATGGTGTAAAGGCTATTCCTCAAAATTTCTTAATTGACCCTAAAGGAAAAATCATTGCTCAAAATTTAAAAGGAGATGCACTAGATAAAAAGTTAAGCGAATTATTTGATTGATAAATTAGAATAAAAACGCATTGAAATATTTATATATCAAAATTATCGATGTAACATTCTTTTCTCTTTAGCTACGAAATGTCTATTCAAAATAAAAACAGGGTTTCTAGATATTAGTTACCCTGTTTTTATTTTGTATACTGCTCTCTGCTTCCATCACTATCAATTTGATAATGAAAATCTATTTCTAAAATACCTGCATCTGTAGGATATGTATCATTAGGCCCATCACCATCTCTATATACCCTACAAACCAAAACACTTGATAATGTTTTACCACTTCCTGAAATAGTTCCTAAAGACGTAATAGCATGTTCATACGCACTTACAGTTCCTACAGCTGCGATAGGATAGCTAGAAGTTAATATTGTTGTATCTGGAAAAACATCACCAACATTGCTCCATGAATATTCTAAAGCCCAAGTAACTTTATATGTACCAACATCACTTTTAGTTGTCCAATGTATATGAGGATAAATATCGCTACCTTCTTTCCATGCATGCGGCATCTGCACTAAAAAATAAAGCTCTTCTTCATATCCTTTGTTAAACCAATATAACCAAACACCTTGACTACTTCCATTTCTTTTAAAAAGGGTCCAATCTGGTGCATTAGACGATCCTTTATTAGTAGAATTCATTGGCACTTTTAAATCATCCCATCTAGTAGCAGTTCCCTCATAACTTAACGAACCATCACTCTCTATATAAGTGTTATTTGAACCGTCACCAATTCTTGTATTTCCTGTATCATCAATAATCATTCTTTCTGAACCAGATGTTTTAAAATGAATATTATCTTCATCTGTAGTTTGTTCAACTTCAATACCCGTATCGGCATCTGCATCAAGCAAAGAATTGTTTGTCACCAACTCTGTCCAACTAGTGTTATAAAACCAAAAACTTTGAGTTGATGTGTCAAAAACTAATAATCCTGTTGCAGGACTTGAAATAGCAGTTCTTTGAGTTGTATTCATTCTAGGAATAAGAATTCCTTTTGATGTAGACTGGATATCTAACATAGAGGAGTCATCAGGACTAGTAGTCCCAATTCCTACTTGAGCAAAGACTATATAACTATTAAACAAAAAAGCTATAAGGGTTAATCTGAAAATTTTTATATACATGCTTTTCATTTGAAAAAAATTTAATTTGTTATTTTAAAAGTTTTATTTCCCTCATTAGAATTAACTATTACTAAGTACATACCTTGAGGTTGTAAAAATGGTATGTTAATTTGTTTTGTATTTATTACGTCTTTTTTAAGACTAATAATTTGTTGCCCTAGCATATTATAAATTTGCACATCACGCAACTTCAATAACTTTTTATTATTAATTACAATATGATTCTCTTTAACATAAACATGCACATTATCTTCAATGTTAGCATTAATACTAAGCAAAGCATCTGGTTTAAAAACGATACTAAATCGATTAAAATAATTATCTGGAGGTAAACTTATATCTACACTAGAATTACTTAAATTATATGTTTTATTTAAAACACTATCTTTAATATAAACGGTATCATTAAAGTTTTCAACCGCATCAAGCATTATTGTATGAACACCAACTTGATTTATTACTAACCCCATAGGAAATTCTAATGAATCATTAAATTCACCAACAGCTTCTATAACATATTTTTTGTTTAAATCATTTTCAATAATATAAAAAAGATCATCTTCTCTTATTGAAGAAATAGTAGCATCATATCCTGGATTATAGCCTATATCTACAGGAGATTCTGGTAAAAACCCTAATAATAATTGTCTATGAAACCCTTCTGGGTCTTCATAGCCTATTCTAATATATTTATTAACGTCATTACTGTTACTATTTTTTTGATTTGTAGATTTATAGAAATTTGAGTTTACACCATCTTCTTCTTTAAAAACACGTTGCGAATTATCAAAAATTATATTTCCACTTGAATTCGCATCTACAAAAAATCCTTGCGCTACACCAATATATCTTTTAGGTATAACTCCTGACGAACTACCTACTCCAGATATAGAAGCTATCATAGATGGCGCTACGCCTCCTGTTAAATTACAAATAGAATACCCACCTTGATAATCTGCTAAATAATGAGAATCTGATCCGCCATCTACCCAAAACTGAATATTATCTAGAACCGATAAATTATCTTGTATAAATTTATAAGAATCTATTGCTGAAGGATATGGATTTCCTAACAAAACACTTTCTCCTGCAAGAATAGAAAATGGTAAACTCCCATTATTGGGCACGCCTTTAAAAACATAATTTTGATTAACAGCGCCTGTACCTTTCATAGTAAACCCATAACCAGGATCAAGCAAAGTGTTTTGATCTATTTTTTGCCATCCATAGTACTCCAAACTACTCTGTGAAAACTTATAAAGCCATGTATCATTTATATACAAAGGGGTTGTAACATTACTACTTCCATCTAAAACAGATGGTACACCCGTATAAGGCGAACCTGTATTAAATAAAACTTGTTGTGGAGAAAACGGATTTAAATTAGCATCAGTACCATCAAACAAGCCACCATTTAAAGAAAAGAATCCTAAATTATTAGTTACTGGAGAAGACCAATAATTATATCCATAAACATTCGAAATACCTTGTTGATCTTTTAACAAGCTTCCTGTATTAGCTGTATTAATATTAGTTCCTACATGCGATTGAACTAATTGAGATTCGCCAACCAAACGTAAATCGCCACTTTCTAAATTTAGTTTATTTGCAACTATTACTCCTAAATTATCATCAACATAAACGCCTTTTTTTGAAGCTCCATAAACATTAACTTCTAAATTATAGAAGTTAATACTATCTCTTGTTCCACTAATATTTAAAACATTGTTTACCGAACTCTTAAAAAAAGTAGTTCCGGAAGAAGCCGAAGTTATTCCATTATTTACAAAATCATTGTTTAAATATAAATCACCATTATTATTATGAATACCTGTAAGTTGATTTAAATATTCATTTTCAAAATAAACCGTAGTTGCTGGTTCTATTTGTAATGTCCCTTCGTTAACAATTTGTGAGCATATTATTCCAGGGGTAAATACACAAAACCAAAAAAATATTGAATTTTTTATATTCATAACCAATAAGATTTAGGAACTAGTATTCCTAAAAATAAAATAAGACTTGGTTAAAAAACATGACAAAAGTCATTTCACACAACAAAAACATGTTTTAATCTTAAAAATACGCATTTAATCGATGTTTTTATGCTTGGGATTTTAAATAAAAACTATTCTATGCGTCGCAATCATCTTCCACAATACTACTTTCAATTGCATCTATAGGAAACGCAAAAAAGAACGTACTTCCCTTACCTAATGTAGAATCTACCCAAATTTTACCCTCTAAAAGATGCACTAATTTTTTTGCAATGGTAAGACCAACACCCATACCTTCATAATCTCTATTATAAGCGCCATTAACTTGAGTAAAACCTTTAAAAATTAAGTCTTGATGATCTTTATCTATTCCTATTCCTGTATCGGAAACAAAAAACTTGATATTGGGTTTATTTTGTTTATCACATAGTTGAAACCCATAATTAACATCTCCTTTTTCTGAAAACTTAAAAGCATTTTTTAATAAGTTTACCAAAATATGTTTTAATTTAAGAGTATCTGTATTAATAATTAACCTTTTACAATTTGGTGGTATTTTTAAATTGAAAGAAATATGATTCTTCCCTGATTTTTCTTGATGTCTTTTCATTAATTCATCAATTTCACTAAGAAAAACTATTAAATCTATCTCCTTTTTAAAAACCTTAGCCTTGCCTGATTCTATTAGAGAAATATCAAAAAGATCTTCTATTAATTTAAGTAAATGTTCGCCGCTATTATTAATTATTTGATTGTATTCAAGAATTTCGTCTATTGATGTATCTCTATCTATTAAACTAGAAAGCCCAATAATAGAATTAAGAGGCGTTCTTAATTCATGAGACATGGTTGCTAAAAACTCTGATTTAATTCTATCAGATTCTTTCGCTTTATCTAAAGCCTCTTCTAGTTTATTAATATATTTTATACGTTTTGTAATATCATGTTGAATACCTAAAAAACCTATAATCTCATTTTTTTCATCTAAAATTGGATCGATACTACTTTCTAAATCTATTAATTCTCCATTTCGTTTCTTGTTTAGATAATGAGACATTTTAAAGCTTTTTTTACTTAATAATGTTCGCCATAACAATTCGAAACGCTCTTTATCTTCTGTTCCTTTAAGCACCCTAGGTGTACATTTGCCAACAACTTCATAAGCCTCATAGCCATACGTTTTGGTAAACTGAGGATTTACATAGGTTATAAAACCTTGAGGGTCTGTCATTAACACAATATCTTTAGAGTTTTTCATTGCTAAGTTTAACTTCTGTAATAAAAAATCTTTTCTCTTACGCTCTGTTATATCTCTAAAAACACCTGTATAATAATTACTATCTCCCGATTTCCATTTTGATATAGAAAATTCTGTCGTAAGTTCTTCGCCACCTTTTCTTTTTGCCAAAAACTCCATGGTTTGCCCTATCTTCCTTTTTAAAGCCGTATTTAAAAGCCTATTTAAACTTTCTTTTTTTATTTGGTTCTTACTTACCAATACTTCAAAAATACTTTCGCCCAATATTTCACTCGAATGATATCCAAAAATCCTTTCTGCCGATGGATTCCAAGATAAAATACAACCATTGTTATCAACAGTTATTATAGCATCGGTAGCCGTTTCAACAATTGATTCGTTAAGTTTTTCCGACCGGACTGCTTTTTCCTTAAGAAACTCAATCTCGGCTAAAAGCGCTTCCATTGTTTTTTCTTTAGCATCCATGATTTACTGTTTTACTTTTAATCTTCAAATATTTAAATAACAAGTCTTCTATTATTTCTTTAGATACTGGTTTAGCAATATATTCATTACAACCAGCTTGCATTGCTTTAGTATCATCTTCTGATAATGCATAAGCTGTTAATGTGATAATTGGTATAACAAAATTAAACTTCCTTATTTCAGTAGTAGCCTGATAGCCATCCATTACAGGCATTTTAACATCCATAAATACGAAATCTATGTTTGAATTATTAGTTAATAATTCTACTGCCTCTAAACCATTGTAGGCCCTAAATATTTTAACATTAAACTTTTTAAGAACTTCTCTTAAATAAATAAAGTTTGAATTCTCATCTTCAACAATTAATATGTTCTTTTCATCAATTTTTGAAACCTCTATATTTTCATTTATATAAGACTTATTCGTTTCATATTTATTTACACGCTTAAATGGAAGTTTAAACATAAATTTACTACCTTTTTCAGTATTAGAATCAATCCATATTTCGCCTCCTAATAACTCAACAAGTCCTTTTGCTATACTTAAACCTAAACCATTTCCTTCTTCGTTAGATTTTCCATTTACTATTTGGCTAAATCTATCAAAAACAAATTCTCTATACTTCTCATCTATACCAACTCCTGTGTCTTTAACAAAAAATTGTATAAAGTCATCCTCTATACAATAACCAAATTTAATGGTTCCTTCGGTCGTAAATTTTAAAGCATTTTCTAAAAGATTAGACAAAATTTGCATAAGTCTATTTTTATCTGTTTTAATGAAACATTCATTATCCGATAAATCTTTTTTTGTTTTAATAGATACTCTTTTAGCTTTAGGGTGTAAAGAAAACTGATAATATAAACTATCTATTACCTCATTTAAGTTACAAGTATCTATACATATTTTTAACTGATTAGAATTTATTTTAGAAATGTCTACAACATCTGAGATAATAGATAAAAGTCGTTTTCCAGAATCTTGAATCAACCCAATAAACTGTTGCTTTTCTTTTTTTTCTAAATTATCTTCTTTGAGCAGATTAGAGAACCCTAAAATGGTGTTCATAGGTGTTCTAATTTCATGAGACATATTGGCAAGAAAAGCCGATTTTAATTGTTCGCTATTTTCTGCTTTTTCTTTTTCTATTACTAACTGTTTATTAGTATTAATTAAAGCTATTTTGTTTTGTTGCAGTTCTCTAGTACGATATTCTACTTTTTCTTCTAATTCTGAATTAAATTTGTTTAATTTAGAATAGGTGGTTTTTAGTTCTTCTACAACATTTGACAACAACTCCTGCTCACTTGTTTTTAAAACATCTTCTTTAGCTATATCTTTTTCTTTCCAATACAATGCTCTTAATTGCTGTAAAAAAACATTTATAGGCTGGGTAATGCTTTTTGAAATAAAAAATGCCACCATAAAACCTAAAAACACTAAAATAAGCGTAAAAGCCAGAAAAATACTTTTATTGAATTTTACATCTTTTACAGTTTGTGTATATATATTTTTTGCTTTATTTGAAGCATAAATTGACAGAACATTTAATTTTTCAAATAAAAAAATGCATTTATGATAGCCTTCATTCTCAAGCAATAATCTTGCTTCTGATTTCTGACCTAAATTATTAAGCCGTATTATTTCATTTATAGAAGTTAAAACATCACTATAAGCATAATATACATTATTAAAGTCTTCTTTTTTTCCTAAATAACGATCTTTAACGATATTAAAATGTATATTATTTATGCTATCTGAAGACCTTATTTGCTTAAGCAACTTTAAAGACGCATCCGATCCGTTTTTTGAATCTACTAAAGTATGTATATCATATTTTGTTGAAACGACGTTGAATCTAATTTCATTTATACTATTACTTACTAACAAAGGGTGGTCATAAATAACCTTAATTCGTTTGTTAACATCGTTCAATTCAACAAAAGAAATGGCACTTAATAAAATGGTAACAAATAATAAAACACCTAAACCAATATATATACGCGTTTGAAACCTTAGCTTTTTCATTTTGAAAAAATTTTAAACAAGTTTGTAATTTTTTACTAGAAAAAACATGATATAAGTCATTTTGAAATAATGACTAGAAATAAAAAAAGCATCCTTTTTCGTTATAAAGAAAAAAAGGATGCTTTTAATTTTAAGTTTATTTTTTATGCTTAAAAGCAATTAAATCATTACCTCACTAATTTGAATTACTGGTTCTATAGTAGTGTAATTAGGTAAATCTCCCATAATTTGCTCTGTATTTGGACCGAAAGAAGTTTCAAAAGCTTCAATTGTTTCAAAATACAAATTCCCCATAGCTATATATGTTGCGGCTTCATTAGGAGCTCCACCCCCTAAACCACTTTCTACTGTAGCACCTATAACTGCATCTCCTAACAAACCTGCTACCATTGGCACATGCTTATTGCAATAATAATCCATATCAAATGTTTTCCCTGTTTCATTAGGATATAACACACTTACTTTAATTGCTCCTTTTTTCATAATTGGTTGGTTTTAAATTATGCTTAGTAAGTTAGGGATAAAATAATAAAACGGCTCTAAAACAAAAAAGCATCCCAATTTTCTATAAAGAAAAAAGGAAAGCTTCTCATTGGTATACCAAATTTACTTTGGTAAACTACTTTCCCGAATGACTTCGGGAACAACACAACTTCTTTTTATTGCCAAAAAAAGCCCTAATTTCTTAGAGCTTTCTTTTGCAATTTTTAGCGGTCTGGACGGGACTCGAACCCGCGACCTTCGCCGTGACAGGGCGACATTCTAACCAACTGAACTACCAGACCGTTGCTTTATTGCGGTTGCAAATATACACGCCTTTTTTAATTCCACAAACCTTTTTTAGAGTTTTTTTTATCTTTTTTTTATCAAATAAATTTTTGTCGCTCTACCATATAGGTAGTCAGGATGTTATCGAAATTTTTATTTATATCGGCTTCTACATATTTAATTTTATACTGTGCGCATTTTAAACGTAAGGCTGTAAAATAATTATTTACGGTTTCACTATAATTTTCCTTTATACTATCGGCATACAAATTAATAAACGCTCCTGTTTCAACATCAACAAAACGCTTGGGTTTATTATCAAAGTCGAAATTTTGTTCTTTTTCTTTATCAAACACATGAAATAAAATAACTTCATGCTTATTATATTTTAAATGGCGTAGCGCTTCAAACAACCTCGTTTCATCTTCTGAAGTTTGAAACATATCGGTAAACAAAAAAATCATAGAGCGTCTATGTACTTTCTCTGCTATCTCATGTAAGTATTTATAAGTCTCTGTTTGCTTTTTTACTGGTTTTGATACCACAGCCTCACTTAAATGGTTTAAAAGCATTTGATGATGCCTTTCGCTTCCTTTTTCAGGCGCGTAATAATCATAATCATCGCTATAAATACTTAAACCAACCGCATCGCGTTGTTTTTTTAAAATTTGCATGAGTGCAGCTGCCGCTAATGCCGAAAACCCAATTTTATTTAAACTATTTATAGAAAAGTTATCCATTTCTGGATAATGCATTGAACTACTGTTGTCTATAATTAGATGACAGCGTAAATTAGTCTCATCGTCATAACGCTTAGTATAAAGCTTATCTGTTTTTGCAAACAACTTCCAATCTATATGGCGGGTACTTTCTCCTTGGTTGTATATTTTATGCTCAGCAAATTCTGCTGAAAATCCATGAAACGGACTTTTATGCATGCCCGAAATAAACCCTTCTACTACTTGCTTAGCAAGTAATCCTAAGTTTTTAAACCCTTCTGCTTTATTAAGTTCGTTTTGTAAATTCATTACTATTTTTCTCTTATAAGTTTTGCTCTATAAACACCATCTGATGCTTGCAAAAGTTTATTTTTTAGCACTTTTGGGAAATTTGGGTTTTCGTTTAAAAACTGTTCCAAGGTATTATAAGCATAATCAGATGTATAATTACCTATAGTAGCATTAAGCCATGATTTAGGAAAAAATATATCGCCCGTTAATTGTATTTCTTCAACCAAATCTAAACACATTTTTAAATGTTTTTGCGACGATTCTTGACGTAACGGATGGTTTATATTATACAATGCAGCACCCACCCAACTTTCTTTTTCTCTATTTTCTGCTTTAGCTAAAGATAACATAAATTTGTCTCTTATGCTTTCATCATTAGATAATGACGGCAATAAAAATTCAAAACGTTTTTTTCTATCAGGGTTCGATATACTTTCTAAAGCACTTTGCAGAATACTATCTGCCTTAGGATGGCTATATAAAGCTAAAGTAGCCGCTAAACCAGTATAATCGTTTTCATTTAAATACAAACCTTTTATGGTTTCTGATTTATTCCAAATACGATATAAGGCGTCTTTGCCATTTTTAGAACACGCAATACTTTTAAATAAACTAAAAAGTGTTTTTTTATAGCTAGATGAAAAATTATTATTTCGTAATTTTTTATTCAATAAAGATTCTAAGTCTTTACCAATAATTTCACGTTGTTCTGCTGAAAGAAAATCCCAAAAAAGAGTATTAGTCTTTCCTAAAATAATATTTAAAATAAGTTCTTCTTTTTCTGAAGCTATACCTTTTATTAAAACATTTAAAGCTTTTTGAGGCTCAACTTTGGCCGAAAGTACGTTTTCATATAAATTAATATAACTATAACCTCTGGCTAAATCGTCTTTTATATTTGGAATGGCATCAATATTTAAATTATCAATAGGAAATACGCCATACCCAAAAGCATCATAATTATAAATAACCGATTGTGGTTTTGGCAAACCAACAACAGCGTTTAAAACCTGTGTTTGTTTATTTAACTTAATAGGAATCACTTTTACGCTATCTTTATAAACCAAGCCTATTTTAAAAACTTGAGGCCAAATATGATCGCTTCCATCTTCCGCTTTTTGTGAAATCTCAAAATGTTCAATTGTATTGTCTTTATAAATAATACTATCTGAAATTATAGGTCGACCTGTTTCATTCACCCATACATTACTCCATTTTTTTAAATCTTCGTTAGTTTCTGCATCTAATAGTGTTACTAAATCATTCCAATCAGCATTACCATAAGCATAGGCTTTAATATAATTACGCATCCCTTTTCTAAAAGGCTCTGCTCCTACTAATGCTTCTAATTGGCGCATCATTATTGGAGCTTTATTATATATAATGCGTCCGTAAAGTGTGCCTGCATTTTTTAAATTATCTAACGGCTGTTTTATTGGTGTAGTGCCTTTTGTTCTATCTTCACTATAAGCACTTGCGTAATGCTCACTCATAAAGTTTAAACTATGATTTACATCGGGAAACGATTTACGAGTTACTTTATCGGCTAAAAAATTTGCAAAAACCTCTTTTAACCAAACATCATCAAACCAATTCATGGTTACTAAATCGCCAAACCACATGTGAGCCGTTTCATGAGCTATTAAATGACAACGATTTAATTCCTGATTTTGTGTTGCATTATTATCTAAAAACAAAGACGATTGGCGGTATTGTATTGCACCAACATGCTCCATACCACCATACTGAAACCCAGGAATAGCAGCAAAATCTAATTTTTGAAACGGGAATTCATACTCTGTATAATCTTCTAAAAACAAAACAGACTCGTTATGAAGTTTAAAAATTTCGCTAGTACTTGCTTCTATTTTTTCTTTATCATTTTCACGATAAAGCATACGCATATTTAAATTCCCCAATTGCTTATCTGCTTCATTAAATACACCTGCTACAAACGAAAACAAATAGGTACTCATAACATCAGATTTGTTAAACTTATATCTAACAAAATCTCCCTTATCCTCTTTAAAATCTAAATGAGATCCACAAAGTACTTTCCAGTCTTTTGGCGCAGTAATATCTAGCACATAGTTTGCTTTTATATTAGGCTGGTCGAAACACGGAAACAAAGTACTTGCTCTATCTGGAACTAATAAAGTATATAAATAAGCGTCATTTCTATTAAGTGATAATTCGCCTGCATCAAATTCAATATTTATTTTATTCGATCCTAATTTTAAATATTCAGGATTTATAATAAAATGTTCTTGCTGATGGCTAACAGTAATTTGCTCTTCATTAACCAAAACGTTTTTAATATGAGAACCATCTTCATTAAAATCTAAATACAAAGGTTGCTCTAAATTAGAGATTTCTAAATTTAAATCTAATTGAGAACTAATACGTTCCGTTTTTACTTCGGGTATTTTAAATGATAAATTATAAACAACATTAGAGACTTGCTGTTTTCTATATTCAGCTAACTCTAAAGAGATACCTGGACTTAACAAAGTGCTTTGTTTTTGTTTTGTATGGCAAGACACCATAAAAAACAAACCGAATAATACTATTAAAACATGCTTCATTTTAAAACTAATCGTTATAAAAAATTAAAAGGCATAGTAAAAACCATGCCTTTATATATTTACTTTCAAAATATTCTATAAAATACCATCAACAATACCGTAAGACACCGATTCTTGAGCTCCCATCCAATGGTCGCGATTAAAATCTTTCATTATCTTATCAAAAGTTTGTCCGCAGTTATCGGCTAATATTTGCGCACTTAACTCTTTAGTAATAACAATTTCTTTAGCAGTAATCTCAATATCACTTGCTTGCCCGCGAGCTCCACCACTAGGTTGATGAATCATAACACGTGCATGTGGCTGTATAAAACGTTTACCTTTTTCGCCAGCAGATAAAATAAGAGACCCCATAGATGCTGCAAAACCTGTACAAATGGTAGATACTTGACTGTTTAATGATTTTATACAATCGTAAATAGCAAAACCAGACGTTACATAACCTCCAGGACTATTAATGTATAATTGAATATCAAAATTATTCAAAGTATCTAAATACATCAATCTATCAATCACATGTTTTGCCGATTTATCATCTACTTGTCCCCATAAAAAAACTTTACGCTGCTCTAATAATTTGCTATCAATAGCATCTTGTACTTTTATTTTATCACTCATTTTTTATTTAATTTTTATCTAAAATAAAAAAAGGTTTACCATTATGGCAAACCTTTTTAATTTTCTTTTTATTTAACTTTTATAAAAGTCCGTCAATAGCATCTGTATATGCGTTCTTAGGTGCTACACCAACTTGTCTACCAACAACCTCTCCGTTTTGAAAAACTAAAACAGTAGGAATGTTACGCACACCATATTTAGCAGCAAATTCTTGATTTGCATCTACATCAACTTTACCAACAACAGCTTTACCATCGTATTCTTCACCAATTTGTTCAATAATTGGTCCAACCATTCTACATGGTCCACACCAAGCTGCCCAAAAGTCAACTAATACAGGTTTATCACTCTTTAGTACTGTTTCTTCAAACGTCGCATCTGTAATTTCTAATGCCATAATATTTATGTTTTAATATGTTCTTAATTCATTTTAACAACACAAAATTAGTCAAAAAAAACTTTAAAGCTTACACCCAAGCAATTTGTTTTGCCTATAGTTATATTGTTTCAACTTATTTTCAGTATTTGGGCGCATAAAACAGGCTATCCGCTATATCTTTCTGTGAAGCAGTCTCGAACTTGTTTCGAGATCTCATCAATATATATTAGGGCATAATTAATTAACTGGCTAATTTTATACGCTTCACAAAAAGGATGCCGCTTCTATCCTTTGCGCAAAAGACGTCTTCATAAAAGCATTTTAGTTGAGCAACCAAAAAGTTGCATATGGAAATTATTTGCTTTAATTTAGCAACCGTTAAGTTGCGTATTAATCAAAAATCGAATAATTATGAAAGACGTTATTAAAAAAGAAGTTTTATTTAATCATCCAATAAACAAAATTTGGGATGCTATTTCAAAAGCAGAAGAAATCTCAACTTGGTTTATCCCAGCCGATTTTAAAGCCGAAAAAGGATATAAGTACACGTTCACTTCACCTCCAAACGAAAAAGGTTGTACCATTATTAATGGCGAAGTAAAAAACGCAACGCCATATGTATTAATTTACACTTGGGTAGTTGCCGAAATGAAAACAGAAACCACTGTTAAATGGGAATTAGAATCAACAGAAGAAGGCACAAAACTAACTCTAGAACATTCAGGAATTTCAAATTATGAAGGCGAAACTGCCATAGCTATGTTTGAAAGCTTTAATGGCGGATGGGACAATTGCATTTCTGGTTTAACAGGTTATTTAAAAGAAACGGTTAATGCAGGATAAAATAACCAAATTATTTAAAGCCATTGCAGACCCAACAAGACGTGATATTTTTCACGCCTTAGTTATTGCAACCTCAGCCCTATCAATCACACAAATATCTAGTCAGTTTGATATTAGCAGACAAGGTATTACCAAACATATAAAAACGCTTGAAGAAGCAGGGTTAGTCAATATAGACTCACAAGGTCGCGAGCGTTTTTGCAATGCTAATCCAAAAAAACTTAAAGAAGTAAATAAGTGGTTGAAATTCTACGAACAATTCTGGGACGATAAACTAAATAATTTAGGAAATTATTTAGACAACAAAGCCTAAATTTTTTCAACAAACATATGAAAGACAACAACTACTCAAAACAAATAACAGTTTCTGTTAATTCAGAAAAAGTATTTCAAGCCTTAAATGAAGGACTTAATATCTGGTGGGGAAAAACAAGTAATACAGCATATAAAAAAGGTGGTCAATTTACTATTACATTCGAAAATGGATACTGGTGAACTTTTAAAATTATCGAACATACTCCAAACAAAGAATTAATATGGAAATGTGTTGATGGAGAGCCTGATTTTAATAAAGAATGGATTGGTCATACCCTACATTGGACCATTGATAAAAATAATAAAGCAACAACAATCAACTTTCAACAAACAGGATTAAATCCAAAAATTGATTGCTATGAAGTATGTTCTAAAACATGGGATATGTTTATTTCTGAAAGTCTGAAAAAACACCTTGAAAGTTTAAGTGATATTGCTTAATAAAAATAAAACATTATAATTAAAAACAAAAAAGAGCTGTCAGTATTTTGACAGCTCTTTTTTTACATTTAGGGCAAAACCGTTATTAACGATGTCTCTTTTTACCTATTTTTATTTCAGTAACTGTACCATCAACAGCAGTTTTTGTTGCAACTTTATCACAAGTTCCATCTCCAAAATCAACAGTTGCAGTACCAGCTTCTGTTGTATATTCTTTTATTCCAGAAGCAATATATTTACAGCCTGCAGGCTTTACTAATGGTGTTGTAATTTCTACATTTACAGTAACACCGTTTTTATTTGTAAAAGTAGACGAACCAGTAATTGTTTTCTCGTCATCATAACAAGTATCCGTATCTCCACCTGCAGTAATTTCAATAGTTCTAGTTCCTACTTTAGAAATGGTTCCTTCATCTGTTTCAATTGTTAAATCAATAGCACTTACTAATTCTGGATTTCCATTAGCATTACTAGTCACATAAGAATAGGTTTTAGTTCCATTAACAACATAACCATTAATAGATAAATCTTGAATGGTAATTGTTCTTTCTTTACTCGTATCCGATTTTGTTTTTACCTTAACAATCGTTCCAGATATAATGTTTCCATTATAATCTTCACATGCGTCAGTAAATGTAATAGTTGTTGTAACTGTATCATCTACTTCTTCAATAGTAATATCTGCACAGTTTTTAAAAAACCCAGATCTTCCTCGTTTATCTTTACCTGTTGTTTCTTTTGAAGAACTTGATGATTTTGAAGTTGATTCAATTTCAAAAGAACTATCAGAATAGATAGAAATATCGTCTAAAACACTTTCGGCTTCTTCAATAATAATTTCAGAATCTACACTTAATGATGCAGAAAGCTCATCTGATGGCACATTTTCATTATCACAGGCAATAAATCCTAAAGCCACTAACACTAATAACAATTTAAGTCTTTTCATAATTGGGAATTTTTAATTTAACTCATTTATTAATAAAACAAGTAAACCATAAAAACTCCTACCCTAATTGTTAATTTAATTTATAAACTACGTTTTGTTCTTCTAATTCTTTTATCAATTCTTGAGATACTTTAACCTTTTGTTTCCTACTTGGCATGCTTAATTTTATTTTTTCTTTAGTATCGTACACTAAAAAATTAAGCATTTGGTTTCCAGGATGCATGCTAATTAATTCCTTTAGAGCTATTATTTTTTGCTTATCTAAATCTTTAATATCAACTTGTATAGACAATTTTTTAGCATAATGCTCCATCACATCATGTAATAATTGAAAATTATTAAACTGCATACGCGGATCACTCTTTTTTCCTGTGTCTTTATTTACCCAACCATCTCGAATAAATGTTTTAACATACACAAAATTATTATGCATTAAAAAATGTCTAAACTTTAAATACTCTTCACCAAAAATTCTAAACTCATGGCTATCGGTATAATCTTCAACAGTAAATAAGGCCCAACCTTTTCCTTGTTTACTTACACGATGTTGCACATCGGTTACCACGCCACCAAAAACTAGCTCACGGTTTACATAGGGTGCTACATCATTAAACATTGCAAGTGTGGCATTGCAAAAAGTTTTCATCTCTGTTTTAAAATCATCTAATGGATGCCCCGAAATATAAACACCTACAACCTCGCGTTCTTTTGCTAACTTCTCCATAGTGCCCCATTCTTCACATGGTGGCACTTCTGGTTCTGCTATTTGCACATCACTAGCTTCTCCAAACAAACTTACTTGAGCCGAATTTTCATTTTCTTTATGACGTTGCGCATATTTAATGGCCATTTCTAAAAAGGTCATACCATCGCCTTCTCTATGAAAATACTGTGCCCTATGTGTGCCTTCAAAACAATCGAAACCACCTGCTAAAGCAAGATTTTCAAAAGCTTTCTTATTGGCTGCACGTAAATCGATACGCTTTGCGATATCGAAAATAGATTTATAATTACCGTCTTCTTTTCTATTATCTACAATAGTCATAACCGCACCATGTCCTACACCTTTAATAGCTCCCATACCAAAGCGAACCGCATTGTCTTTGTTTACCGAAAACTTATAATAACTTTCATTAACATCGGGTCCTAGAACTGGCAATTTCATACGCTTACACTCATCCATAAAGAATGTAACCTGCTTAATATCGTTCATATTATTAGACAATACCGCAGCCATATATTCTGCAGGATAATGCGCTTTTAAATAAGCCGTTTGATAAGCAATCCACGCATAACAAGTAGAGTGCGATTTATTAAATGCATAACTCGCAAAGGCTTCCCAGTCTTTCCATACTTTTTCTAAAACTTTTGCATCATGTCCATTAGCACTAGCTTGCTCAATAAACTTAGGCTTCATTTTATCTAGAACCGCAATTTGCTTTTTCCCCATTGCCTTACGCAATACATCGGCTTCACCTTTTGTAAATCCTGCAAGACTTTGAGACAGCAACATCACTTGCTCTTGATAGACCGTAATACCATAGGTTTCTTTTAGGTACTCTTCCATGGCTGGTAAATCGTACTCAATTTCCTCATCGCCATGCTTACGACGAACGAAACTAGGAATATACTCCATTGGTCCTGGACGATACAAGGCATTCATGGCAATTAAATCTTCAAACACCGTTGGCTTTAAATCGCGCAAGTGTTTTTGCATCCCAGGAGATTCGTATTGGAATACACCTACTGTTTCACCTCGTTGGAATAACGCATAGGTTTCTTCATCATCTAACGGGAATGTATCTGGATCGAGTAAAATATCATGTTTTGCCTTAACTATTTTAACAGTATCCTTAATTAAAGTTAGCGTTTTTAATCCTAAGAAATCCATTTTTAATAAACCCGCATCTTCTACAACGGAGTTATCAAATTGGGTAACATATAAATCGGAATCTTTAGCAACAGAAACCGGAACGAACTTTGTAATATCGTCTGGTGTAATAATAACGCCGCAGGCATGAATTCCAGTATTTCTTACCGAACCTTCTAAAGTTCTAGCAAGGTTTACTGTTTCTGCTTGCAAATCATTTCCATCAGATATATTTAAAAGTTCATTAACCTTTTCTAAATCTTCAGCACGAAATTTACTCGCCAAATCTTTTTCGCTTAAACCGAAAATCTTGCCAAGTTTAGACATGGTTGGAATTAACTTCGCAATCCTATCTGCGTCAAATAATGGTAAATCTAATACACGCGCGGTATCTCTAATAGACGACTTTGCCGCCATAGTACCATAAGTAATAATTTGTGCTACTTGGTTGCTTCCATATTTTTCAATTACATAATCCATAACACGACTTCGACCTTCATCATCAAAATCGATATCAATATCGGGCATACTCACACGATCTGGATTTAAGAAACGCTCAAAAAGCAAATCGTACTTAAGTGGATCGATATTGGTTATCCAAAGACAATAAGCAACCACCGACCCTGCTGCCGATCCACGTCCTGGACCTACCGACACATCCATGTTTCGAGCTTCACGAATAAAATCTTCTACAATTAAGAAATACCCAGGATAGCCTGTTTTTTCAATAACGTTTAACTCAAAATCGAGACGTTCAACAACTTCTTCAGATAATTCCTCACCATATCGTTTTTTAGCTCCTTCAAAAGTTAAATGCTTTAAAAAGGCATTTTCACCTCGTTTTCCTCCATCTGCTAAATCCTCTTCATGTTTAAATTCATCTGGAATATCAAATGCTGGTAATAATACATCACGTGCTAATTGATATGCTTCAACTTTATCAACAACCTCTTGTACATTAGAAATAGCTTCAGGAATATCTTTAAACAATTGTTTCATGTCATCAGAAGATTTAAAATAATACTCCTGATTTGGCATTCCATATCGATAACCACGACCACGACCTATAGGCGTTGCTTGTTTTTCACCATCTTTTACACATAATAAAATATCATGCGCGTTGGCATCTTCTTGTTTTTTATAATAGGTATTATTGGTAGCAACCAACTTAACATCATGTTTTCTTGCCAATGATATTAAGGTTGGATTTACACGATTTTCATCTTCTTGATTGTGGCGCATCAATTCTACATACAAATCGTCTCCAAACTGTTCTTTCCACCAAATGAGTGCTTCTTCCGCTTGATTTTCACCAATATTCAGGATTTTACTTGGTACTTCACCATATAAATTTCCTGTTAATACAATTAAATCTTCTTTATATTCTTCAATTAATTTTTTATCAATTCTAGGTAAATAATAAAATCCATTTACAAAGGCATGCGACGATAACTTTGCTAAATTATGATAGCCATTTTTGTTTTTAGCCAACAATACAATTTGATAGCCGTTATCTTTTCTAGATTTATCTAAATGATTTTCGCAAACAAAAAACTCGCAACCAATAATTGGTTTCATTTCTTTCACCTTAACCTCTGCCCCAGTTTCTTCTGCTTCTGTAATTTTTGCTTTAACACCTTTATTGTGTCTATTTACTGCATTTACAAAGTGAAAAGCTCCCATCATGTTAGCATGATCGGTTAGTGCTACCGCTTCCATATTATATTCGGCTGCAGCCGAAACAATATCGGCAACTCCCATAGTAGATTGTAACACTGAAAACTGAGAGTGATTATGAAGATGCACAAAATCTACATCGGCTAACCCCGACATGTTTTGCTTTATTTCTTCAGAAGAAATCTCACTTCCTTCAGCTTTTTTTATTCGCTCAAGAATTTTAGCACTTTCACGTTTAAGATTAATATGCTTTAACCCTATAAGTTGAATGGTATCTGGATTAGCCTTGTTAAAATTTTCAAAATAATCAGGTTCAACATCCAACTGCTCTTTAGTATACTCACCCAAACGCACCAATTCGAAAAAACAACGTGTTGTTGCTTCTACATCGGCAGTGGCATTATGCGCTTCTGCAAAACCTACGTTAAATAAATGTTCATGCAACTCTGATAATGTTGGTAATTTAAATTTACCGTAACGTCCTCCAGGAATTTCACATAAACTTGCTGTATGCTCTGTACAAGTATCTAAAACTGGTAATTCTTGCAAAGGATTTTCAACAGCGCCACGTACAAACTCAGCCCCCATAATATTAAGGTCGAACTTAACATTTTGCCCAACTACAAACTTTGTTTTTCCTAAAGCTTCATTAAACTTTTCTAAAACATCTGCTAACGGAATACCTTGTTCATCCGCCAATTCGGTAGAAATACCATGAATTTTCTCAGCATCATACGGAATATTAAAACCTTCTGGTTTTACCAAATAATCCTGACTTTCAATACAATTCCCCATCTCGTCATGCAATTGCCATGCAATTTGAATACAACGAGGCCAATTATCGGTATCGGTAATTGGTGCATCCCAACGCTTTGGTAATCCGGTAGTTTCAGTATCGAAAATTAAGTACATTCAGTCTGTTTATTTGTTGATATATTTTCTCGTTTAGAACAATAACGAAGCGTATAAAAATACATATCAAAATTGACATATCAACACATAAGTTATAAACAGTTTTAAACAGAGAAAGTGTCCTTTAATATAATTATTTTACTTTAGACGAATCTATATTACATATTATGAAATTCAAATTAGTTGTTTTAGGAATTATTATTAGTCTTCATTATTGCAATGCTAACGCTCAAAACACACCATTATATGTTGGCACTTACACTGATGGTTATAGTGAAGGTATTTACAAACTAGATTTCAATCAAAATACTGGAGAGCTTAGCAATTTGCAATTAGCAGTTTCTACACAAAACCCTTCATTTATAACATATTCAAGAAATAAAAAATTCATATATGGGGTAAGCGAAAGTTTGGGAGGTTCTGTTTCATCATTTAAAATTAGAGAAAACGGACATTTAAAATTTTTAAATAAGGTGAGTAGTAACGGGAAAGGCCCTTGCCATATTTCAATAAACAAACAAGGAAATAAAGCTGTTGTATCAAATTACAGTGGTGGCAGTGCTTCTATTTATAGTATTGCAAGAGATGGAAAATTAAATGATGCTACTCAAATTTTTAATTACAACACAGACGACAAAGTATCACATGCTCACTCTGCGCAATTTTTCAGGAATGAATTATACATAGCCGATTTAGGAATAAATGCACTATACCAATATAAACTTAAAGACAATACATACAAACTAACATTACCTACAGTGGTAGAAATGGTAGAAAACCCAGGCCCTAGACATTTTACAATAACAAAAAACGGTCAATACATCTATATCATAAATGAGTACGGTAGTTCTGTTACTTCTGTAAAAAGAACTGAAACAGGTTTTAAACAGATTGATTACGACTCTACATTAGATGAAGCCTATGAAGGATATAATTCTTGTGCAGATATTCATTTATCTAGGAATGAACTTTATTTATATGGTTCGAATAGAGGCGAAAATTCCATAGTAGTTTTTAAAAGAAACAAACTTGATGGCACTATTGAAAAAATTCAAACAGTACCAATTCATGGAGATTGGCCAAGAAACTTTACATTAGACCCTTCAGGAAAATTTTTATTGGTAGCTAATAAAAAGAGTCATAATATTTCTGTTTTTAGAATTAATGCATCTACCGGAAAACTTTCTTTTTTAAATGACGTAAAAGTACCAAGACCTGTATGCTTATTGTTTTAAAAACAGGCAAATAAAGTCTTGGTAATTAAAAAAATATAGTATCTTTGCGCCCTCATTAATAACCGAGGTCGAGAACCTCAAATAATTAATTATTATGCCAGTAAAGATTAGATTACAAAGACATGGTAAAAAAGGGAAACCTTTTTACTGGATCGTTGCAGCTGATGCACGTTCAAAAAGAGATGGTAAGTACTTAGAAAAATTAGGTATCTACAATCCAAACACAAACCCAGCAACTGTTGAATTAAACGTTGATGGCGCTGTAACATGGTTGCAAAATGGTGCACAACCAACAGATACTGCAAAAACACTTTTATCTTACAAAGGTGCTTTACTAAAAAATCACCTTGCAGGTGGTGTTAGAAAAGGCGCTTTAACTGAAGAGCAAGCTGAAGAAAAATTCAAAGCTTGGTTAGAAGAAAAAGAAGGTAAAGTACAAGCAAAAGCTGATGGTTTATCTGAAGCTGAAGCAAAAGCGAAAGCTGAAGCATTAGCTGCCGAAAAAGCAGTAAATGAAGCAAGAATTGCTGCCGCTACTCCTGTAGTAGAAGAAGAAGTAGCTGAAGAAGCTGCTCCTGAAGTTGAAGCAGAAGCATCAAAAGAAGAAGAATAAAAAAATATTTTTTTATACTTTTAAACTCCGGTATTTATATCGGAGTTTTTTTGTGAAATAGTATTTTGATTTTCAAAATACATTATTGAACAAATTCCGATGAAAATCGGAATCTCATAATTATTAATACTTTTAAAGATTCTGAAACAAGTTCAGAATAAAAAAATATCATTTTCAATGAAAAAAGAAGATTGTTTCTACTTAGGTAAAATTGTAAAAAAATACAGTTTTAAAGGTGAGGTTTTAGCGAAACTAGATACCGACCAGCCAGAACTTTACGAAAACTTAGATGCTATTTTTTTACAATTAAGAAATAATCTTGTGCCTTTTTTTGTTGAAAGTTCTCAATTACACAAATCGGAATTACTTCGTATAAAATTTGAAGATGTAGACGAAGAAGCCGATGCTGATGCAATTATGAAAAGTGGTTTATACTTACCACTAGACTTACTTCCTAAATTAGAAGGTAACAAATTTTACTTTCATGAAGTTATTAATTTTTTAATTGAAGACGTAAATTTTGGAAAAGTAGGTATTATAAAAGCTATTAACGACTCTACAGCACAAGCTCTTTTTGAAATAGATCGAGATGGTATAGAAATCTTAATCCCAATAAATGATGAATTTATAGTTAAGGTAGATAGAGCTAACAAAACCGTTTTAGTAAACACTCCAGAAGGGTTAATTGACTTATACTTAGAATAAATTTTTAAGCAAAACCCATAGCGTCTGCTTCTCTTTTTACTAAAAACAATGAAGATTGAATACAATCTCGTTGTTTAACTAAGAGCTTACAAAGCGGTAAAGACAAATTCATTTCCATAAGCAAGTCATTATATTTCATTATACTAAACTGCATAAGGTTATTAACTTGTCTTAATAAATTACTACTCTTTTCGTAACGCAATGATTTTTTAATACTCAACTCTGTTAAATGATTTCGTCTTTGTAACATTATAGAGTTATCTACCTTGGTTTCAAGTTTTTTTGATTCATTTTGTAACATCTCACAAAAACGTTTTCTCTCAAGCTCTTTTTCTTTAAAAAAAGTTTTTAAATTAACATCTGGAACATCACCTTGCATTTTTGAAAATATTTTTCCGACTTGTTGATTCATTAAAAATAAATCATTCAACTTCATTAAAATTTTATCATATTGTTTTATCCCCAAAACTATTCAGTATTTTATAATTAGACGCTTAATATACGTTAAACACAACCTAAATTGGATGTCTTTAGTATATTATTTAACATAATTTATTCAGTTTTAACATTTTATTTTTACTATTGCGTAATTTACAAAAAAATCATGTCTAAAAAACCTTTTCTGTTCAAAAAATTCGAAATAAACCAAGACCAATGTGCTATGAAAGTTGGTACAGATGGAGTATTACTTGGCGCATGGTCATCTATAAAACACAACCCTTTTTCTATTTTAGATATTGGTGCAGGCACAGGTATTTTAGCTTTAATGCTTGCTCAAAGATGTGATGCAGAACTTATTGATGCTATTGAAATTGATGATAACACTTACGAACAATGTGTTGATAATTTTGAACAGTCGCCTTGGGGAGATCGCCTTTTTGGTTATCATGCTTCTTTAGAAGAATTTACAGCAGAAATTGAAGACAAATACGATCTTATTATTTCAAATCCGCCATTTTATTCTGAAGATTTTAAAACAGAAAACACACAACGTGATTTAGCCAGATTTAACGATGCCATGCCTTTCGAACACTTAATTGAGAGTGTTTCAAAACTATTATCTGAAGATGGTGTTTTCTCGGTAATCATTCCTTTTAAAGAAGAAATTTCCTTTATTGAATTAGCTTCAAAACATAATCTTTTACTTAATAAAACACTCCATATTAAAGGAAATCCAAATTCAGAAATCAAACGAAGTCTTTTGGAATTCTCTTTCCGCGAAAGCGATATAAATATTAATGAGTTAATTGTTGAAACAGAACGTCATCAATATACTGAAGACTACATTAACCTTACCAAAGATTTTTATTTAAAAATGTAACTAAATCGGTAAATATTAATTAAATTTGAGAGGATATAGCGATATTTTTGTTAAAAACACAAAGGATTATCCCATTAAAACCTTTTAATTTAATCTAGATGAAACCAGATTTATTTGAAGCACCAGATTATTATAATCTTGACGAATTATTAACCGATGAGCATAAATTAGTTCGTGATGCTGCTCGCGAATGGGTAAAACGTGAAGTGTCTCCAATTATAGAAGAGTATGCTCAAAAAGCTGAATTCCCCAAACAAATTATAAATGGTTTGGCTGAAATTGGAGCATTTGGGCCATACATTCCCATGGAATATGGTGGTGCAGGCTTAGATCAAATTTCTTATGGTTTAATTATGCAAGAAATAGAACGAGGCGATTCTGGTATTCGTAGTACAGCTTCAGTACAGTCTAGTTTAGTTATGTATCCTATTTGGAAATATGGCAATGAAGCCCAACGTCAAAAGTATTTACCAAAATTAGCTAGTGGCGAATGGATGGGGTGTTTTGGTTTAACCGAGCCAGATCATGGTAGTAACCCAAGTGGAATGGTTACTAATTTTAAAGATATGGGCGACCATTATTTATTAAATGGCGCTAAAATGTGGATTAGTAATGCACCTTTTGCTCAAATTGCAGTGGTTTGGGCTAAAAATGAAACTGGACGTATTCATGGGTTGATAGTAGAACGCGGGATGGAAGGCTTTACTACCCCTGAAACACATAATAAATGGTCTTTACGCGCAAGCGCTACTGGCGAGCTTATTTTTGATAATGTTAAAGTACCTAAAGAAAACTTATTACCTAACAAATCTGGATTAGGAGCACCACTTGGTTGTTTAGATTCTGCACGCTATGGTATTGCTTGGGGCGCTATTGGTGCAGCCATGGATTGTTATGACACCGCTTTACGTTATAGCAAAGAACGTTTGCAATTTGGAAAACCTATTGGCCAATTTCAACTACAGCAAAAAAAATTAGCAGAAATGATTACAGAAATTACCAAAGCTCAACTTTTAACTTGGCGTTTAGGTGTTTTACGTAATAACGGAAAAGCAACTTCTGCTCAAATATCTATGGCTAAACGTAATAATGTAGATATGGCAATAAATATTGCTAGAGAAGCTAGACAAATGCTAGGTGGCATGGGAATTACAGGCGAATATAGTATTATGCGTCACTCTATGAATTTAGAAAGCGTTATTACTTATGAAGGCACACATGATATTCACTTGTTAATTACGGGTCTTGATATTACTGGATTAAACGCTTTTAAATAATTTTCTTTTTATTATAAATTAATACTTACTGGTATTAGACTTACATAACTAATACCAAACACCCAACTTATTTTTTGTATGATTAATATCACACACAAAGAACCTTAACAACTAAAATTTATTAAATAACTGACTTTCGACAGGTTTTTAAAATAATTCATGACTTAAATTTGTCGCTGACATTAAATTATTTAACCTTTTAAAGACTATGAAAGAATCAAGAAAAGACATTGTTCAATTTATAAATTTACAATTAGCTTCTTTAGGGCAACCTATTTACAAAGACAGTGATAAAAATGATGAAAAATTTTGTGACCCAAAATTTGAAGCGCTTTCAAAAGGCTTAATAAGAAGTATACGTGAGAAATCAAGACTTTTAGCAAGCCATCATTGTCCTGCTGATTCACGAATTCAAAAATTTATAAACGATTATTTAAAAGATGTAACTGTCGATAAATCGTTTGTAATTCCAAATAACACTTTAATACTATCCAAAAAGGGGCAAGCAAGAGAAGCTAGTTTACCACCAGACGGGAATTCATTTGAAAGTGATTTAGTAAACTCTAAAAGACTAAAACAAGGTATTTTAAACAATCCCTTACACGATAAAAGAACCACCAAAGGAACCTTTCATATTGTTGAAGGCCCACTTCCGGTTCCATTAGACAAAAAAGAAGTACCTAGAGTGGTTTTAGCACACTTTTTAAATGCTGCATTCAAACCTTCTGATGATTTAAATACCTTACCATTTACTTCAAATCAAGAAGAGAAAGCCAAAACTATGGTTTCTATGCTTTTAAGACCCGTTGTGTGTCCTGAAGTAAAAGGAGTTCTTTCTGAAAAATCTTTAGAAGTTCGATTCTTTGCTCCTGGTACTTTAGTAAGTAATTTAGACTTTGTTGAAAACATTTTTGGTAATGCAGGAAACCCTAATTTAGCACATAATGATGCTGCACTAGATCCAGAACACTGGACAGGACATACAGGATGTATTATTCTTGCGCCACAATTATTAAAACTTAAAAAGAAAGATGTTGGTTTACCTCATTTTGATGATGCCACAGAGCGTCAGAAAAAAGATGGTATGTGCTGGAAAGATGAAAACGAACTTTATAACGACGGTGGCGCTTTCAAAATTACTTGTAGAGATGATAGAGGTGTTGTGGTTACTTTAATTGCCGACAACTACTATGGATATTCAAAAAAAGAAATAAAGACTCAAATAAGTTATTCTGCAAACCTTTTTGGTTTAGTTGAAGAAGAACATGCTGGTGGTGCCATAGCTTATGCTAGACGTGTTATGGGAGATACCGTAAACTGTAATGATTATTTTAAATATTACGGACTAGATCATACTTTTGAAAATGTTAAAACCTTATTAGCAGACAGAATTGAAGTTAAACCTGAAAACTACGCCGTAGACAAAAATTACCCGAATGTAGTTTATATTCCTGAATCGTCTTATTTCAATACAAACACCAACAGTATTAGCTGGAACTATGAAGGTAAAGAACAAAGTTTAAAATTATCTCCTTTTAAAACTTACGTTCATCCATCAGGAAATAAACTTAGACTTGAAAAGCATGAATCTATCAATTTATGGCGTATTATAGAAACGTATCCAGAAGGAGTGTTTTGCCACAAACCATGTACAGTTTCTGGTGGAGGTAAATCGGAGATTTCTAAATCTATGCAAAATGCTATTACTTATAGCAGATTTAACATTCATGATATAGAAGAAGATTTTAAGAAAGCTGATGAAATTATTGAATTTAACTATTCAACAAGATGGAAAGATAAAAACTCTAACAGACCAAAATCAAGATCATTCTTAAGCGAGAAAAGAACTTTAGGATCTGTTGTAAAATTATTAACACCTTCTGAAGAAAACTCAGATGAGTTTAACGAGTGGTTAAAAAACATCCCTGTACATGTGCGCTCTTTAGTGTTATTTGTAAAACGTTTGTTTAGACAAGCTCATGGTGCCAATCTTAATTGGAAAGACATGATGACTGTTGAAATTATAAACGGTGTAAAAGGCACTTCATTAATTTACAATCACACACCTGTAGTTGGTAGTTATGTTAGAATAGGATTTAATCAAGAAGGGAATTGGATGTTGAATAAATTACGTTCAGATTTTTCAGCATGTGAAAAAATTCAAACCGAAGATGATATTACAGCGTCAATAACACTTCCAAGAGAGAAGTTTAAAAATTTAAACATAGAGTATCCTAATAAAAGTGTAAAAGTACTAACAAACTGTGAGGCGCATCTATTCCAAAGACCAGATGAAGCTATTGTAAGAGGTTATGATAAAGGTGCAGAATTAGATATTATTTCTGATGGTAGATTCTTAACAAACTATGAAAAGTTAACTAAAAAAGATGCCATAGAAATTTACGAAGACACCATTAATTATGATAAATACACACAACCAGTTCAAGACTTTATAAAGGAAATTATAAATAGTGAAGATGAAGACATACAATTTGTATTACCATCTCACCCAAGAATTGTAGATGGAGAACCAACTAAAAATCCACGTTATTTAGAACCAAATCAAGTCTATAACGAAACCGAAGCTACATACATTTCTGATATTGGGGTACGTTTAAAAAGAAAAATTAAGCCTGAAGACCCTGTAATTCATGTTGTAAACGCGGTTTTACCTGGTAGAAGAAACAACCCTGCAGACCGCGAAGCTGGTATTAGACCATTAGCTGTATACAACCCAATTCATTACCAGGAAACTCCTGAGTTATTTATGGATTTTATTTGTAGTTTAACAGGTAAATCGCCATCAACTACAGGAGCAGGATCAGAGGGTGCATTAACTAAGGCTCCGTTTAACATGCTTACGCCTACAACAGATTTAAATAATGCTTTATTATCGCATATCTTAACAGAGTCTAATGGATTTAGTACAGCAGCTGGATATGTTGGTGCAGAAAACAAAATAGACCATGATGTCAGTTTATTAATTCCAGAAATTTGGGCTAGAATGGCACCAGAAGACAGAGATCCTCAAAATTTAATTGCAAACGGATCTTTAGAAAAAATTGAAGATTTTGAACATAATGGTGAGAAAATATTAGCTAGCCGTTTAGGATACAGAATTACAAAAACATTCTCTTTATTATGTTTAAATAGACTGTTTGATGAACCTACAGCTGTATTTAATGAGCGTATGCTAAAACCAGAATTACAAAATTTAGAAGATTTTGTTGATGGTATTAAAAACATTACCGAAGCACAACAAAAAGTTGCATTAAACTATTTTGAAGACGGAAGTATTGAGGCAGCTATTCCACCATTAAAAATTCTATTGAATATTATGGCTTATGGAAATTACGAAGGCAAAGACATTAGTGACCCAGAGTTACGAAAGTATTTTGACAGAAGCTACATAATAAGTACAGATTGGTACAAAGAAAGACTAGCATTAAAACAACAAAAGGATATTGAATATTATGGTTCTCAAGTAGACTATTTAAAATCATTTATAGAAGATCCTCACAATGATGTTTTAGTAGAAGAGATGAACATTAATAAGCGTTTAGATGCTACTAACAAATTATACAACAATGCGAAATCTCCAGATTATTTAAACCGCTTAGTTGGTACAATTGGAGTAGATCCTTTATTTAAAAAATAAGGCTACGTATTAAAAAAACCGCTAGATTCTTTCGAAAGCGGTATTGTTTAAAATAATTAATATAATTTTTAAAATGCTTCTCAAATTGAGAAGCATTTTTTTGTTTATATTTACTTCATGTCTTCAAAATCTAGATTAGATAACGCTTACAAAAAAGCTAAATTGATTCACTTTGATGATCAGAGCAAATTTATACTATTTAGCGATTGCCACCGTGGCGATAATAGTTTTGCCGACGATTTTGCCAATAATAGAAATATATATTTTCATGCATTAAAGCATTATTATGCTGAAGGATTTCAATATTGCGAAATTGGCGATGGTGATGAATTATGGGAAAACATATCATTCAGCTCTATTTTAAATGCACATAAAAATGTGTATATGCTTATGAAACTATTTCATAAAGCAGATAGATTACATATGATTTGGGGAAACCATGATATGGTTTACAGAAATCCAGATTATGTAAAAAAACATTTATCTACTTATTTTGATGCGAAAACAGGTGAAGATGTAGAACTTTTTGGAGACATTACATACCATGAAGGCATTATCTTAAAACACACCGAAACAAAACAAGAAGTGTTTTTAACACATGGGCATCAAGCCGATTGGTGGAATTTCTTATTCTGGAAATGGAGTCGCTTTATGGTACGTATTCTTTGGAAACCCTTAAATGTTATGGGAATAGCAGACCCAACAAGTCCTGCAAAAAACTACAAAGAACTTATTAAAGTAGAGCGTAGAACAAAAAAATGGATTTCAGACAACAACAACTTACTAACCATTGTTGGACATACTCACCGACCTCGGTTTCCCGAACCTGGAGACATTGCTTTCTTTAACGATGGTAGCTGTGTTCATCCACGAAGTATTACAGGTATTGAAATTGAAAACGGAACCATTTCTCTTATAAAATGGCATATTGCCACAAAAGATGATGGCACACTTCAAATTGTAAAAACACTACTTGAAGGCCCAAGAAAATTATTAGACTATAAAAACTTTTAACTCTCAGGAGCAAGCTCTACTTCAAGACCTTCCATTTCTGGTGTCATTTGTATTTGACAACCTAAACGAGAATTGTCTTTAACATCAAAAGCTTCAGAAAGCATGGCTTCTTCATCATCACCCATTTCAGGCAACTCTGTTTCACTAGTTACGTAACATTGACAAGAAGCACACATTGCCATACCACCACAAACTCCAATAGTGCCTTCTGGGGCTAATTCATAAGACCGTACAACCTCCATAAGGTTCATAGCCATATCTGTTGGCGCTAGCAACGTATGTGCTACACCATCTCTATCTGTTATTTTTATTGTAATATCTGACATTCAAAAATTTTAAGTGGCAAAAATAAGTAAATAATTTCAATTAAACTATTAATCCTACTAAATTAGTAGACAATTGAATTATCAGCAAAAACAATGTCTCAGGAGCAATTTGTAAATATTTTTTTAGATTAAAATTAATAATTCTTCAATATCAAAGCTAACATAAGTCATAAAATTACCTAAGTCAATAGATTAATTTTACAATATGAATTTCTTAAAATAATGAAATGTATTTATGAATTCTCAATCATCAAATAAAAACACATTTACCCACGCTGGTGTTGTCTCTAAAATTGGAGATGAATCTATTGTGGTTTCCTTAGAACAAAACGTTCATTGCGAATCTTGTCGAGCTAAGGCTGCTTGTGGTATTTCAGAATCTAATACTAAAAACATTGAAATAGCAAACCTTGATGATTGTTATAAAATTAATGAACCTGTTCGTGTTGCTTTAAAAAAAGCACTTGGTTTTAAAGCCGTGTTTTGGGCTTATGTTTTTCCATTTATATTAATGTTTTTCACGTTAATAATTGCTTCTATTTATTTAAAAGAATGGATAGCAGGACTGTTATCACTTGCCATATTAATCCCTTATTATTTAACGCTCTACTTTTTAAAAAACACATTAAAAAGTGCCTTTAAAATTTCCATACTAAAAATATAATTAGCATGTCTGAATCCGTTTTAAATAGTGTTTTCTTATTAGCTTCCTTGGGTATCATTGCAGCTATTGTACTATATGTAGTTTCTAAAAAATTCTATGTTTATGAAGATCCTTTAATAGGAGAAGTTGATGAGTTATTACCAGCTGCCAATTGTGGTGGTTGTGGCTCTCCTGGTTGTAAAGCTTTCGCCGAAAAATTGGTTAGCTCTGATGATATTTCAGATCTTTTTTGCCCTGTAGGAGGCAACGATGTTATGAAAGAAGTAGCTACCGTTTTAGGAAAAGAAGTTACAGAAAAAGATCCTACTCTTGCCGTTTTACTCTGTCAAGGTAGTTGTGAGGTACGACCAAAAACTACCGAATATCAAGGTCCTAGAAATTGTGCTATATCTGCAATGATTTATAGTGGGGAAACCGATTGCCAATATGGTTGTTTAGGCGATGGCGATTGTGTAGCTGTCTGTAAATTCGATGCCATGTACATGGATGAAACTACCGGACTCCCGGTTATAATCACTGATAAATGTACGTCTTGTGGTGCCTGCGCTGAAGCCTGTCCGAGAGACATTATTGAAATGCGCCCTAAACACAAAAGAGATTTAAAAATATTTGTTGGCTGCTTGAATCAAGACAAAGCTGGTATTGCAAAAAAATCGTGTGCAGTGGCTTGTATTGGATGCTCTAAATGTGAAGATATTTGTCCTAAAGACGCTATAGACATGTCTAACAACTTAGCATATATAGATCCTGTAGCCTGTACGTTATGTAGAAAATGTGTGGATGTATGTCCTACACATTCTATTATAGAAACAAATTTCCCGAAGAAAAAGGTTAAGAAAGTTGAACCAAAAGTTGAAAAGGTAAAAAAGGTTGAACCTATAGCTAAAGCAAATGTTGAATCTGATAAACTAAAGACCGATGCTTAAAACATTTCCAAAAGGCGGTATCCATCCTCCAGAAAATAAAATAACATCATCAAAAGGCATTAAAAGAATGACGGTGCCTAAAATTGTATATGTACCCATATCTCAACATATTGGTATACCTGCCGAAATAATTGTTAATGTTAAAGACAAAATAGAAAAAGGGCAAGTTATTGCTAAATCTGGCGGATTTGTTTCTTCTAACATACATACACCTGTTGCAGGAACGGTTACTAAACTAGATAAAATAATAGATACTAGTGGCTACAAAAAACAATGCATCGTAATTAGAACAGATGCCAAAAATGAAACCAATTTTGAAGACATAGAATACCCTCTAAAAAAAGAAATTACTCTAGGACCTGAAGATATATTACAAAAAATAAATGATTATGGTATTGTTGGTTTAGGAGGCGCTACATTTCCTTCTCATGTAAAACTAACCGTGAAAGAAGGCGCTGTTTTAGATCACCTCATTATTAATGGTGTAGAATGCGAACCTTACTTAACAGCAGACCATCGTTTAATGCTTGAAAAAGCCGAAGAAATTATTGTTGGTATTCATCTTTTAATGACCGCTTTAAAAATTAACAAAGCCATTATAGGTATTGAAAACAATAAAAAGGATGCTATAAACATCTTTAAAAAACTAACAGAAAACGATTCTAAAATTCAGGTTGCTGCTTTACAAGTTAAATACCCTCAAGGAGGCGAAAAACAACTTGTAAGCGCCATATTAAATAGAGAGGTTCCTAAAAACGGATTACCATTAGACGTTGGCGTTGTTGTACATAACGTAGGAACTATTTTTGCCATTTATGAGGCCGTTCAGCACGATAAAGCATTAACAGAACGTGTTGTTACTATTACAGGAAAAAAACTAGAAAACGCCTCTAACTACTGGGTAAAAATAGGCACACCTATTAAAGATTTAGTAGCAGAAGTTGGCGGTTTACCAGAAGGTACTCGTAAGATTATTAATGGTGGACCAATGATGGGAAAAGCTATTAAAAACTTAGACGTTCCTGTTACTAAAGGCACTTCGGGAATTTTGGCTATTCATGAAGATGAAGCTAGCAGAGGTGAGCCCAAAAACTGCATTCGTTGTAGTGAATGTGTAAATGTTTGCCCAATGGGATTAGAACCTCATCTACTAATGAATCTTTCAGAAAAAGGGATGTATGAAAAAGCATCTTATGAAGATATTATGACCTGTATAGAATGTGGTTCATGCAGCTACGTTTGCCCTTCACATAGACCATTATTAGACTATATAAGGTTTGGAAAAAATATTGTTAAAAAGTTAAATACCACTAAAAACTAACTATGAGCAATCAACCCATAATTGTATCTGCGTCTCCGCATGTACACTCAGATAGAACGTCTAAAAAACTCATGTATGATGTGGTTATCGCATTAATACCAGCGTTCTTAGTTTCTTTATATGTTTTTGGAATTAGCGCATTAATAGCGACATCGGTAGCCATTGCTTCCTGTATGTTGTTTGAATATGTGATTCAGAAATATCTTTTAAAAACAGACGTCACAATTACCGATGGTTCTGCATTAATTACTGGTATTTTATTAGCCTTTAATTTACCAGCCACATTACCTATTTGGATGATTATTGTTGGTAGTTTAATTGCTATAGGCGTAGCAAAACTATCCTTTGGAGGCTTAGGCTTTAATATTTTTAATCCTGCATTAGTAGGTCGTGTATTTTTACTCGTATCATTCCCAGTACAAATGACCATGTGGCCAACAGCAATTGAAAATAACACCACACTTGTAGATGCTGTTACAGGAGCTACACCGTTAGGCGTTATAAAAGAAGGCTTGCAATATGGAGAAACAATGACTGAAATTAGTTCTAAAATCCCTTCTGCAATCGACATGTTATTTGGTTTTACAGGAGGTTCTTTAGGAGAAATGTCGGCAATTGCCTTACTATTAGGAGGCTTATATTTAATTATACGGAAAGTTATTACTTGGCATATTCCTGTAACATTATTAGCTTCTATGGCAGTTATAACAGGTGTTTTCTGGTTTATAAACGCAGAGCAATATGCCAACCCAATAATTCATTTACTGTCTGGTGGTGCTATTTTAGGAGCCTTTTATATGGCAACCGATCTGGTTACAAGCCCTATGACAAAAAAAGGCATGATTATTTTCGCTATTGGTATTGGGTTAATTACCGTTTTAATACGGCTTTTTGGCGCCTACCCTGAAGGTATTTCGTTTGCTATTTTAATAATGAATGCCTTTGTGCCATTAATTAATAAATATTTCAAACCTAGAAGATTTGGAAATAAAATAAAATCTAAAATCGTGTAATTATGAGTAAAAAAGAATCAACATTTCTAAGTATGGTGGTATCTCTTTTATTGATAACACTCATTTCTGGATTCGCCTTAGGCTTTGTAAACGATTTAACTATTGAACCCAAAGCAAAGGCTAAATTAGAGAAAAAAGTAAATGCTATAAAATTAGTATTACCAGAATTCGATAACAATCCTGTTGAAGATGTAAAAAAAATTAAAACAGCAGTCTCCAAAGATAGTGTTGAAGTTTATCCTGCTTTTAAAAACAACCAATTTGTTGGTGCTGCTGTTATTAGTTATTCTGAAAAAGGCTTTAGTGGTTTAGTAAAAATCATGGTAGGCTTTAAAGCAGATGGCGCTATAAAAAACATTGCGGTTTTAGAACAAAAAGAAACTCCTGGATTGGGAACAAAAATGAAAGACGAATCGTTTTTAAGACAATTTAGAGATAAAAACCCTGATACTTTTAACTTAAAAGTAAAAAAAGACGGTGGAGATATTGATGCGCTTACAGGAGCAACCATTTCTTCTAGAGCCTTTAGTGAATCAGCTAAAATGGCTTACGATATTTTCGTAAAAAACCTAGATGTTATCAACCAAACTAAACATTAAGAATTATGGCTGAACAACTAAATCAAAAGCAAAATTTCTTAAAAGGAATTATTAAAGAAAATCCCATTTTTGTGATGCTATTAGGTATGTGTCCTACACTGGGTGTTACCTCATCGGCATTTAATGGTTTAGGCATGGGAGTTGCTACTTTGTTTGTATTATTAATGTCTAATATTGTAGTTTCATTAGTAAAATCTCAAATACCAAGTAAGGTTCGTATTCCTGCATTCATTATTATTATAGCATCTTTTGTAACTATTGTTGAAATGGTTTTAGAAGCCTTTATTCCATTTTTATATGAACAATTAGGTATTTTTATTCCCTTAATTGTAGTAAACTGTTTAATACTAGGTAGGGCTGAAGCTTTTGCATCTAAAAACAATGTTTTAGCCTCTATTCTTGATGCCTTAGGCATGGGATTAGGCTTTGTGTTAGCCTTAACTGTGTTAGGTGCTGTACGCGAAATATTTGGTAGTGGTAGCTTATTTGGGTTAAGTTTTGTACCAGAAAACGCCAATACCTTTATTCTCTTTATTTTGCCTCCTGGTGCTTTTATTGCTTTGGCATATTTAACCGTTATTTTCAACAAACTAACTTCTAAAACAATTTAAGATATGGATTATGTAATTATACTTATAGCAGCCGTATTTGTAAACAATATTGTATTATCACAATTTTTAGGCATCTGCCCATTTTTAGGGGTATCTAATAAAGTATCAACATCTATTGGTATGTCTGGCGCTGTTTTATTTGTAATGACGATTGCCACAACCGTTACCTATTTACTGCATCAATATGTTTTAGTGCCTGCCGGATTAAACTATTTAAGAACCATTACGTTTATTTTAGTTATTGCAGCTTTAGTGCAAATGGTAGAAATTATGCTTAAAAAAGTAAGCCCGTCGTTATATCAAGCATTAGGTGTTTTTCTGCCTTTAATTACAACGAACTGTGCTGTTTTAGGGGTTGCCATATTAGCTTTAGGTTTAGATAATGGCAGCTTATTAAAAGCCGTATTTTTTGCTGTTTCAAACTCGTTGGGTTTTGCTTTAGCTTTAATTGTTTTTGCTAGTATTAGAGAACAGCTAGAACTTGCTAATATACCTGAAGGCATGAAAGGAGTTCCTATTAATTTATTAGTTGCAGGACTTTTATCTTTAGCTTTTTTAGGATTTACTGCTTTGGTTTAATCGGCCTTAACTTTCAAACAAATAAAAAAAGAGGATTCCAAATCAAGTATGAAATCCTCTTTTTTTATCTAAATTAATTGGAATAAAATTTCCTATTCATCTTTAATTTAAAAACCAACAAATAACCTAATTCACCTGATATATTTCCCCCGAAAAGAAAAGATCATCGGTTTGAGTGAATTTTGAATTGGATTTAACTTGTTTTGTTAATGCATCTTCTCTTTCTTCTAAAGTAACATCATCAAAACTTCTTATAACACCTGTTACTAAAGGATATTTTAATCGCACTAACATTTGATGCATGGTAGGGTCTTCTTCTTTAGCATTATGAACTAAAATATCAGCTTCAGTAATACCATTTTCTCCAAGGGTAACGACTTCTAATTTTAATCCGTTTAACACCAAACCTTTATTTTTTTCTTTACCAAAAATCATGGGCTGTCCGTGTTCAACAAATAGCTGCTTGTCTTCTCTAACATTCTTATCGGTATACTTTGTATAACATCCATCATTAAAGATGACACAATTTTGTAATACTTCAATTAACGACGTACCATTAAATTTTTCGGCATCAACAAACATTTGCGCCATTTCTTTAGGCGTGTTCCCTCCTATTCTAGCAAAAAACCGAGCTTGTGCGCCTATGGCTAATTCGCCAGGTTGAAAAGGTTGTTGCGTATTTCCGTAAGGAGAAGATTTTGTTTTTTGTCCAACCAAAGAGGTAGGCGAAAATTGCCCTTTTGTTAATCCGTAAATTTCATTGTTAAACAATACAATATTTAAATTGATGTTTCTACGTAACACATGAATAAAATGATTGCCTCCAATAGCCATAGAATCGCCATCGCCAGTAATAACCCAAACACTTAAATCTGGATTTGCTAGCTTAACACCCGATGCAATAGCAGGAGCTCTACCATGAATACTATGCATACCATAAGTATCCATATAATACGGAAATCGTGAAGAGCATCCTATACCAGAAATAAAAACGACATCTTCCTTTTTTACATCCATTTCTGGAAGCGCCTTTTGCATAGCTCTTAAAATAACATAATCATCGCAACCTGGGCACCAACGCACTTCTTGGTTGCTTGCAAAATCTTTAAACGTATATTTTTTAACTGCTGTTTCCATAATTAATCTACTATTTTTTTGAATGCTGTGATTAGTTCACTATTTCCAAAAGGCAAGCCTTGAATTTTGTTGTATTGTAACAATCCGCAGATATTAAAATTCATTTTTAAAATATTTACAAACTGACCGTTGTTTAATTCACAAACCACAATTTTCTTAAACTTCTTTAAAATGTCTTCTGTGTTTTTGGGTAACGGATTTATATAATTAAAATGTGCATAACCTATATTATTATAGCCTTCACTATTTAATTGTTTTACTGCCGAATGTAAACTACCATAAGTACCTCCCCAACCAACAACTAATAAATCGCCTTCTTCTGCAAATTCTGTAGTTAAATCTGGTATATAATTTTGTACACGCCTAATTTTTTCAGCTCTAATTTTTGTCATGTATTCATGATTTTCTGGAACATGAGATACATCACCTGTAACGCTATCTTTTTCTAAACCACCAATTCTATGTTCTAAACCAAAAGTACCAGGGACTGCCCAGTTACGAGCTAGCGTATCTTCATCTCTATCATACGGATGCCAATTCTCTTTTACTTTGGTAACCTTATTGTTTTTAATTTCAGGCATTTCGGCTACCCTTTTTATTTTCCATGGTTCAGATCCATTAGCAATATAACCGTCTGTTAATAAAATAACAGGTGTCATATGTTCTAAAGCTAATTTTGCCGCTTGATAGGCATAATTAAAACAATTTGAGGGCGTACTTGCTGCCATAACTATTACAGGACTTTCGCCATTTCTGCCGTACATGGCTTGCATTAAATCGGACTGCTCTGTTTTAGTTGGCAACCCTGTTGAAGGCCCTCCACGCTGTACATTTACAACAACTAAAGGGAGTTCTACCATCATGGCTAATCCTAATGCTTCACCTTTTAAAGCTAAACCAGGACCTGAGGTTGTTGTAATTGCTAAATCGCCAGCAAAAGAAGCTCCTATAGCAGATGTTACCCCTGCAATTTCATCTTCAGCCTGAAATGCTTTTACTCCAAAATGCTTATGTTTAACTAATTCATGTAAAATATCTGTTGCTGGAGTAATAGGATACGAGCCTAAAAACAATTCTAATCCCGACTTTTCTGCAGCTGCTAGAAAACCCCATGCTGTGGCTGTATTTCCTCCAATAATTCGGTAGGTACCAGATTCCATCTTAGCAGGCGAAATAGTATAGGCATTCGGAATTAACTCTAAGGTTTCGGCATAATAAAACCCTGCATTTAACACCTTCGTGTTAGACTCAATTAAGTGTGGTTTGGAAGCGAATTTTTTATTAAAAAAATCAATAGTATGCTCTGGCGAACGATCGTACATCCAATACACAATACCTAAAGCAAACATATTTTTACTTCTAATAATGGCTTTATTATCTAAATTTTCAATGCCTTTCAGTGCCTCTTTAGTTAATGAAGACATAGATACTTCTATAACCCTATAATTATCTAAACTGCCATCTTTAAGAGGGCTCGTTTCATATTGTGCTTTTTCTAGATTCTTCTTTGTAAATGAATCGGTATCAACTATTATAGTATGCCCTGGTTTTACTGAATATAAATTTGTTTTTAAACCTGCAGGATTCATAGCAACTAGCAAGTCTACTTCATCTCCAGGTGTACTAATTTCTACACTACCAATATGAACTTGAAACCCAGACACTCCATACAAACTTCCTTGTGGCGCCCTTATTTCTGATGGATAGTTAGGAAATGTTGAAACATCATTACCAAACATAGCCGATGTATCTGAAAATTGCGTACCTGTTAATTGCATACCATCACCAGAGTCGCCTACAAACCTAATAACGACTGCTTCTAAAGCTTCGCTATTAAGATTGACAGTATTTGAAATTTTATTAGCCATCATAATAAATTAATTTTTGAAAAATATATTAGCATTGGAACCATCCTATCAAATGTAATTTTGATTTTTTAATCTAAACGTGACAAAAGTCATATTTAGATCATAAAATGGAAAGTACTTTTACAGCATCTAATACAATTATATTATGGCAATTATTATAACTGAAGAATGTATTAACTGTGACGCTTGCCTTACCGAATGTCCTAATAATGCAATCTATGAGCCCGATCAAGAATGGGCATATTCAGAAGAAACTGAATTAAGCGGAACTATTACACTTCCAAACGGAGAAGAAGTAGACGCAGATGAAATGAACGAACCATTATCTAATGAGTTCTATTTTATAGCACCAGATAAGTGTACAGAATGTAAAGGATTCCATGATGAACCACAATGTGCTTCTGTATGTCCTGTTGACAGTTGTGTACCAGATGAAAACAATGTAGAAGATGAAGCTGCCTTACTAGCTAAGAAAGCTTGGTTACATGCAGAGTAATTTTTACAAAACCATATTTTAAGGGTTAACTTCCCTAATTTCGTGATAATTTCAAAACGTTCAACAAACCAAAGAAATTATACTTTATAAAAAGAGGATTTCATACTATTTGAAATCCTCTTTTTTTTTATGAATTATCTTCAAAAAAAAGCATAAATAATTCCTATTCAAATAATTATTTATTCAACACATGACAATTATCATAATTTAAATGTGATTCTAATCATAATTTTAACCAGTTGTATTAATGACTTAAGGTTTTCTTTGTGTAAAATACCAACTTGTTGTAATCGATTACATTTTATGCAAAACTATTTCCAAAGGGTCTCATGAATTTTATTTAAAATAAGATAATAACATTATGAAAAAAAAATTTCCAAAATTAATTTGCGATGCTAATGAGGCAGTTGCTAGAGTAGCTCATAAAACCAATGAGGTCTGTGCAATTTACCCTATTACACCCGCATCTCCTATGGGCGAACATGTAGATGTTTACAGCTCAAAAGGACAAAAAAATATTTGGGACAATGTTCCTAGAATTGTAGAAATGCAAAGTGAAGGTGGTGCTGCTGGAGCGGTTCATGGTTCATTACAAGCCGGAGCTTTAACTACAACGTTTACGGCATCACAAGGACTTCTTCTTATGATTCCTAATATGTATAAAATGGCAGGTGAATTATTACCTTCTGTAATACATGTTGCTGCAAGAACTATTGCAACGCATGCACTATCAATCTTTGGAGACCATTCTGATGTTATGGCTGCAAGACAAACAGGATTTGCTATGTTATTTGGTGGTTCTGTTCAAGAAGCGCATGATATGGCTTTAATTGCTCAAGTAGCTACATTAAAATCTAGAATTCCTTTCCTTAATATTTTTGACGGATTTAGAACATCACATGAAATTTCAAAAATTGATTCAATTACTGATGATATTATTGAAGCGATGATGCCTGAAGACAAAATTTCTGAACATAGAAGTCGATCATTAGACCCAGACAGTCCTGTAATTAGAGGAACATCTCAAAATCCAGATGTATTCTTCCAAGCTAGAGAAGCTGCCAATACGTTTTACGACAAAGTACCAGAAATTGTAGAAGAAACTATGAATGAATTCTACGAACATACAGGTCGTAGATATAGTCTATTCTATTATGAAGGACATCCTGAAGCAGAACGTTTAATTATACTTATGGGTTCTGGTGAAGGCGCAGCAAGAGAAGCCGTTGAAGCTATGGTAAATAACGGAGAAAAAGTAGGTGTATTATTTGTTCGTTTGTTTAGACCATTCTCAATAAAACATTTTGTTGATGCAATTCCAGACACGATTAAAAAAATTGCTGTTCTTGATAGAACTAAAGAACCTGGTAGTGTTGGCGAACCTCTTTATCAAGATGTTGTTACAGCATTTAATGAAAGTGATAAAGACATGCCTCTTGTTGTTGGTGGACGTTACGGATTATCTTCTAAAGAATTCACACCTCAAATGGTTAAAGGTGTTTATGATGAATTATTAGATGATAAACCTAAAAACCACTTTACTGTTGGTATTAATGATGATGTTACTTTTACAAGTTTACCAATTGACACAACCTTTAACATAGAACGAAATACTATTAATTGTATGTTCTACGGTTTAGGATCTGATGGTACTGTGGGAGCAAATAAAAACTCTATTAAAATTATTGGAGACACTACAGATAACTTTGTACAAGGTTACTTTGTTTACGATTCTAAAAAAGCAGGTGCCCAAACCATTTCTCACTTGCGTTTTGGACCAAAACCAATATACTCTTCATACCTAATTGATAAAGCAGATTTTATTGCGAGTCATCAATATAAGTTTATTAAGAAATATAATATGGTTGCCGATTTAAAACATGGCGGTACTTTCTTATTAAACTCACCATATTCTAAAGATGAAATATGGGGGCACTTACCTAAGCGAATTCAAAAAGAATTAATTGATAAAGAAATTAATTTCTATGTTATTGATGCCACAAAAGTAGCGGCTGAATCTAATCTTGGTAAACGTACAAATACGGTATTACAAACATGTTTCTTTGCTATCTCTGGTATTTTACCAAAAGAGGAAGCTATTCAAAAAATTAAAGACGCTATTGTAAAATCGTATTCTCATAAAGGAGAAAGCATCGTTCAGATGAATTTTACAGCGGTTGATAATTCGCTTGCTAATCTTGAAAAAGTAACATATCCAAAAGTAGTTTCTAGCGAAAGACCTTTAGAGACTGCTATGACGAATGCTCCTGATGGATTTGTAACTGAAGTATTAGAAAAAATACTAGGTGGATTTGGAGATGAATTACCTGTAAGCGCATTCCCTGTTGACGGAACCTTCCCTACAGGAACTACAAAATATGAAAAAAGTGGTATTGCAGATGCTGTACCAGTTTGGGATGATGCAGATTTATGTACACAATGTAATAAATGTGTTGTTATTTGTCCACATGCAGCCATTAGAGCAAAAGTTGTTACAAATGAAACCTTATCAAACGCACCAGCATCTTTAAAATCGGCTGCTGCAAAAGGAAGTCCTTTTAATAAAAACGAAGAGTCATACGTACTTCAAGTATCGCCTCAAGACTGTACAGGTTGCGACCTTTGTGTTGCTGTTTGTCCTGCGGTAAGTAAAGAAGATCCTGACTTTAAAGCTATCAACATGCATAAAAAACTGCAAGTTGAAACAGTAGAAGATGCAAACTGGGATTACTTTATTGATTTACCAGATTATAATAGAGAAGCATTGCGTATTACAAATGTAAAAGGATCTCAATTCTTGGAACCTTTATTTGAATTCTCTGGTGCTTGTTCTGGATGTGGAGAAACACCTTATGTTAAATTACTAACCCAACTATATGGTGATAGTATTTTAATAGCAAATGCAACAGGATGTTCTTCAATATATGGTGGTAATTTACCAACAACACCTTACACAACCAATAAATTTGGTAGAGGTCCTGCTTGGGCAAATTCACTATTTGAAGATAATGCTGAATTTGGTTTAGGTATGAGATTGGCTTTAAGTAAGAAACAAGAAATTGCTGTAAACTTATTAAAGTCTGTTGAAAATGAAGTTGGAACAGAATTAGTAGATGCAATTCTTAATAATCCTGAAAGTAATGAAATAGAAAAAGCTGAGAATTTCAGAAATCTAGACATCTTAAACGAAAAACTAGCGAGTATCGATAATAAGAATGCTAAAAAACTATCTCATCTAACAGAGTATTTGCGTAAAAAATCTGTATGGATTTTAGGTGGCGATGGTTGGGCATATGATATTGGTTTTGGCGGTGTAGATCACATCTTAGCATCTGGAGAGAATATCAATATCTTAGTAATGGATACTGAAGTATATTCTAATACAGGTGGTCAAACATCTAAAGCAACACCTTTAGGAGCCAGTGCAAAATTCTCTGTATCTGGAAAGCTTACCAGTAAGAAAAGTTTAGCTCTACAAGCAGTTTCTTATGAAAATGTATATGTAGCTCAAATTGCTATTGGAGCCAAAGATCTTCAAACACTTAAAGCTATTGAAGAAGCAGAAGCATTCCCTGGAACATCTATAATTATTGCTTATTCACATTGTGGAGAACATGGCTATGATTTATCTAAAGGGGTTTCTCAGCAAGAAAAAGCTGTTGAGAGTGGCTACTGGCCATTATTTAGATTCGACCCTTCTAAACCACAAGGCAAGAAGTTTAGATTAGATTCTAAAGCACCTTCAATCCCTCTTAAAGACTTTATGTATAATGAAACACGTTTTACTAGAGTTGTAAAAGAAAATGAAGAATTAGGAGCTCAACTTCTTGAACAAGCTCAGGAAGAAGTAAATTCTAAATGGGAACGTTTAGAAATTTATAGAGATATGTAAAAATCTCTTAACTAAAATAATATTCCCCATGTTGCATACTGTAACATGGGGAATTAAAATACTAATAAATATTAACTACAAACACACTTGTTATGGAAAATGATGCCAGTAAACTATTTGTAAATGCGGCTCAAAAACTTAATCAAGCCAATAAAGAGCTATACAAACCAGAAGAAGATATTGTAACTTATTTAGTTTGCAAAAACTCTCAATATGCTATTGAAAATTATTTAAAAGGGTATCTTTTAAAAAATGAAGTTGCTACTACTGAAGACGAAACGATAGAAAGTCTCTATAAAAAATGTAAAAAAATCAATAAAAAATTTGAAAAAGTGAGCTTAACAGGCTTTGATTGTAAAGCGCTTGATCTAGATTCTAGATACTGCAATGAGATTTCAAAAGTTAATAATTGCTTTGATATTGCAGATAGCTTAGACACTTTTCTAAGAAAAGAAAAAGTTATCTAAGCTTTATTATATTTAGCTTTAGTGCAAATGATTATTAAGTTAATCAGCACTAAGCTATTTTTAAAAATTAAAGCGTTTTTAAGCTACTATATTAACGACTCTCTCTATTTGTGGCACATACTTTTTAATAGTCATTTCCACACCAGATTTAAGCGTCATTTGATTTACGCTACAACCTACACAAGCACCTTGTAACTGTACCTTAACTAAGGTATCGTTTTCTTCTATAGATAATAGAGAAATATCGCCGCCATCACTTTGTAAAAACGGACGAATTTCCTCTAGTGCTTTCTCTACATTTAGTCTAACTTCTTCTGCTGTCATTTATTTTTTATTAACTGATGAACATCCAGCCATCGTTGTAATTTTTATAGCTTCAGTAGGTGGTAAATCATCGTTACGGTTTACAACTTCTTGAACTACGTGTTGTGTTATTTTTTCAAAAGCTTGCTCTAACGGCGTTGCTGTTTGTAAGGCTGCTGGACGACCAACATCACCTGCTTCTCTAATACTTTGCACCAATGGTATTTCTCCTAAAAATGGTACTTGTAAATCTTCTGCTAAATTTTTAGCACCTTCTCTTCCAAATATATAATATTTATTATCAGGAAGTTCATCTGGTGTAAAATATGCCATATTTTCTATAATTCCTAATACAGGCACATTAATGCTGTCTTGTTGAAACATAGCAACTCCCTTTTTAGCATCGGCTAAAGCTACATTTTGAGGTGTACTAACTACAACAGCTCCTGTAATTGGAAGTGATTGCATAATGCTTAAATGAATATCACCTGTTCCTGGAGGTAAATCTAAAAGTAAAAAATCAAGTTCTCCCCAATGTGCATCAAAAATCATTTGATTTAAAGCTTTTGCTGCCATAGGCCCACGCCACACAACCGCTTGATCTGGTTGTGTAAAAAACCCAATAGACAATACTTTAACACCATAATTCTCTACAGGCTTCATTTTAGATTTTCCTTCTACATTAACAGCTAAAGGTTTTTCTGCCTCAACATCAAACATAATAGGAATTGATGGTCCGTAAATATCGGCATCTAATACACCAACATTAAAGCCCATTTTAGCTAAACTAACTGCTAAATTTGCTGTAACTGTAGATTTTCCAACACCACCTTTACCTGATGCTACAGCCACAATATTTTTTATTCCAGGAATAGGGTTTCCTTTTATAACATTTGCTTTTGGTGTAGCAGGCGCATCTACCTTTACATTTACTGTTATTTTAGCTTTTTCATAAACCAAATTATGTATGGTTTTTAAAATATCTACTTCTGTACGCTTCTTAGCTTGTAAGCTAGGATTCTTTATAGTAATATCTACAATAACCTCATCACCAAAAGTAACTACGTTTTTTACAGCACCACTTTCAACCATATTTTGTCCTTCACCAGGTACTGTTATAGACTCAAGAGCTTTGAGTATATCTTGCTTACTTAATTTCATCTTTATTCTTATTTGTTCAAAATTAAAATCATCACGCTAAATCTATCTTTCAGCAAACAATTTAGATTTGTTCTAAAGTACAAATATACGCTGAAAAGTTAATATTTTAAAGCAGATTTATTGAAATGATTGATAAAGATATATGCTTTCTTTATGATATAAACTGATTTAAGTCATTGTCTAAAAATTAAAGTTTAACAGCTTTAATTCTTTATATATAGATTATAACACTTTTTTCACATTCTATAGTTGGTATTGGTATGATTTATGTGCAATAAACACTTTTTAAATAACACATACCTGACTTATGAAAAATGCTATTCTATATTTTGTCTTTTTTATTGGAATTTCAAGTTACGGACAAAGTAAAATTAAACGTGCCGAAGAAAGCTTAAAAGAAAAAGAGGACACCATTAAAAGTTATAATACAAACTACAGTAGCAACGAAGACAACGACAACAATTCTAATAATGATTTTTTAACTGAACTTGTTGGTGGTGTTTTTGTACAAATATTTGCTTATACGGCTTATGGTATTGCTTTTGAATCGCCTTTTGAAGAAGAACACCAAGCTAGCAACGCATATCTAAGCAAATACCCTTATTTCAATTCGAAAAAAGGTAACTACACTTACGAATGGAACAAAGACACTCCTATTTTTAGAACCTCATTATCGGCTAGATATATTATGGAAAACAGCCGATTAAAAGGCTCTCAATTAAATATGGATATGCGGTTTTTAAAAAGACTGGGATTAGAATTAAATTACCTTCAATTATGGGAAAACAACCCTAACTTTGGAAAAGATCATTTAGCTATTTACACCGCGCTTGCAAAATACCACCGTGTACGTACAGAAAAATTTAATGCTTGGTGGGGTCTAGGAGCTACTTATGTTAATGGTGCTGTTAATGAATTAGGCTTGACTTATGGATTGGGAGCTGAATTATTTTTTGCAAAACCTTTAAGTCTTGAAATTAACTTTAATCAAACCTTCATAAATAGCGAAAGCATTGATAAGTTTAATGCTTTGATAAATTATCATATTAAAAAACACAAACTAATTATGGGTTACGAATATCTTCAAATTGGAAATCAGAATTTTTCAACTCCTACACTAGGTGTTGGCCTTTTCTTTTAGACATATAAATACAATTATTACATCTAATTAATCAACTGATTATCAAAAAAAAAAAATACTATTACAAATCATAAAATAACGCTCTAAAATTTCAATATAATCGATAAAAAAAGAATAAACCCCGTCTAAATACCTAAAAATCAAAAACATGTGACTTTGGCATTAAACTTGTCTCTAAAGTATAAACACACTTGATTTATACGCTTCAAGTAAAAACAATAAATATGTTTACATTTAAGAAAAAAGAAATAAAAGAAGATGCTCAATATGTTATTGACATTGTAAAAAAATATTCTTCAGATAAAAATATTAAAAAATTAATTTCTCCTATTTCTGACGAATACTTTTTAATTGATTACAAAAATGAAATTTCAATTTGTATTAGTGATTCTGAAGTCACTATATCAAACCATACTTTTTTATATAAAAAGCTATTTAACTTATCATTTACAGATATGCTTAAAAAAGAGGTAAAGAACCATATGGAAGTAGAAATGCAACTTTTAAAGAAATCATTATTTAAAAACGAAACAGATCTTCTTGCTAAAATTTTAACGCTTTCAACAGAAAAAAAGAAACCTCAGGTTATAAAACACAACTTTAAAAACAGCAAAAAGATTGGATAAACTTTACTTTATTTCATTAGGATCCCAAAACACCTCATTAAAGTTTTGAATTTGATTATCAATAACTTGTACGCCTTCACTTTCTAAAAGTTGTTGCATTAAATTGGTGCCATCAAAATGATGCTTCCCAGTTAACAAACCCTTTCTATTTACAACCCTGTGAGCTGGCACATCTTTATTATGAGAACCATTCATAGCATAACCTACCATACGAGCACTTCTGGCTGCTCCTAAATATTTAGCAATAGCTCCATAACTTGTAACGCGTCCGTAAGGTATTTGTTTAGCAACTTCAAAAACCTTTTCAAAAAAGTTTAATGTTTCTTGTTGCATGGCTACATTTCTTTAATAATATTAATTAAAGTTATAATAGAAATAATGCCCGTAATACCTCCAATAAGGTAATTCATGCTTTTTTGTGAAGCAATTGATTTATCTTTTATTTTATGAAAAAAGAACATGTATACATAAAGCATTACAAAGGTTCCCATGGCGGCTCCTGAAATATATGCTATAATACTAATTTGGCTAAAATCTAACCAACCAAACGACGCCAAAGTAATGGTCATATACGCTTGATAAGGAATAGGAAACACATTAATAGCAGACAAAAAGACCCCTTGAAAAAAACGACTTTTCTTGCTTTTTATTTGAGGATCAACAAGCTCTTTAGATTCTTTTTTAGCTATCAGTAAAAAATAGATGGTAATTAAAACGAAAATAACAAAAGCCACACGTTGAAGAATTTCTACAATCTCTAAGTGACTACTTAAATAACTTGCAAAAATGGCCGCTACATAAGTTTGAATTAACACAACAACGCAAACACCTATTGAAAACACAACACCTCTAGCATGCCCTTCTTTTAAACTAATTTTAGCAGCAGTCATATTTAATAAACCTGGAGGAATAACACCTACTAATGCAATAACGAGTCCTAAAAAAAAGATAAAAGTTATATTCAAACCTATTTAATTTTAAACCGAATATACGTAATTGGTTTGTTTTGCTCTAAATATTGCGATTCGTAAAAGGTTTGAATACTTGTAACTTCTTCTGGACTTCCTTCTTGTTTATACACATTATGATTGGCATATAACACTTCATGCCCTGCACCATGTAACAAACCAAGTGTATAACCATGCATAAACTCGCTATCGGTTTTTAAATTCACCACACCGTCTGGTTTTAAAATGGTTTTGTATCGTTTTAAAAACACCTCATTCGTCATTCTATGCTTGGTACGCTTATATTTTATTTGCGGATCGGGGAATGTAATCCAGATTTCGTCTACTTCATTTTCTCCAAAAGCATGATCTATAAGCTCAATTTGAGTACGTAAAAAAGCAACATTGGGTATATTGTCTTCAATAGCAGTTTTAGCACCTCGCCAAAAACGTGCTCCTTTTATATCAATACCAATAAAATTTTTATTAAGATATTTTTGAGCTAATGCAACAGAATACTCTCCTTTACCACAACCTAATTCTAAAACTAGAGGATTATCGTTTTTAAAAACTGTTGATCTCCAATTTCCTTTTAAATTGAAATTTGAATCTACTAATTCTTCTCTTGTTGGCTGAATAACATTAGAAAAAGTTTCGTTTTCTCTAAACCTCCTTAGCTTATTTTTACTTCCCACAGCTTCTTAATTATTTTATTTTTATTGAAATAATAATTATTTGGTAAAATTAAGGAAATATACGAGAGTGTTTATATCCTTATCTTTGAAATTACCAAAAAATTGCGTGAGGGATTGAACAATTGTTGGAGCTCCTCGCAGAGAGCGACTTGTGAAAGCCCGACCATGCATTAGCATGGACACGCCATAACTATAAAAATGAAAAAAAGAATTTTAGTAGCACCTCTAAATTGGGGATTAGGACATGCAACTCGATGCATTCCTATTATTAAAGCATTAATTGATAATAATTACATCCCTGTTATTGCTAGTGATGGTGTTGCACTTTCGCTTTTAAAAAAAGAATTTCCAAATCTTTCATCGGTTGAACTACCATCTTACAATGTTACCTATGCTAAAAATGGTAAGTTTTTTAAATTAAAAATGATTAAAGATTCTCCTAAGCTTATTAAAGCGATAAAAGCTGAAAAAAAAGCAATAAAACATATTATTGATAACAAGGGTATTGATGGTATTATTTCTGATAATAGATTGGGGGTTTATAGCAAAAAAGTGCCTTCGGTTTTTATTACACACCAATTGAATGTTTTAAGTGGATCTACTACTTGGTTTAGCACTAAAATTCATGAAAAATTTATTAAAAAATTCAATATTTGTTGGGTTCCAGACACCAATGGGATACTTAACCTAAGTGGTAAATTAGGACATATTGATAGCTTTGAAATTCCTTTAGAATATATAGGTCCTTTAAGTCGATTTGAAAAAAAGCAAACACCAATTATTAATGATGTTATGATTTTACTTTCTGGCCCTGAACCTCAACGTACTTTGCTTGAAGAAAAATTACTGTTAGAATTTAAAAATTATAAAGGCAACGTTGTTTTTGTTAAAGGCATCATGGAAGAAGAACAAAGCATCCAAATTCTTGGAAATATAACTCTCTATAATTTTATGACTTCGGGGTTGTTAGAAAAAACTATAAACGAAAGTGCTTTAGTTATTTCTAGGTCTGGCTATACAACTGTTATGGACTTAGCAAAACTTAACAAAAAGGCCTTTTTTATTCCTACCCCTGGACAGTTTGAACAAGAATATTTAGCAAAACGACTTACCGAAATGAGCTTAGTACCAAGCTGTAAACAAGAAGATTTTACTTTAACTAAATTAAAAGACGTTAACGCTTATGAAGGTTTAAAAGCCTTTGATTTTAAAACAGATTTCAAAAAATTATTTAGCCTTTTCGAGGGTAAATGAAAACTCGCTACCCACACCATACTCGCTTTCTACATAAATTTTTTCGTCGTGAGCTTCAATAATATGTTTTACTATAGATAAACCTAAACCAGAACCTCCTTCTTTACGTGATCCACTTTTATCTACACGATAAAAACGTTCAAACAAACGTGGTAAATGGTCTTTTTCAATCCCTTCTCCATTATCTGTTACCCTAACAATAACTTTGTTTTTTATAAGGTTCTCTATACTTATTTCGGTGGTACCTTTATCTCTTCCGTATTTTAATGAATTAACTATTAAATTCACTAATACTTGCTGTATCCTTTCTTTATCTGCTTTTACTAAAACTGGTTCTGCATAATTCATATCAAAAGTTAGTGTTATGCTTCTTTTGCTTGCTTTCATTTCTAGCATTTCAAAAACACTTTTCACTAACTCAATAATATCAAAGTTTTCAGTATTTAAACTTAAATCACCAACTTCCAACTTGGTAATCATGTCTAAATCTTTTATAATGTAACCTAATCTATCAATACCTTTACTAGCTCTTTCTAAATATTTTTCTCGAAGGTTTTTATTATCCATGGCGCCATCTAACAATGTTAAAATATAACCTTGAACCGTAAATAAAGGCGTTTTTAATTCGTGAGACACATTACCCAGAAACTCTTTTCTGTATTTTTCTCTAACTTTAAGTGTTTCAATTTCAATTTTTTTTACGCGGGCAAACCTATCTATTTCTTGGGTAAGGGTTCGCATATCTGTAGTTATAGCTCCTTTTGATATGCTGGCAGATTCTAAAAGTGTTAAATCATCATATATTTTTTTTACCCTTCTGTATATAAAACGCTCTACCCTATATTGAATTAAAAGAAAGGAAAATACATAAGTTGCTATAAAAATAACAAATGGCATCCACCATATAAACTCAAAAAAATAATATAAAAAAACGCTCATTAAGAGCGTTATATACATGGTAATATAAAACGAGGTTTTTATTGCAAACCGATATGATTTTTTAAATTTTGTCTGCATTATTCAACAAACTTATAGCCTACTCCTTTTACTGTTTTAAAACTATCATCACCTAATTTTTCACGAAGTTTACGAATATGCACATCAATAGTTCTTCCTCCTACTACCACTTCGTTACCCCAAACTGCATCAAGAATTTCATCGCGTTTAAACACTTTTCCTGGTTTAGATGCCAACAAAGATAATAATTCAAATTCTTTTCTAGGAAGTACAATTTCTACACCTTTAGACGTAATTTTATATTCGTCTCTATTAATTTCTAGAGAACCAATTTTTACCGTATCAACAACGTCTTCTTCTTTAAAACGGCGTAAAAGCGCTTTTACTTTACTAACTAAAACCTTTGGTTTTATTGGTTTTGTAATATAATCGTCTGCACCAGCATCAAAACCTGCTACTTGAGAATAATCTTCACCTCTAGCAGTTAAAAAAGTTACTATGGTATTTTTTAAATCTGGATTTTTTCTAATTAATTCACAAGCTTCAATACCATCCATTTCTGGCATCATCACATCTAAAATAATTAAATGAGGCTGTTCTTTTTTTGCTTTTTTTACGCCTTCGGCACCATTTTCAGCAGTAATAACTTGGTAACCTTCACTTGATAAATTGTAACCAACTATTTCTAAAATATCTGGTTCATCATCAACTAATAATATTTTAATATCCTTTTTTTTCATCTGTAACACTTATTACTTTTTAAGGTGAGATAATATTTTTAATTAATCATCCCTTTACTGTAATTAAACTTTAAATTTGAATACTTCATTATCAAATAATTAAAATAATTAGCCAAATTTTAAGCCAAAGATAAAGCTAATAACAAGATTTAATTTAAACCTCTAAGATAAATAACATTAAGGTAACAAACAACTTACATGAATTTAATGTTTCGACATATAGCACAAATCTTTAACACTATTTTGGCATCACTTTTGCGGTATTTTATTACCTTTATTAATCGGTATAGAAACTATGAAGAAAAACTACTTTTTTACTTTAATATTTGCTTTAGCACTTTTGACTTCCTTTCAAGGAGTTTCTCAAAACAGTGTTAAAAACACACCTGCAGTAAAGCAAAATATTGAAAGTTTATCTATATATCCTAATCCTGTTACTAACGGTAAAACGTTTATATATATTACATCTAAAAAGAATTTAACCAAAAAAGTTGAGTTTTTTAATGTGCTAGGAAAACAAATTTTCTCTATTGTACTTACAGGTAAAGAATTAAACATTTCTAGACTAAGTAAAGGTGTTTATGTTTTAAAAATTACTGAAAACAATATTAGTGAAACACGGAAACTTGTGATTAAATAATTTAATCATACTTTATAATATTTAGAGCGCTACCTTTTGGTGGCGCTTTTTTATTTTATCTATTTTTGTCGATATGATAGAAAGTAATTCGATATTTAATATTAAGACAGAAACCGAGTTTAATGATTTGGCTTTACAAGTCTTTAATTATCAGTTTAAAAACAATAAAGTATATCGATCTTTTTGCGATTTATTATACAAACATCCTAGTGATGTTAAAACTATTGAAGACATTCCGTTTTTACCCATTCAATTCTTTAAGACCAAAGACATTTTAAGTTCTAACGAATCTGTACAAACAACTTTTACTAGCTCTGGAACCACTGGAAGTGAAACAAGCAAACACCATGTAACAGATTTAGAGATATACAAACAAAGCTTTTCTAAAGGCTTTCAACAATTTTATGGCAACATAGAAGATTATGTTATTCTAGCTCTATTACCTTCTTATTTAGAGCGGGAAGGTTCGTCGTTAATATATATGGCAGACGATTTAATTAAACAATCTAAACATCCTGAAAGCGGATTTTATTTAAATAATATTTCTGAATTAAAAGACAAACTTATTAAGCTTGATGCCGAAGGCAAAAAAGTGCTTTTAATTGGTGTGTCTTTTGCTTTATTAGATTTAGTTGAAACCTATAAATTCAACCTAAAAAACACCATTATTATGGAAACAGGTGGTATGAAAGGTAGAAGAAAAGAATTGATACGCTATGAATTACACCAGCAACTAAAACTAGGTTTTGGTGTTGATAGCATACATAGCGAATATGGTATGACCGAACTTTTAAGTCAAGCATACTCCAATGGAAACGGTGTTTTTAAATGCCCTAATTGGATGCGTATATTAACCCGAGATACAGAAGATGCTTTAAGTATTAATTCCTTAGAAAAAGCTGGCGGCATAAATGTTATTGATTTAGCCAATATTAATTCTTGTTCTTTTATTGCGACTCAAGACCTAGGTCGTGTTAATAAAAATGGAGCGTTTGAAGTTATTGGTAGGTTCGACAATTCAGATATTCGTGGTTGTAATTTAATGGTTTTGTAAGTAACTTATTTATTTTAAGACTCATTAAAAAAAATTATGAAGCGTCTTATTATATTATTACTACTAGTCTCCTCAGTCGCATTTTCACAAACTACAGATTATAACACTAAAAAAGGATTTGTTGCCAATGGTTATGATGTTGTTGCCTATTTTAACAATAAAGTCTTAGAAGGAAACAAAACCTATACAACGAAACATGATGGTGTATACTATAAATTTGTTTCAAGAGAAAACTTAAATACATTTAAAGAAAGTCCTAAAAAATTCATTCCACAATATGGAGGCTATTGTGCTTATGCCATAGCGACAAAAGCTAATAAATAAGGTTTCTATAAACCCAAAAAGCTTTGAAATAAAAAAAGGTAAACTCTATTTGTTTTATAATGCTTGGGGCACAAATACTTTAGAATTATGGCAACAAGAAAACAGCGACACTTTAATAAAAAAAGCAGATAAAAACTGGAACCAAATAAAATTAAAAAAATAAAATATTTTCTGTAAGTTTTAAAAAAACATTACGACCAAACCAACAGCTAAGAAAAAGAAGAATTAATTTTTAGTTGGTTGGTTAGTGTAACGCCTGATTTTTCTTAAAAATCAGGCGTTATTTTTTTATACTAAACGCAATACAAAATAATTTTTCTTACCTCTTTGAAGTAATACAAATTTATTATTGATTAAATCTTTTGAAGTAATAGTATAATCTTCTTTTACCTTTTCTTTATTAACTGAAATAGAATTTTCTTTTAATGCTCGTCTTGCCTCACCATTAGATTTTAAAAAACCGCCTTTTTCTGCTAAAGCTGCAATAATATCTAATCCGTTTTCAATATCAGACTGATTAATTTCAGTTTGTGGTACGCCATCAAAAACATCTAAAAACGTTTGCTCATTAAGTCTTTTTAAATCATCACTAGTCGATTTTCCAAAAAGAATAGCACTCGCTTTTATAGCATTATCTAAATCTTCTTTAGAATGAACCATTACGGTAATCTCTTCAGCTAAACGCTTTTGTAAAACACGTAAATGAGGTGCTTCTTTATGTTCTTCTATTAAAGCATTAATAGTATTTTCTTCTAAAAAAGTAAATATCTTAATATACTTTTCAGCATCTTCATCACTAGAATTCAACCAATATTGGTAAAATTTATAAGGCGATGTTCTGTTAGCATCTAACCAAACGTTTCCGCCTTCTGATTTTCCGAATTTAGAACCGTCAGATTTTGTAATTAACGGACAAGTAATTGCAAATCCTTTTCCACTACCTACTCTTCTAATAAGTTCGGTTCCTGTTGTAATATTTCCCCATTGGTCGCTTCCTCCCATTTGGATAGAGCAATTCTTCTCTTTATATAAATGAAGAAAATCATAGCCTTGAACAAGCTGATAAGTAAACTCCGTAAAACTCATACCTTCTGAAGATTCTGATGAAATTCTATTTTTAACAGAATCTTTCGCCATCATATAGTTTACAGTAATATGCTTACCAACATCGCGAATAAATTCTAGAAATGAAAAGTCTTTCATCCAATCGTAGTTATTCACTAATAATGCTGCATTTTCAGCATCGCTTTCAAAATCTAAAAAATGTGCTAACTGCCCTTTTATAGCTTCTTGATTATGACGAAGCGTTTTTTCATCTAACAAATTACGCTCGTTAGATTTCCCTGAAGGATCACCAATCATTCCTGTAGCTCCACCAACCAAAGCAACTGGCCTGTGTCCACAACGTTGATAATGCGCTAATAACATGATAGGTACTAAATTCCCAATATGTAAAGAATCGGCTGTAGGATCAAACCCCACATAAGCACTTCGCATGCTTTCCATTAAGTGTTCTTCTGCTCCAGGCATCACTGTATGTATCATGCCTCTCCAAGTTAATTCTTCAACAAAATTCTTTATCATCATTAAATCTATTTAGTAATCTTTGGCAAATATAAAAATACGTATAGAATTACTAATGCATAATCATTATTTATTACTTTAGTTGCATGATTTTAGTAACAGGAAGTACAGGTTTAGTTGGAGCACATTTACTCTATAAATTAGCTTTTAACAAAGAAAAAGTTAGAGCTATTTACAGAAGCACGCATAAACTAAATCATGTTAAAAATGTATTTTCTAGCTATACTACAGATTATGAGACTCTTTTTAATTCAATTGAATGGGTAGAAGCCGATATTTTAGACATCCCTTCTTTATCTGATGCTTTTAAGGATATTACTTATGTATACCACTGCGCAGCATTTGTGTCTTTTGAACCAGATAAATACCAGATTTTAAGACGAACCAATATTGAAGGCACTGCCAATATTGTTAATTTTTGCATTTCGAATAATATTAAAAAGTTGTGTTATGTAAGTTCTATAGCAACTATTGGAAACACTTTAAACAATACGCCTATTACTGAAAAAACAGAATGGAACCCAGAAGTAGACAATAGTGTTTATGCTATAACAAAATATGGTGCCGAAATGGAAGTTTGGCGAGCTACACAAGAAGGCCTAAACTCTGTTATTGTAAATCCTGGTGTTATTTTAGGCGCTGGTATTTGGCATTACGGAAGTGGTAGCTTATTTAAAAAAGCGTATAAAGGTTTAAAATATTATACTTCGGGAACTATTGGACTTGTTGCTATTGAAGATGTTACCTCCATTATGATACAACTTTTAAAAAGCGATGTTGTAAACGAACGTTTTATTTTAGTTGCCGAAAACTGGACTTACAAACAGTTTTTACAAACCTTAGCAAAATCTGTTAATGCAAATATTCCTAAAAAAACAGCTTCAAAAAACTTATTAAAAATAGCTTGGAAACTAGATTGGTTAAAAAGTAAAGTAACAGGTAAACGCAGGCAATTAACAAAACAAATTGCGTATTCATTATGTTCTGAAACTAATTATAGTAGTAATAAAATAAAGTCAACGCTTAATTATACTTTTAAAGATATTAATAAAAGTATTATTGAGATTGGGAGTCTTTACTTGAAACAGGAGAAATAAGCTTTCTATCAGCTTTAAATTTCTTTTCCAACATAATTTCTTTTAAAGAATCTTTTTTGATTATTAATCTTAAAGAATCTTTTGCTTTAATATTTGTTATAGAATCTAACAATTTCTCTTTAGTTAAAGCTTCTAAAGAGTCTTTTAATTTTTTCTCAGTTTCTTCTTTTAACTTTAAATCGCCATAAATCTTTTTAAGCGCCTCTAAACTATCTTTCACTTTTGCATAAATAGCTTCATATTCTTTAATATTAAAGGCGTAATAATCGTTACTTAAAGCAAACTGTAAACTATCAATCTTATATTTTTTAAAGATATATGTATTACGATTAATTCCAGAATCTATTAATGTTTTTCTGTTTCTATTATTGGCAGAAGCTAGCAATTTTACATCAATTAATATATCAACCATTTTATCCTTAGAAATTAAATTCTTTGGTTTGTCTGGTTTTTTAAATTCATAACAAGCTGTTGCCAATAAAAGAATTCCGAAACCTAATATGAATCGTTTTAAAATCATCTATTAAAAGTTAATCGTTTAGCAGATTTTACTTCTGAAAACTTAGCGTTTTGATATGCAATAGTTCCATTTAAAAATGTATGTGTTATTCTAGACTTAAAGGTTGTACCTTCAAAAGGCGACCATCCGCATTTGTAAAGAATATTATCTTTATTAACGGTCCATGGATTATTTAAGTCTACTAAAACCAAATCGGCAAAATAACCTTCTTTTATATAACCTCTTTTCTCTACTTGAAATAAGATAGCTGGGTTATGACACATTTTTTCTACTATTTTTTCTATTGAAATCTTACCTTTATGGTACATTTCTAACATTGCAGGTAAAGCATGTTGTGCTAGAGGACCTCCAGAAGGGGCACTTGTATAAACATTAGCTTTTTCTTCAGCAGTATGTGGTGCATGATCTGTTGCAATAACGTCTATTCTATCATCTAACAACGCCTCCCATAATTGGTCTCTATCTTTTTCAGTTTTTACTGCAGGATTCCATTTAATAAGTGTTCCTTTTTCATCATAATCTTTATCGCTAAACCATAAATGATGTATACAAACCTCGGCCGTTATTTTTTTATCTTTTAGCGGAATTTTATTAGAAAACAAAGCCGTTTCCTTTCCTGTTGAAAGATGAAAAACATGCAAACGCGCACCCGTTTTTTCTGCTAATTCAATAGCTTTTGAAGATGATAAATAACATGCTTCTTCACTTCTGATAATAGGATGATACTTTACAGGAATATCATCACCATATTTTTCTAAATGCTCTTGAAAATTCTTTTTTATAGTAGCTTCATCTTCACAATGTACCGAAATAACCATATCGGTACTTTTGAATATTTTTTCTAAAATTTCTGGATCATCCACCAACATATTTCCTGTTGAAGATCCTAAAAATAATTTTAATCCAGCAACTGATTTTGGGTTTACTTTTAAAATTTCTTCTAGGTTATCGTTAGTACCACCAAACATAAATGAATAATTAGCAAATGATGTTTTTGCTGCTATTTCAAATTTTTCTTCTAATTTTTCAACTGTAGTAGTTTGCGGATTGGTATTTGGCATTTCTATAAACGATGTAATACCTCCTGCAATAGCTGCTCTAGATTCGGTTTCTATAGTAGCTTTATGTGTTAAACCTGGCTCTCTAAAATGCACCTGATCATCAATAGCCCCTGGTAATAAATATTTCCCTTCGGCATCAATAACATGTACATCGGCAGATTTTGCGCTTATAGAATCGTTAATTTCTTTTATATATTCGCCTTCAATTAATATGTCGCCATTAAAAACGGAACCTTCGTTTACAATGTTTGCATTTTTAATTAGAATCGTTTTTTTCTTCATAATTTCTACTTTGTAAAAAGACTTTTAAGCTTCATTGATATGACTCCAAAAATAGCTTCTGAAATAATACCTGAACTTAATTTAGACTCTCCTCTCGTTCTATCAGTAAATATAACTGGTACTTCTTTAATTATAAACTTTTTTAAATAGGCTTTAAACTTCATTTCTATTTGAAACGCATAGCCTATAAACTTAATTGCATTTAAATCTATTGTTTCAAGCACATTTCGTTTATAACAAACAAAACCTGCTGTGGTATCATGAATTTTCATGCCGGTAATAATACGCACATATTTTGATGCTAAATAAGACATCAATACACGATTCATTGGCCAATTAACAACATTTACACCTGTTACATACCGAGAGCCAATAGATAAATCGGCCCCATCAACATGACAAGCCTTGTATAATTTTTCTAAATCATTAGGATCATGTGAGAAATCGGCATCCATTTCAAAAATATATTGATACTTTTTCTTTAAACACCATTTAAATCCGTGAATATAAGCTGTTCCTAACCCTGATTTCTCTTTACGCACTTCTAAAAACAATCTACCTTCAAAATCGTTTTGAAGTTCTTTTACTTTTAAAGCTGTTAAATCTGGAGAATTATCATCAACAATTAAAACATGTATTGCTTCCGATTTAGATAATACCGCTTTAATAATAGCTTCAATATTCTCTATTTCGTTATATGTTGGAATGATAACAATCGTATCTTGCATACTCTAATCTTAGTGAAAACACATAATTTTCAGCAAATGTACATCATTTAAAAGATTTTTTTTTCTAAATATTCCTTAATAATATAGCATTATTGATAATATTTATAATAATTTTATGCTATGATTCGTGATGTTTCTTCAAATGAATTATTTACTGTTCTAATCCTCTTTGGTATTGCTATTATAGCAGTAGCTAAGTTGGTAGCACCCAAACGTTTTCAAAACTTCTTATATATTATTGGAAACTTTAAGTATCTTAAAATTTATTCACGCGAACAAAAATTCTTTGACAACTTTGATGCTTTACTCTTTATTAACTTAATTATTTCGGGATCAATTTTTAGTTTTATCCTGTATCAACACGCAACAGGCATTAAAAATGTAGATGTAAATTTTATTTTTAAACTCACTGTAGGTATTGGTTCGTTTTTTTTAATAAAAGTTCTTATTGAGCGTTTAATAGGAAGTCTTTTTGAAATTGATAAAATAATGCACAGGTACCTCTTTCAAAAAATAAGTTACAAAAACTACTTAGGCTTATTATTGCTACCACTAAACGCACTTTTAGTTTTTAGTTTTAAAAATTCGTTAATTTTAACTTATATAATTATTATCCTTCTTTTACTTGTAAACCTAATCGGACTAATTACATCGTTTAAAACACATCAAAGTTTGATAAAGAGCAACTTTTTTTATTTTATTTTGTATCTTTGCGCTCTTGAAATTGCACCTTACATCATTTTATTTAAGGTGTTTAATGACAGATAAAGAACAAAACTACTTGTGTGTATGAAAGTGAAAACCATTTTAGTATCTCAACCTGAACCTAAAATTGAAAACTCTCCTTATTTCGATTTACAAGAAAAGCAGAAGGTTAAGATCGATTTTAGACCGTTTATTCATGTTGAAGGCGTTTCTGCCAAAGATATCAGACAACAAAAAGTAGATTTACACAATTACACTGCTATTATTTTAACTAGTAGAAATGCGGTAGATCATTTTTTTAGAATTGCTGAAGAAATGCGTTTTAAAGTACCTGATAGCATGAAGTATTTTTGTCAGTCTGAAGCTGTTGCTTATTACTTACAAAAATATGTAGTTTACAGAAAACGTAAAATTTATGTTGGTAAACGTACATTTTCTGAACTGTCTCCGTTAATAAAAAAATATAAAGACGAAAAATTCTTATTACCAAATACAGATAAAGTAAAGCCAGAAGTACCAAATACTTTAGATGCTTTAGGTGTAGATTGGAAACAAGCTACGTTTTACAAAACCGTAGTAAGTGATTTATCTGACTTAGCCAATGTTTACTATGATGTTTTAGTATTTTTTAGTCCTTCTGGAATAGAATCGTTATTTAAAAACTTTCCTGATTTTAAACAAAACGAAACTAGAATAGCTGTTTTTGGCAATACCACTATTAAAGCTGTTGAAGAAAAAGGATTACGTGTAGATATTGCTGCGCCAACTCCTGAAACACCTTCTATGACTATGGCTTTACAAAAATATATTGAACAAGCTAATAAGAAATAATCTTATTCTAAATATAATTAAAAAGCCCGATTTTAAATAAAATCGGGCTTTTTGTTTTAATGTGCATAACGTTGCGGGCCGCCACGTCTAATTTCTTCACTACAATGCATTTCAAACTTTTTAAAGTTTTCGCGAAAAGCATTGGACAATTTAAAAGCTGTTTTATAATAGGCTTCATCGTTATTCCAAGTGGCTCTCGGACTTAAAACACTAGTTGGTACACCAGGGCAAGACCTTGGTTGCGCAACTCCAAAAACAGAATGTATGTGATACGTATCATAGGTATATAAACCTAAATCACCATTTAAAACGGCGTTAATCATAGCACGTGTATATTTTAACTTCATTCTAGTTCCTACGCCATAAGAACCTCCTGTCCATCCTGTATTTACCAGCCAAACATTAACACCAGATTCTGTCATTTTCTTACTTAACATTTCGGCATATTTAGAAGGATGTAAAGGCATAAAAGGCGCACCAAAACAAGCCGAAAAAGAAGGCACAGGTTCTACAACACCTGCTTCGGTACCTGCAACTTTAGCTGTATATCCAGATATAAAATGATAAGCAGCCTGACTTGGTGTTAATTTAGAAATTGGAGGTAATACTCCAAAAGCATCTGCTGTTAAAAAAAAGATGTTTTTAGGATTTTTACCAATTGAAGGCTCCTTAATATTTTCAATATGATTTATAGGATAACTTACTCTTGTATTTTGAGTTATAGACGTATCTTCAAAATTTACATGTCCATTTTTATCTAAAACAACATTTTCTAAAATAGCACCCTTTTTAATAGCATCATAAATTTCGGGCTCGTTATCTCTAGATAAATTAATCACTTTTGCATAACAACCACCTTCAAAATTAAATACTGAGTTTTCATTAGTCCAACCATGTTCATCATCTCCAATTAAACTTCTATTCGGGTCTGTTGACAGTGTTGTTTTTCCTGTACCTGAAAGCCCGAAGAAAATGGCTGTATCGCCATCTTTACCTACATTGGCACTACAGTGCATTGGTAACGTATTTTTGAGTACAGGCAATATAAAGTTTAAAGCTGAAAAAATACCTTTCTTAATTTCGCCAGTATAACCAGTACCACCAATTAAGGCAATTTTTTTTGTAAAATTTAAAATCGCAAAATTATGTTGACGCGTACCATCAACTTCAGGATTCGCCATAAAACCTGGCGCATTAACAACGGTCCATTCTGGTGTAAAATTTTCTAGTTCTTCATCTGTTGGACGCAGAAACATATTATATGCAAACTGATTACTCCAAGGATATTCGTTTATAACACGAATATTCAACTTATAATCTTTATCAGCACAAGCGTAACTATCTCTAACAAAAACTTCCTTTTCAGAGAGATAAGCTGTTACCTTATTATATAAAACATCAAAAGCATCTGCTTCAAAAGGAATATTAATATCACCCCACCAAACAAGATCTTTTGTAACATCATCTTTTACAATAAATCGATCCATTGGAGAACGCCCAGTAAATTCACCTGTATTAACTGCTAAAGCCCCAGAAGATGCCTCAACACCTTGTCCTTTTTCAATAGCAATGCTATGAAGTTGTTCAGGAGACAATTGGTATTGAACCTTCGCATTTTTAATACCATAATTTTCTAACGAAATCGTTGTAGTAACTTGATTGTTGTTTTCCATATTTCTGCTATTATTTTAGTTGTATCGCAAAATTATGACATTTAAATTAAATTATCCTTTACGAAACATTATTTTTAGGCTTAATTCTTAAAAAATTCACAAACAATAAGCCCCATGCCATAATTAAAAACAGACCACCTATTGGCGTTATAAAACCTATAGTTTTAAAATCGAAACTTGACAATGAATTTGTTGCTAAACAATAAATTGAACCTGAAAACAAAATTACACCTAACAATACAAAATAGAATAGGATTTTTTTATCTTTTACTAGTACATTTGACACATTCCCAATAAATAATAGTAATAACGCATGATACATTTGGTAACGCACACCTGTTTCAAAAGTTTTTTGGGCTTCAATTGGAATTAATTCTTTTAAAGCATGAGCTCCAAAAGCCCCCAAAACAATACTCATTAAACCTAAAGTCGCTGCAGTAATCAAGATAGTTTTATTCATAATAATTATATTATTCTCAACAAAATACCAATACATTTATTAAATTCACAAAATAAAATCATAATCGGATTTCTTATTGATATTTAACAAAACTAGTCAACAAAACTCAATATGCGAAAAATTTTAGTCATTGGTTCTGGAAAATCAACTTCTTATCTTTTAAAATATTTATTAGATAAATCTACTTCAGAAAACCTTCATATTACTGTTGGTGATATACATATTGAGAATGCTAAAAAGCTCATTTTAAATCATAAAAATGCAACCGCAATTTCATTTGATGTATTTAATGAGAAAGCGCGCAATGAAGCTATTAAAAATACTGATATCGTAATTTCTATGCTACCCGCAAGATTTCATATAGAAGTTGCTAAAGACTGCGTTTTATATGGAAAACACATGGTTACAGCCTCGTATGTTAGCAAAGATATGCAAGCGTTAAATGATGATGCCATAGCTAAAGGTATTGTTTTAATGAATGAAATTGGAGTAGATCCAGGTATAGACCATATGAGTGCTATGCAAGTTATAGATCGTGTTCGAGACAATGGTGGAAAAATGATTTTATTTGAATCGTTTACAGGCGGTTTAGTTGCTCCAGAAAGCGATAATAACTTGTGGAATTACAAATTTACATGGAACCCAAGAAATGTAGTAACAGCAGGACAAGGTGGTACTGCTAAATTTTTACAAGAAGGTACTTATAAATACATTCCTTATAACCGTTTATTTAGGCGCACAGAATTTTTAGATATAGAGCATTTTGGTCGTTTTGAAGTTTATGCTAATCGAGATTCTTTAAAATACCAAAGTATTTATGGTTTAGAAAATGTGCAAACGCTGTATAGAGGCACTATGAGACGTGTTGGATTTAGTAGAGCTTGGAATATTTTTGTAACACTTGGCATGACTGATGATAGTTATACTATTGATGATAGTGAGAACATGAGTTATCGCGATTTTGTAAATGCTTTTCTTCCATACAGTCCATCGGATTCTGTTGAATTAAAATTAAGACACGCCCTTAAAATAGACCAAGATGATATTGTTTGGGACAAACTCGTTGAACTTGATGTTTTTAATGCAAAAAAAAGAGTCAAATTAAAAAAAGCGACACCAGCACAAATACTTCAAAAAATATTAATGGATAGCTGGACACTTGCTGAAGATGATAAAGACATGATAGTTATGTACCATAAATTTGGCTTCGAAAAAGATGGTAAAAAACACCAAATAGATGCTAATATGGTTGTTGTAGGTGAAAATCAAATATATACTGCTATGGCTAAAACGGTAGGTTTGCCAGTTGCAATAGCAACGATTGCTATTTTAAATGGAAAAATTAAAGCTACAGGTGTGCAAATTCCTATTAAAAAAGAAATTTACCAACCAATACTAGAAGAACTCGAAACTTTTGACATTAAATTTAACGAAAAAGAAGTTCCGTATTTAGGCTACAACCCTTTAAATAATTAATAACAAATTGTTCTTTTTTTAATTCCTTTAATATCGAAAAAAGCACTTCGAGTAATCATTATTATAAAAAATAGTTTCAAATTAAAATCAAATAACTACTTTTGTGTTCTAAATTAAAACAATTTATTACATGAAATCCAAAACGAAAGTTATTACTATTGACGGTATAGACAAAAAAATACTCCGCACTTTAATGGAAGATGCAAGAATACCAATTTTAGAAATAGCTAGAAATGTTGATATTTCTGGAGCTGCCATTCATCAAAGATTACGTAAACTTGAAAAATCTGGTTTAATTTCTGGTTCTAAATTTGTTATTAACCCTAAAATATTAGGTTACGAAACTGTAGCGTTTATTGGTGTTTATTTAGATAAAGCAATACAAAACCCTGAAGCTATAAAGCAACTAAAGAAAGTGCCTGAAGTACTAGAGTGCCATTACACTACTGGTAACTGGAATGTTTTAATTAAAATACTTTGTAAAGACAATGCGCATTTAATGCATTTACTTAATAATGACATACAAACTATTTCTGGTGTTTCAAGAACAGAAACGTTTATTTCATTAGACCAACAAATTGACAGACAAATAACTATATAATTAACATTAATTTATTGCAATTAGGGTATTTTCTTATGCAACCTTTTAGTAATATTGCGTCTTATTTTTAATACACATAAAATTAAATTGTTGTTTATGAAAAAATCGTTATTATTTTTAATTATTACGTTTTCTATATCCTCTTTAACATTCTCTCAAGAAAACATTAAAGAAACTTCAAATCAAAATTTTAATGAACTAAAATTAAATGGTTTATACCTAGTAATTGGGGCTTTTGATGTCACTTATGAAAGAACTTTAAATGAAGAATCTGGTGTTGGAATCAATATTTTCATACCTTTTGATGACGAAATAAGTGATGATGTGAACTATTACATCTCTCCATATTACCGCTTTTATTTTGGAAAAAAATATGCTGCAGGTTTTTTTGTTGAAGGTTTTGGAATGTTAAATTCTACAAATTATAACACTTACTTCTATAATAATGGGTTTGACCCTACAATAAAAGAAGATACCATAACCGATTTTGCCTTAGGTATTGGTCTTGGAGGTAAATGGGTTACTAATAGTGGTTTTATAGGCGAATTAAATTTGGGAGTTGGTAGAAACCTTTTTAACACAAGTGATGATTATATAGATAATGAATTTGTTGCTAAACTAGGTATTACTATTGGTTATAGGTTTTAAACCAAACAATTATATAAAAACAAAAATCCCAAACAGTTATTGTTTGGGATTTTTGTTTTTTATGAGATACTGAAACAAGTTCAGCATAACAAATTAAGTATGCTACATTTTCATTAACCAAGAACGTACATCTACTTCTTGTTTAATAATACCTCTTAAATCTTCTATTTTAACACGTTGTTGTTCCATAGTATCTCTATGACGAATGGTTACCATATTATCTGTTAACGTATCATGATCTACAGTAATACAAAACGGTGTTCCGTTTGCATCTTGTCTTCTGTAACGACGTCCTACAGCATCTTTTTCATCATAAACAACATTGAAATCCCATTTCAGGTCATCAATAATTTTACGAGCTACTTCTGGTAAACCATCTTTTTTAACCAATGGTAAAATAGCAGCTTTTACAGGTGCTAATACACTTGGTAATTTTAAAACGGTTCTTGTTGTTCCGTTTTCAAGTTCTTCTTCTTGTAAAGAATTAGAGAATACCGCTAAAAACATGCGATCTAAACCAATAGACGTTTCTAACACATACGGTGTGTAACTTTTATTGTCTTCATGATCGAAATATTGTAATTTCTTTCCTGAATATTCTTCGTGTGCTTTTAAATCGAAATCGGTACGTGAATGAATTCCTTCTAATTCTTTAAAACCAAACGGGAATTTAAATTCAATATCGGCAGCAGCATCAGCATAATGCGCTAATTTTTCATGATCATGAAAACGATAATTATCAGCACCCATACCTAAACTTAAATGCCATTTCATTCTGGTTTCTTTCCAATGGTTGTACCATTCTACTTGCGTACCAGGTTTAATAAAAAATTGCATTTCCATTTGTTCAAACTCACGCATTCTAAAAATAAACTGTCTTGCAACAATTTCATTTCTAAAAGCTTTTCCTGTTTGCGCAATACCAAACGGAATTTTTTGACGACTCGTTTTCTGTACATTTAAAAAATTCACAAAAATACCTTGCGCCGTTTCTGGACGTAAATATAAATCCATTGCTGTTTCAGCAGAAGCACCTAGCTTTGTACCAAACATCAGGTTAAATTGCTTAACATCTGTCCAGTTTTTACTTCCTGTTAACGGATCGGCAATTTCTAACTCTTCAATAAGTGCTTTCACATCGGCTAAATCTTCATTTTCTAAAGATTTTCCCATTCGTGAAAGTATGGTATTTATTTTTTCTTGATACCCTACAACACGTCCGTTTGTAGAAACAAACTCTTCTTTATTAAAAGCCTCACCAAAACGTTTAGCTGCTTTTTTAACTTCCTTATCTATTTTAGCTTCAATTTTAGCACAATAGTCTTCAATTAAAACATCGGCTCTATAACGCTTTTTAGAATCTTTATTATCAATTAACGGGTCGTTAAACGCATCAACGTGTCCAGACGCTTTCCAAGTAGTTGGATGCATAAATATAGCGGCATCAATACCCACTATATTTTCATTCATTTGTACCATGGCTTTCCACCAATAGTCGCGTATATTTTTCTTTAGTTCTGCGCCGTTTTGTGCATAGTCATAAACTGCACTTAAACCATCGTATATCTCACTACTTTGAAATACATAACCGTACTCCTTTGCATGCGATATTACCTTCTTAAATTTATCATCTTGATTTGCCATGGTGCAAAAATAAAAAACCACTCGAAACAAAAGGTGTTCTTTGTTAAAAATTAAGCATCTAGGTTGTTTATTTTTTATTTAACTTTATAAATTTACTTATTAATACACATGCTCAAATCTATACTAAACCTATTCTTCCCAAAAGTTTGTTATGCTTGTCATAATTTATTGAATGATAATGAAGATACCATTTGTATAGATTGCCGGCATGATTTACCAATAACCAACTTTCATTTTAATGATAACGATGCTGTAAAAAAAGTACTTTATGGACGAGCAAAGATTGAAAATGGCACAGCATTATTTCGATTTGAAAAAAAAGGTTTAGTACAGCAACTCATTCACGGTTTAAAATATAAAGGCTATGAACATATTGGATTTGTTTTAGGAAACTGGCTTGGTGGCGAACTAAAAACACTTGATTCATATAAAAATATTGATATTGTAATTCCTGTTCCGCTTCATAAAAAGAAACTTAAAAAACGAGGTTATAATCAAGTTACTAAATTCGGACAACAACTTGCTGAAGCTTTAAATGCCGACTATAAAGAAGATGTATTAATCAAAATAACAAATACAAAATCGCAAACCAACAAAGGTCGCTTTTCGCGTTGGACTAACACGAATGAATTATTTGCTCTGAAGAATACGAAAACTATAAATAACAAACATATTCTATTAGTAGACGACATTATTACTACTGGAGCAACCTTAGAAGCCTGTATCTTAGTTTTAAACCAAACAAAAAACATAAAAATAAGTATTGCAACTATGGCAATAGCCTAATAAGATTGTCGTTATATCTATAAACACACATCATACATTAGAAAATCTATTACATAATTAAAACTACTTCAAAATATATCATACCCCTACTTCTTTAAGTTTATCCATAGAGGTACTATGCAAAAACTTATAAGAAGTCATATTTTATTGTATTTTTAATCTTCATGACGACTTTCTAATGCTTGATGTGTGTTAAAAATTATGTAGGTTTGTGCAAAAGTATTATTGGTAATGTATAAGAAGCTTTCAAATTTTATTTTAGCCTTTTCTATTGGGCTTGTTTTTGTTAACTGTGCAAACCGTGGCACTCCTGAAGGTGGCCCTAAAGATTTAGATCCTCCTGTTATTATAAAAGCAATTCCTGAAAACTATTCTACACAATTTAGTGGTAATGAAATAAAAATTTATTTTGACGAATATGTTAAAATGAAGGACTTACAAAAGCAACTTATTATTTCGCCACCAATGGATACTCCTCCAGAAATTACACCTATTGGTAGCGCGAGTAAATACATTACTATTAAAATACACGATACCTTAGAAGCTAACACCACTTATGCTTTTAATTTTGGAAACAGTATAGTAGATAATAACGAAGGTAACCCATATCCGTATTATCGCTACGTGCTTTCTACAGGAGATTATATTGATTCGCTTACCGTTAAAGGAAATATTGTTGATGCCTTACAAAAGCAACCAGAAACTTTTGTAAATGTAGCGCTTTATGAAATAGACTCTACTTTTTCCGATTCTATTATTTACAAAGAAAAACCAAAGTATATAACCAATACATTAGATAGCCTTACAACTTTTTCTATTGAAAACATTAAAGCTGGAAAATATATGCTGATGGCTTTAAAAGATGGCAATGGCGATAATAAATTTCAGCAAAAAACAGATCAAATTGCATTTTATAAAGATTTTATTGATGTGCCAACCGATTCGCTTTATTCGCTTAAATTATTCTCTGAAGATTTAGATTTTAAAGCCACTAGACCTATTTTAGATGCTAGTGAAAAAATTACTTTTGGATATGAAGGTGACTATAGAGATATGAAGATTGATATTACCTCTGAAGTTCCAAATGATTTTAGTTATCGCATTACCAAAGACGAAAAAACAGACTCTCTTTACTATTGGTATAAGCCTAAATTAGAGGTAGATTCGCTTCTTTTTACAGTTTCTAATGCCAAGTATAAATTTGAAAAAGATTACAAAGTAAGAATAAGAGATAAAAAACGAGATTCGCTTACCTTAAAAGGCATAGCACCTATTGGCTCTGAAGACCCTTATAAAATAAGAGGAAGTGTGCCTTTTATGAGTTTTGATGATTCTAAAATTAGTTTAATGGACAAAGATTCTTTAAACGTTGATTTTACTACAAAATTTGACACCATTAATAACACCTACGATATAAGCTTTAAAAGAACCGAAGAGAATAGTTATAAAATACAAGTATTACCTGAAGCTTTTACTGATTTTTTTGACACTACAAATGATACTATAAACTATTCTGTAACTACTAAAAAAGGGTCTGATTATGGCTTTGCGCGTTTCACTTTAGTAAATGCCACATACCCACTTATTATTCAATTAACTACCGAAAAAGGAGATGTAAAGTTTGAGCAATACGCAGCAGAAAAAGGTATTGTAGATTTTTTAAACCTACCACCAAGCACTTATTACATTAGAGTTATTCATGATGCAAATGGCAATAAAAAATACGATACTGGTAATTATCTTAAAAAAATACAACCCGAAAAAGTGAGTCATTTTAAAGAAATTGAAATTAGAGCAGATTGGGGTTACCCTGAAACACTTCAATTTAACTAAGTTTAAATTCGTCTTTATCATTTAAAAACTTAAGCTTATTTCTATAAGCTTCAACGTGTCTTTTTTCTAGAGTAACAAGTTCTATTTGTTCAGTGTTGGGCGTAAAATTTGTTTTGATATTCCCTAGAACATCATACACTGCAGAGTGTCCTGAATATTCTATATTTATACTATCAACACCTACTCTATTTACACCAATTACATAGCACATATTTTCAATAGCACGCGCTTTTAATAAGGCATCCCAAGCAGAAATTCTAGGTCTAGGCCAGTTGGCCACATATAATAGAACATCATAATCTTCAACATTCCTTGCCCAAACAGGAAATCGTAAATCGTAACATACAAGCGGGCAAATTTTCCAACCTTTATAATCAATAATCACTTTTTCATCTCCTGCCGAAAACACTTTATCTTCACCTGCAAGAGTAAACGTATGCCGTTTATTATAATGTGTGATTTTACCAGAAGGTTCTACAAAAAGAAGTCTGTTATAAAACCTGTTTTCTTCAGAAATAATAAGACTCCCAACAATGGCGGCATTTGCTTTTAAAGCTTCTTTTTGCATCCATAAAACGGTATCACCATGCATGGTTTCAGCAACATTGGAAGCATTCATAGTAAAAGCCGAAGTAAACATTTCGGGGAGGACGATAACATCAACAGAATCAGAAATAGACTTTATTTTTTCTGAAAAGTTCAACCGATTTTGTTCAGGGTTTTCCCAAACTAAATCAGATTGAACCAATGCGATGTTAAGCTCCTTTTGCATTTATTTTAATTTACTTTCAAACTTATCTTTTTTGAATCTTAGTTTTTCAACTTTTTCAATCCACTTTGCTTCAGCAACCGGAGATAGCCTCCCTCTTTTTTTAAGGCTTTCGTATTTAGCCGTTGCCTTGTTATACTTATTTGTAGCTTTCTCAAAATTAGATTGTGCTTTTTCTTTTTGCTTTAAAGCCTTTTCAATCTTTTTTTGCTTCTTTTCGGCTCTCTTTTGTTCTTTTTCAGCTTTCTTTTTAGCTTTTTCGGCTTTTTCAAGCTCTTTAGCCTTTTTATCCGCCGCTAAACGTTCAACTTCTAAAGCTTTTTGTTCTTTTAAAACATCTAAAATACCAGCTTTTTCTTCAACAGACAAGGTTGTTGTTACATCTACTTTATCTTTTAAAATAGTTTCTCCTTTTACTTTATAAGTAACGCCATTAAATGCTACTTCTTGTGCTTGTATAGTTAATGATAATCCTAAAAATAATAATACTGCAAATAATCTCATAATCTTTTCTTTAATCGTTATATGGTTTTAGACCACATTACCATTAAAAAGTCACTATAAAACAGCAATCATTTTACAAAACAATCTAAATCAGAATATTACCTAATAAATTAAAAAAACTAAACAATATTCATCTTCTTCAATAAGAACGATGCATTCATATTTTGACAAATACCTGTTTTCAAAGTATAATCAAAATGAAGTTCATCATTAATAATTTCGGCATCAAAATAATAGTTTTTCACATCCTCCAACTCCTTTTCAATTTCACACAAACTCAAATCATGCGTTGCTATAATTCCTGTAGCATTTGAAGCGACTAATTTTTCAACAAACTTGCGAGAACCAATAGCTTTATCGGTACTATTAGTACCTTTTAAAATTTCATCTAACACAATAAAATAGGGTTCTTTTTGAATAGCATCAACAATGTATTTTAAACGTGTTAATTCTGAAAAGAAATACGAACTATCATCGGTTAACGAATCTGTAGTACGCATGCTTGTTATTAATTTAACTGGCGAATACTTACTTGTTTTAGCACAGATAGGCAAACCTACATTTGCCATAACAATATGCAAAGACACAGTACGTAAAAAAGTACTCTTACCTGCCATATTTGCACCTGTAACAATAAAAAACTGTTCGTTATCAATTAGTAAATCACTATCAACACGTTTGGTTTTATTTAGTAACGGATGCCCTAAACCTTCTGCTTTAATAACGGCGCCTTTTACTATGTCTGGAAACACAAAATCAGGATGGTTAAAAGTAAAATTTCCTAAAGAATTATAAGCATCAAAAAAGGACACAACTTCAAACCAATCAGCTACTTTATTAGCATACTGTTCAATCCATTGCTCTATGTGATAGCTATTTTTTAAATCGGATAAAAACAAACCATTCCCGAAGATGGCTGCTATTAAATTGTTTCTATTATCTAAAGCATCTAACGATTTAGATAAATCTTTAAAAATAGCAGATGCTTTTTTTCCTTCTTGCTGAATTTGCTGTTGTTTTTCTTTTAATAATTCTGAAGAAAAGGTTTCTTTTTCTATCAAATTTAAAAGTAATGCATATTGTTTAAAAGTCTCTTTTACCTTATCGGTATTAGAAGCTAGACTGTTTATTTTTTTAAGATAACGCCCGGTAACTCCTAATCCAATAACCAACCAATAACCAATTAAAGCTTGATTGGTAATGATATTAAAATATATGAGTCCGAATATAAGCAGAGACATTATAGTAAAAGCTAACGGGAGCCATTTCATAATTTTAGGCAAAAACGTTTTATGATCTTGCAACCAACCTATAATTTTATTTGCAGGTGTCTCAACAGAAACCAAACTTGATGTTGCTGTATAATGTTGTCGCCATTCTGGTTTAGAAGCAAGCTCTTTTATAGCTTCTTGACGTAATACAATACCATCAACATCATTTGCTTTTAAAGCATCAGCTAGTTTTTGAGTCCCTTCATTAATACGTGTTCTATTTATAAACTGAAAAAAAGAACCACGCCCAAATAAATCGATATCTAAACTATAAAAATGATTAGGATCTTGAAACTGCAAGCCATCATTTCTATCATAAAAATTGCCCGAAGCTATTTTAATTTCATCTTCATTAATAGCTACCAAAGCTTCATTAAATTGTCTTTTAGCTTTAACATCATTATACTTTGATAACAAATACAAAAACACAGCAATACCAACAACAGCGATAAAAACCGCCACTTGCCATTGACTAAAAGTTACATAAACACCAAAAGCAGCAATAATAAAAGTTAACAATCTTAACGTACTTAAGGCTGTCATTTTTTTGTACAACTTTCGCACAGCCTGGTTATAAGATTCTAGATGTTTTTTATAGTATGATAAAGAGGTGCTCATGTGCTGTTTTTATTGAATTGTAAAGAAACAAAAAAGCCTTGAAAAATTTTCAAGGCTTTTAACTTATATTTTATAGATTTTTAATTTAATCTCTAGACATAAAAATACGTAACACATACCAAAACAGAAGCATTAACGAAGCAAACAAACCTAATGCTGCCGGTATATATTCATCTGTAGAATATTTGTTAACTAAATTAGATGTTTGATATAAAATCGATCCTGCAGCTAATGCACACATTCCTACTGAAAACCAAAGCCCCAAATTAAACCCAAATAATGTTCCTGCTAAAATTAAACCAATTGCTATAAAAAACCCAACCGTTAAGCCCGCTCTTAAAAATGAAAAATCTTTTTTTGTAACAAATACAATAGCAGATAACCCAGTAAATAAAGCCAATGTAACAATTGCAGCCTGATTTAAAATTTCAGCACCAGTATCCATATAATATGCTGCTATATAAATTATTGGTACAAAAATAAAAGCCTCAGCAAGTATATAAACACCAAATGCTAGATATTGTGTATTCTTATCTGGTGTTTTTAAAGTCATTTTTTCTGCATAGTTAGTTACAAACATAAAACCACCCAACATAATTAACCAACGATATCCCTCAGTCATAGAAAGCATAAAGTTTACTATCGTTTCACTTTGAAGTAATAAATATTCAAAAAGAATAAACACCAATACGCCACCAGCAACATGAGAATACGTCTTTTTATAAAATGCCACTCGATCGACATCAGACACTTGGCTTAGTAATAATTTATCATTATTTTGAAACTGTTCCATAAAATTTCTATTTTTTAATCGTTGGTTTAAATTTACAAAAAAAGAAACCGAATTCTTACTTTTTTATAAAAATTCGGTTTTTAATTTATTTTAATTACTTACTAATCTCTTCCTCCTGCAAACACTCTAAATCCCCAATACACTAACTGAGCAAGAGAACCAATAGCTGCAACAAGATACGTTCTTGCAGCCCATTTAAGCGCATCTTCAGAACCTTTATATTCTTCTTGAGATACCATGTTTTTGTTTTTCAACCAAGCTAAGGCACGATTACTAGCATCGTATTCTACAGGTAGTGTAATAAAGCTAAACAAGGTTGCAAACCCCATCATTACTAAACCAGCAACTGCTACCCAATAACCTAATCCCATTCCTGCTGCTGCACCTAATGCAAGACCACCAATAACAATCCACATAGACATACCCGAAGTCACACTCACGACAGGAACTAAAGCCGAACGCATAGTTAACCATTGGTATGCTTTTGCATGTTGTACCGCATGCCCACATTCATGTGCAGCCACAGCCGCAGCCGCAGCATTACGCTGATTATAAACGGCTTCACTTAAATTTACGGTTTTATTTTTCGGGTTATAATGATCGGTTAAACGTCCAGGTGTAGAAATAACCTCAACATCTCTAATACCGTGATCTGCTAACATTTTTTCAGCAATTTCGGCACCACTCATGCCATTTCTCAAGTGCACTTTTGAATATTTTTCAAACTTACGTTTTAAAGTACTGCTTACTAACCAGCTTATTAAAGCAATACCTCCTAATAATATATAATATACTAACATTTTAAATCTATTTAAGTTTTTAATTACAAACTAAATATAACAAAAATAAAGCCATTATTAATTAAATGATAATATGTCAGTAAATTAAAAAGTGAGGAACCTAAATTAGGAACCTCACTTTAAAAAACACTTAAGTGTCAACCAAAAAAATTATTATTAGGCTTCAGCAAATTCTAAATCGAATGCCTCTGCTATTTCTTTATAAACAATTTCTCCTTTAACAATGTTTAATCCTTTTGCTAAAGGTGCATTATTTTCACATGCTTTTTCCCAACCTTCGTTTGCTAACTTAATAACATAAGGCAAGGTTACATTTGTTAATCCCATTGTAGAAGTATAAGGTACAGCTCCTGGCATATTTGCAACAGAATAATGAACCACCTCATCAATAATATATGTAGGGTCTTGATGCGTTGTTGGCTTAGTCGTTTCAAAACAACCACCTTGATCTACAGCCACATCTACCATTACAGTACCAGGACGCATCTCTTTAAGCATATCTCTTGTAATTAATTTAGGTGCTTTTGCTCCTTTAATTAATACACCACCAATAATTAAATCGGCATCAACAATATGTTTTCTAATATTATATTCACTAGAAAATTCACTAACAACATTATTAGGCATCACATCACTCACGTAACGTAAAGCTTTCATATTAATATCTAAAATATGAACACTAGCTCCTAACCCTGAAGCCATACGTGCTGCCTGAAGTCCTACAACACCTGCTCCTAAGATTAACACTTTTGCAGGAGGCACTCCTGGTATACCGCCTAATAAAACACCACGTCCTTTAATTGGTTTCTCTAAAAACTTCGCTCCTTGTTGAATAGACATACGTCCTGCAACTTCAGACATCGGAATTAATAAAGGTAAAGTTCCATCGGCATCTTCAACCGTTTCATAAGCAATACAAATAGCATTACTCTTAATCATAGCATGTGTAAGCGCTTCACTTGATGCAAAGTGGAAATATGTAAACACAACCTGATTTGGTCTAATTAAATCGTATTCTTTCTCAATAGGCTCCTTTACTTTAACAATCATTTCAGCAGTAGCATATACCTCTTCAATAGTATCAAGTATAGTTGCACCAGCTTTAATATAATCGTCATCTAAAAAACCACTATTAAAACCTGCATTTGTTTGTATATAAACAGCATGATTTCTTTTCGTTAATTCAAACACTCCAGAGGGTGTCATACCCACTCTGTTTTCATTATTTTTAATTTCAATAGGAACACCAATTTTCATAAGAAAGAGATATTTATTAAGTTAGTTTTAATTTTTCGCAAAATTAAATGAAATGATTTATATCTGAATCTTAAATTTCAATTTATTTGAATTATTGTTACCAAATTTAACATTTCGTTAATAAATCTATAACACATATCAATTTAATAGGAATATCCTGAATATTCCATAATAACCAAAAAAACCTACAAATAATTTAAAAACAGCATTTTACACGCTAATGCTTGTGGTATTTTATTTTGAAGAAAAGCAATAAAAATGAAGAAACAATAGTAATACTATTTGCAAAAATCATGGACGGACTTTCTTTTAAAATCCCATAAATTAACCAGCCAACAATGCCAATAAAAAAGATTATTAGCATAGGCAAAGACAAACCGGAAACATCTTTGGTTTTCCAAGTTTTATAAACTTGAGGTAAAAAAGCAGCTGTTGTTAAAATAGCAGCAATAAATCCTATTATTTCCATGTTATTTATTTGTAATACTTGAGTGAAAATTATTTGGGCGTTACCCCAAGGGTCGGGCTTTTCGTTAAAAGTTTTGGCTCGATGCACGCCTCGCCAAAAGCTACCACTGCAATCCCTAACGCGAAAAAATCAATAACATTTGTCATTTCGTACGAAAAGAGACATCACCTAATCAAATGTGTAATTAAATTATGTGATGTCTCATCGCAGCTCTTGTTTACATGACAAGAAACTATTATTAACCTACTATATTTACAATTTTACCAGGAACAACAATTACCTTTTTAGGTGTTCTACCTGCTAATTGTTCTTGCGTTTTTTCGTTTGCCATAACCGCAGCTTCAATATCGTCCTTACTCATATCCATTGGTAATTCCATTGTAAAACGCATTTTACCATTAAATGAAATTGGGTAGTTTTTACTGCTTTCCACTAAATGACTGGCATCAAATTCTGGAAACGGAGCTGTTGTAATAGACTCGTTATTTCCTAACTGATTCCATAATTCTTCAGCAATGTGTGGTGCGTATGGCGATATTAAAACCAATAAAGGTTCTAAAATGTCTTTACTTGTACATTTCTGAGCTGTTAACTCATTAACAGCAATCATAAAAGTAGAAACCGACGTATTGAAAGAAAAATTCTCAATATCTTCTTGTACCTTTTTAATAGTTTTATGCAACGTTTTTAAAGCATCTTTTGACGCTGCATCTTCGGTTACTTTTAAACCATTATCATCGGCATATAATTTCCAAAGTTTTTTAAGAAACGAATGCACACCTGTAATACCTGCGGTATTCCAAGGTTTGTATTGCTCTAATGGCCCTAAGAACATTTCGTAAAGACGAAGACTATCTGCTCCGTAATCTTTTACAATATCATCTGGATTAACAACGTTGTATTTAGATTTTGACATTTTTTCGACTTCACGAGACACCTTGTAAACTCCATTTTCTAAAACAAACTCAGCATCTTTAAACTCTTCTCTCCAATTTTTAAAAGCTTCAACATCTAATTCATCAGATGAATTAACATATTCAACAGGTACATGAGTTAAATTGATCGGTGTTATTAATTGCAACTCATCTTTTTCAATTCTATCAAGTAACTCTTCTTTAATATTTGATTTAACAATATCTATTGCTAATTCTTTATGACCTTTTAGAATCTCTACATAAACCTCTTTAGATATAAAAATAATCTTCTTATTTTCAACTACATCTTCATTTTTAACATCAATTATTGAATAAAAGATATAATGACCAAAAGCACTAGTCCCTAAAATCATCCCTTGGTTAATCAGTTTTTTTGCAAACTCATCAACAGGCACCACACCTTTATCAAATAAGAATTTTTGCCAAAAACGAGAATATAACAAGTGTCCTGTAGCATGCTCGCTTCCGCCAATGTATAAATCGACATCTTTCCAATAGTTAAGCGCTTCTTTACTTGCAAATGCTTCGGTATTTGTTGGATCCATATAACGGTTAAAATACCAAGAACTTCCTGCCCACCCTGGCATGGTGTTTAATTCAAGTGGGTATATTCCGTTATGCGATTTCTCGTCAGTCGTACCTCCTTCTGTCGAAATGACAAGATCGTTACTTACTACTTTATTATTTATGGTATCCCAAGCCCAAACAGTGGCATTTCCTAATGGTGGCTCGCCTGTTTCGGTTGGCAAATATTTTTCTACTTCTGGTAATTTTATTGGCAAATGCACAGCATCAATCATTTGCGGCATCCCATCAACATAATACACAGGAAATGGTTCTCCCCAATAACGCTGGCGACTAAAAACAGCATCACGCAAACGGTAATTGGTTTTTCCTTCACCTTGACCAATTTGCTCTAATTCGTAAATAGCACGTTTGGTCGCTTTTTTATAATTCATCCCGTTAAGGAAATCACTATTACCAATAACGGTTTTCTCTTTGTCTGAAAAAGCAGATTCTGAAATATCTACACCTTCAAAAATATTTATAATCGGGATATTAAAATGCTTTGCAAACGCATAATCTCTTTCATCACCACATGGTACCGACATAACAGCTCCTGTTCCGTAACCGGCTAACACGTAATCGCCTATCCAAACCGGAATAGGTTCTTTTGTAAATGGATGTTCTGCATACGCCCCCGTAAATGCTCCCGAAATGGTTTTTACATCGGCCATTCTATCACGCTCACTACGCTTTGCTGTTGCTAAAACATAGGCATCAACTTCCGCTTTTTGTTCTGGTGTTGATATTTGCGATACTAATTCGTGTTCTGGCGCTAAGGTCATAAAACTAACTCCGAAAATGGTGTCTGGACGCGTTGTAAACACATCGATAACGGCATCACTTTCCTTTACTTTAAAAGTAACAGACGCCCCAACAGATTTTCCAATCCAGTTACGCTGACTTTCTTTTAAAGAATCTGTCCAATCAATAGTATCTAAACCTTGAAGTAAACGTTCTGCATACGCAGAAATTCGCATGCTCCATTGGGTCATTTTTTTTCTTATTACAGAATGGCCACCACGTTCTGAAACACCGTTAATTATTTCATCATTTGCCAAAACAGTTCCTAACGCAGGGCACCAGTTTACCTCAGTTTCTGCTAAATATGTTAAACGGTATTGTAATAATATTTTTTCTTGTTTTTTTGAAGTAAAACCATTCCATTCTTCAGCAGAAAATGATTCAATATCATCATCGCAAACAGCATTTACTTTAGAGTTTCCTTCCGAAGCAAAAATTGCTTTTAGCGTTTCAATAGATTCTGCTTTATCAGTATCATTATTATACCACGATTCAAACAATTGAATAAAAATCCATTGTGTCCATTTATAATAACTTGGGTCACTTGTACGAACCTCACGAGACCAATCGAATGAAAAACCAATTTGGTCTAATTGACGACGGTATGTTTTTATATTTTCGGCAGTTGTAACCGCAGGATGTTGCCCTGTTTGAATAGCATACTGCTCTGCAGGCAAACCAAAGCTATCATAACCTTGCGGATGTAATACATTAAAACCTTGATGACGTTTGTAACGTGCATAAATATCGGATGCTATATACCCCAACGGATGCCCAACATGTAAACCCGCTCCACTTGGATAAGGAAACATATCTAACACATAAAACTTTGGTTTTTCGCTGTTGTTTTCGGCTTTAAAAGTTTCGTTTTCTGCCCAGTATTTTTGCCATTTGGCATCTATGTCATTGAAATTGTATTGCATCTATATCTTCAAATCTGATTTGCTATTACAAGTACATCTCTATTATTTGTAATAACGAAAATTAAAAGTGCAAATTTACGCTTTCTATATAAAACAAAAAGGCTTTGTTTCTAATTAATCCTATTACTCCTAAACAGGAAATAATTAATACTTAATTAAATTTTGATTGACACTCATTTTTGTAATTTCGCAGCTTATTAAAAACGTATTTGCTTGATAAAAAACACAACCAAAGCACATTTAGCTTTACTAGGCGCCAATGTAATTTATGGTGCTAATTATATTATTGCCAAAGGCATTATGCCTGATAAAATTGGTCCAACCGCGTTTGTGTATATCAGACTTGCATCTTGTGCGCTTTTATTTTGGATTCTGAAACTTGCCTTTGTTAAAGAAAAAGTTGCTAAAAATGATTTTTTAAGACTTGCTTTTTGTGGTTTAGTTGGTGGTGCAGCAAACCAATTGTTGTTTTTTCATGGTATTAATTTAACGTCGCCAATTGATGCTTCTATAATAACAACCTCAACGCCGTTGATTGTTTTGTTTTTTAGTTATGTTATTTTAAAAGAACGCATTACCAAAAACAAACTATTAGGAATAACCATTGGTGGTATTGGAGCAATCTGTTTAATATATTATGGTAATGACTCTAAAGGAACAAGTTCTGTTTTAGGCAACTTATTGGTACTATCTAACGCTTGTTGTTACGGGCTATATTTGGTTATGGCTAAAACGTTAATGAGGAAATACAACCCTATTACAGTAATAAGTTGGGTGTTTTTATTTGGGTGCATTTTTGCGTCTCCTTTAGGCATTCCTGCTTTTTTAAATACCAATTTTGAAACCTTTACACGAAACACCTATTTAACCATTGGTTACGTAGTTTTATTCACAACCTTTTTTGCTTATCTATTTAATATTTACGCCCTTAACAACGTATCTCCATCTGTAACTAGCAGCTACATATACCTGCAACCTGTTATTAGTTTTTTAATGGTAAGTGTTCTCGCTTATATTTTTATGCAAAGTGAATATGCTCAGGATATTAACCTTATAAAAATATTAAGTTGTATTGTTGTTGCAAGTGGTGTTTATATTATTAGCAAGCCTGAAAAAAAATCAATTTAAAACAATATTGAAAGTTTAAGCGTTGTTATTTATACAGTATTAGAATACTTTGTTATTTTTACGTTATTAATCCAAATTACTTTATGAGTTCATCATTTGAAAAACATCAAAAACGCAGACTTATTTCATCTTACTTTTCAGTAGTATTAAGTATTGCTTTGGTATTGTTTTTATTAGGATTACTAGGTATGCTGGTATTAAACGCAAAAAAAGTATCCGACCATTTTAAGGAGCAAGTAGTACTTACTATCTATTTAAAAGATTCTGCTAAAGAAGTTGAAACCAAACAACTTGAAAAAAGCTTAGCGATGTCTGATTATGTAAAATCTACCGAATACATATCAAAAGAACAAGCTGCAGAATCAATGAAAGCAGAAAACGGCGAAGACTTCATGGATTTTGTAGGCTATAATCCGTTACAGAATTCTATCGATGTGCATTTAAAAGCTGACTTTGTAACGTCTGACCAACTTGAAAAAATATCGGCAGAGGCTACTTCTAAAAACTTTGTTGACGAAGTGGCTTATGATAACGATTTGGTAAATTTAATGAACGATAATGTTAAAAAAATAAGTTTCTGGGTATTAGTTATAAGTGGAATTTTTACATTAATTGCTGTTTTACTTATAAATAGCTCTATAAGATTAGCCGTTTACTCCAAACGATTTACCATAAAAACCATGCAAATGGTTGGCGCTACCAAACAATTTATTCGTCGTCCATTTGTTTGGAAAAGTGTACGCTTAGGTATTATAGGTGCTATTTTAGCTTTAATAGGTATGGCTATTGTTTTATATTATCTAAACCAAACATTTACAGAGCTAGAGTTATTAAGCAACCCTGTTTTAACAAGTTTACTTTTTGCTTTTATATTTGCTTTAGGCATTATTATTACTTGGATTAGCACACATTTTGCAACCCAACGTTTTTTAAATTTAAAAACAGATGATCTTTATTATTAGATATTTTATAATAGCCTTAACGTAAATTTTTAAATAAATGCGTTAATTTGCAGCACTACTTTATATAAATCATGGGAGAAAAAAAACAAAAAGACGCTACAAAACCAGTTTTTGTATTCGGAAAGAAAAACTATAAATTTATGTTTATTGGTTTAGCATGTATTGCCCTAGGATTTATATTAATGTCTGGTGGCGGTAGTGACGACCCTAATGTTTTTAATCCTGAAATTTTTAGTTTCCGTCGTATTCGTTTAGCACCAATGGTTGTTCTTATTGGCTTTGGCTTTCAAGTATATGCCATTTTATTGAATCCTGATAAGAAGTAATTAACTTATCTTTTCAGCAAACTTAGCTGCCAATATTTTCACATAATCAAATCCGTTTTGCATAGCATCATCTAAGTTTTTTGAATGCTTTAATACAGCATCAGCATAGTTTATTCCTAATTTATTAATGCTATTTTCATCAAAATCTATAGCGCCACAAAAAGCAGCTACTTTAATATTTTTCGCTTTCGCGGAAGTAATAACACCTTGAATTGTTTTTCCCGAAAGGGTTTGAGAATCTAATTTACCTTCACCAGTAATAACCCAATCGGCTCCTTCTATTTGCGCATCAAAATTAGCAAGACCCTTAACTAATTGAATTCCCGATTCTAAAGAGCCATTTAAAAATACTTTTGATGCTATTCCCATACCTCCTGCTGCACCTGCGCCTTTTACTAATTGTGCATCTACAGCAAAAGTCTTTTCAATGATTTTAGAAAAATCTTCTAAACCCTTATCAAGCATTTTAACAGCTTCTTCTGAAGCTCCTTTTTGAGCTGCATACACATAGGCAGCACCATTTTTTCCGTATAAAGGGTTTGTTACATCGCATGCTATATTAAACTTTATACCCCTCAATTTATGATGTACTTTACCAAAATCTATAGCATCAATTTTAGACAAATTAGCTCCTATTGGTTTTAGCTCTTCTCTATTTTTATCTAAAAAACGATATCCTAAAGTGGTTGCCATTCCAATACCGCAATCGTTAGTTGCACTACCGCCAATACCTAAAATAATTTTAGATGCACCTTTATTAATGGCATCTAAAATCATTTCTCCTGTCCCCAAAGTGGTTGCATTTTTACAATCAAATTCATCTTGCTTTAATAACTTGACTCCAGAAGCTTCTGCCATTTCTATAAAAGCTGTTTTAGAGTTTTCAGAATATAAATACGAAGCTTCAATAGGTTGAAAAAATGGATTATTTACATTCACTTTTACAACAGTTCCTTTTAAATAATGATTCATCACATCAATAGTACCATCTCCACCATCAGCTAATGGCAATTTTAAAATAGTTGCATTAGGAATAATAGCTTTAATACCTACTTCTACAGCATTACAAAATTGTATACCTGTTAATGAGTTTTTAAATTTATCTGGTGCTATTACTATTTTCATCTGTTTATATCTATTGTCTTTTATCGGTCATATGATCATTATAATATTTCATTGATTGAAATTTTAACTTAAAATAGATGGAAGAAAATAGCTAAAAATTAATATAGTCACAAAAAACGCTACAAGAATATAAACTTCTCTTATCATAAAGTCTGATTTTTTAATAGCTACATTAAAATTAGAAATACTTTTTATTTCTGTTTTACGCGTTAATGCACTGACAGTATATGCTACGACTAAAGCTATTATTACACCTGTAAAATTAAGCCAAATCCAGAAAATATGAATTCCTAAATCAATATGAAAGATCTCCTGAATAGTTTTTGAAAAAATTAAATTAATAAGTACCGCTGAAATAATACCTGCATTCATCCCTATATGATTTACTTTTTTTGAAAAGAAAGCCAAAAAGAAAGTAACCAAAACGGGACCATAAAATACAGAACCAATAGCATTAATAATTTCTATAACCGCACTTTTGCTTCCTCCAAAAAGAAAAGCACTAGCAATGCATACCAACCCCCAAAACACCACAGAACCTTTCGAAATAAGCATATACTTTTTTGTACTCAATTTTGTTTTTCCTCGGTTAAAGAAATCTTCAACCGTTACAGCTGATAAGGAATTAACCGTTGAACTTAAAGATGACATAGCCGCCGATAAAATACCAACCATCAAAATACCTATTAGTCCGTGTGGCAAATATTTCATTATAAAAACAGGAACCATCAAATCGGCTTTAACACCATGAGTAGCATACTCATTAGGAAAATACTTTTGAGTTGTGATGGCTATTTCTTCAAGAAAACCTGGTGCCGTTGTTATTAAACCACCAATAACCAATCCCATGATACAATAAATTAAAACGACAGGAAACCTTAAAAGACCGTTAGCCATTAAAAGGGTTCTAATTGTTTTTTCATTTTTAGCAGATAATAACCGTTGTGCTTGTGTTTGGTCGCAACCATAGTAAGATGCGTAAAGAAAAAAACCACCTATAATCATTGGTAACAAACCATACTCATTTCCTTCTCCTATACCTAAATTACAGTCTATAACCTGTAATCTTTCAGGAGAAAAACCTTCTGCTAAACCGCCATGTTCTTGTAAAAGACTCCATCCGAAATACAAGCAAATAATTAACCCTACAAATAAGATAATCATCTGTATAGCGTCACCCCAAACCACAGCTTTCATACCACCTTGCCATGAATAAATAATAGTAATAACACTTATAATTAAAATAGTATATACAAAATCTATATCTAAAACAGCTTGTAAAATAATAGCAATAGTATAAACCATTACTCCAGTTCCTAAAGCACGACTAATTTGAAACACGATACTTAAAATTAACCGCGTAGATGTGCTAAATCGTTTTTCTACAAACTCATAAATACTAACAACTCCAGACCTAAATAATGGAGGAATAATCACTATCATTATAAAAATCATGGCTAGCGGAACAGCAAACTCAAAGGTTAACCATTTCATGCCTCCTCCTAATTTTAAACCAACAAAAGCTGGCGCTGATATAAAACTAATAGCCGATAATTGTGTTGCCATTGTAGATAGACTAAGAGGAAACCAGCCCATGCTTTTTCCGCCTAAAAAATAATCTTTGGAGTCTTTGTTATCCTTAAAAAAGAATCCCATTCCTAAAAAGAAAATAATGTAAAATATTATAATACTATAATCTAGCCAATTCATAATCTATATATACGTTTTAATCTCTATTAATTAGTTTGTTTTCTAATTCAATTTTATTCTTACTAAAATCAACTATTTAATAAATCAATTAATAAAGCTGCGCTCCATGAAAAATTATTCCCGCCATAACCTGCGTTTCCATGTTCATGTATTTCTTTTCTTGAATCAAAATATTCGTAAAAGCCATTTTTTTCAATAATACTAATAGTGTCTTGTTTTACACGTTCTGCAATATCGTTATATCCATATTGTTTTAAACCATTATAAAGTATCCAGTTAAGATTAATCCATACAGGGCCTCTCCAATATTTTTTAGGACTAAATCGTTCGCTTGTTGGATCAAAAGAAGCACATAAATATTGATGGTCTCCTCCAAATTTATCCAGCATAACTTTTAGCATTGAATCTGCTCTTTCCTTGTTAGGAATATTAGCAAACCATGGTGAAAATGATGATGAAGATATATATCTGATTGGTTTTTCATTTCGCAAATCATAATGAATATAGGCACCTAACTCTTCATCAAATAATTTATCGTTAAATGATTTAATACTTTTTGTTTGCCATTTTTGTAGTTGTGCAATTTTATCTTCATTATTTCCTATGAGCTTATATAATGCTATCAAGCTTTCGTTAGACTTTATTAGCACAGAATTAAATAAAGGATCTTGCACTAAAAACGGAGATAGTTCTGCTATTTTTTCATCGCTATAATTATTTTCCTTTGCTATTTCAATAATATACAAATAATGATCATATTCCCTTTTTGAAGGTCTTTCTGAAGCATCTACATGAGTTGTATCTCTTCTCTCAAAAGTATATTCTGGCGAATTCATAGTTTTCCAAATATCATCCCAAATAGGTGAATTATCGGTTCCAGATTCCCAATTATGATATATATAGACTAAACCTTCATTTTGAGGATCTCTATTTTTATAAAAATATTCATGATTAAAATAAACCTTATCAATAACCGTTTCTAAATACTTTAAAGTCGCTTTTTTATCGCTACTAATTCTATATAAATTTTCTAAAACAAATCCCGTTACAGGAGGCTGTGTCATACCGGTAGATTTATACTTTTTTGAAGCCTCAGGATGTAAATCTGAACAGTGAAAATCTGGCCCAGGAAAATAACTATCACTTTCAGTATGAAAAATAATATGTGGTATAAATCCATTTCCCCATTGTGCATCTAACAAGGTGTTTATTTCGGCTTCGGCTTTTTGCATATCAAAATGCGCAAAACCTATTGCAATTAAACCTGAATCCCAAAACCATTGAAATGGGTATAAGTTTGCACAAGGAATACTAAAACTATCCTTCCAATTATTATTAAGAACTTCTCTAGCTTTTTTTTCTAATTTTTTCATAGGTATATCTTACTAAAAAACTCATCACTTACACTTAGCAGTAAGTGATGAGTAATTAAACTAAACTCAAACTAAATTAATATGGGTTAAAAGTTGAACGTTGCAGTTATAAAAAATCGTCTTGGTAAAATTGGTCTTCCAAAGAAGAACTCTGCATCACCTGCTTGATTAACGTTTCTTGGATCTCCTTCTGTTACACCATCATCATCAAATAAGTTAAATATGGAAAACCCTAATCTTAAAGTATCATTACTGTCTTCATTATCTCCCATTTTAAACATATAACCAGCACCTAAACGCGCAATAGTTATTGCATCTAATTCAACAGTATTATTATCTGCTGCAAATTTACTTCCTGTATGGTTAAACGATAACAATGCATCAAACGCTCCATCATCATAATTTACACCTAAACTCCCTAAAAAGTTTGGTTGTCTTGCCAACTTATTACCCTCATTGACCGTTGAAGAAGTATTATTTGTTAAATCTGTAGAAACATTTTTAGTAATTTCATGATCTTGATATGTTGCTGTTCCTCTTAAACTAAAGTTATCTGCAAACGTCCAATCAAATGTTGTTTCTATACCTACAGTTGATGTACTTTGTTCAGATCTTGTTAAATCTACTAAAGTACCACTTACAAAACCTTGGTCTATTTTTATTCTATCGCTCAACCCAACATAATATGCTGCCAACGATCCTTTGAGTTTCTCTGTTCCTACTTTTGCACCTGCTTCAAATTGAATGATTTTTTCTGAATCATATTTACTACCAGTAACACCAGTTGCTAAAGGAGAAAACCCTCTAATTTGTGGAAAAAAGAACCCTTTTGAGAAGTTAGCATACAAGTTTACTTTTTCGTTTAACTTATACAAACCGGCTAATGACACTGCCCAATCTGTTGCACTAACATTAGCTCTTGTAAAACTACCATCTGCAAAACGTACATTTGCTAGTTCCGGTGTTAAGTTAGAATCATCATAAACTTGACTTTCTACTATATTTCCATTACTAAAAGTCCCTTCGGTACTCTCAATTCTAAACCCAACATCAAAACGCCATTTATTAAACACCATCTCATCAGTTAAATAAAAAGCTGACTTATTTTGAGATAAAAATTTATTTGAAGTCATTCCTATCCTATTATATAATCCACCTTTTGAAAAAGTAACATCATTTCCTCCTGCATCAACATAACTTAAATTAACTAGTTTTGGATTATTATTAAATTCAGATAAAACCCGGTATTGGTAATTTACATCTTCAGCTTCAGTACGAGCTAAAAACACACCTCCTGTAATATTATGCGTTCCACTTGTCCCTTCTAATGTTTTAGTTAAAGATGCTTCTCCTGAATAATCTGTCATAGGACGCAATCTGTCAATATGCAAATTATCGATAACCAAATCATTCCCGCTTATATCTGTAGACATTCCTTGATATTGAGCTGTATACCCTTGATTACCTGGCGCTAAATTAGCAACATAGTCGTTTAATGTTATTGGGTTTGGACTAGCTCCATTACCTCCTATATACAAGGCAAAATTGTGCTTATAATTTGCATATTTCACTTTAGATTTAAACACTAAATCATCAGAGAAGTTATAATTAAAATCTGCCATTAAATAACCTCCTTGTGTAAAAACACCATCTTCTATTGGGCTTTCATAAACACCTCCTGGTGTTAAAAATGATGTATGAGCTAATTCACCTGACAATAACTGAGAAACATCCTTACCATCGTTACCAGTAAGTCTGGTTCTACTTCCTCCTTCTAATGGTAAAGGCATAAAAAATTGTGCTTTATCATTTATAAATTGTCCATGAACTGTAAATGATCCATTTTCAAATTTCTTTTTAATATTGGCTCTAAACTGAACTCCTTTAGTTGGTAATCCTGTTTCTATTGGCCCATCATCTTTTCTAACAAAACCTGTAAACGCATAGTATGTATTAGAATCTTCTCCTCCTAATTTTCCACCTGTATAAAAATCGGTTTTTAAACGCCCCTTATCTGCCCATTCTACATTAACAATATTTCCTGGGTTAGAATCTCCTGTTTTACTAGTATAATTAATAATACCAGCGACAGATCCTGCTCCATATAATACTGCAGCACCACCACGAACAAATTCAACACCTTTAAAACCTATATCTGGTCTTGCATACACGTCATGTGCAGATGAATTTAAACCAAAAGTGCTCATTAATGGCATACCATCATATTGCAATGGGTTAAACACATATTGTCCTCCAGAAGGCAAACCTCTTACAAAAACATTTGTAGCAGTTTCTCCACCACCACCTTCAGCAGTAATCCCTGGAATACTTCTAATAATATCAGCTTGACTATTTGCAGAAAGCTTGGTTATTTCTTTTTGCTTTATCGAACTAATAGACATTGGTGTTTCTTTTTGTGATCTAAATGTTGCAGATGCTGTTAAAACAACTTCATCTAAAGAATTACTTCCTTCCTCCATTACAATTTGTAAATTAACAGGGCTGCTATCAAGATTAATTGATTTCTCTTGAGTTAAATAACCTAAGTAAGTTATTTGTAAAGTTTGAGTACCTGTAACATTGGTAGTAAAACTAAACTTCCCATCAAAATCTGAAGTCGTTCCAGAAGTACTTTCTAATATTAGAATGTTAGCCCCTGTAATTGGCACACCTGATTTATCATTAATAGTTCCCGAAATTTTAGTTTGCGAAAACATTACTGAAATGCTAAAAAGGCATAATAGTGTTAAAATAGTTTTTTTCATTTTATTTAGAATTAGTTAAATTTAAGTCAAATTTATAGATGATTACACAATAAAAACATCAAATTATTACGATATTTACATGCAAACGTTTGCGGCAACGTTTGATATTGTATTTTTTAACAAATTAAAGACCTATGAAAAAAGAAATTATTACTTTAAAAAAGTTAGCTGAAATACTTAATTTATCTATCTCTACAGTTTCAAGGGCTCTTAATGACCATCCCGATATTAGTGAGGACACTAAAGAAAAAGTTAAAAAATTAGCTCATTCTATGCATTACGTTCCAAATCTTTTTGCAAAAGGCTTTAGAAAACACAGAACAAACATTATAGGTGTTATAGTGCCTAATATTACGCACTATTTCACAACCACTATTGTTAGAGGTATTCTTGAAGAAGCATCAAAAAGAGGCTATCGGGTAATTATCTCAGAGTCTAATAACGATGTAACAAAGCAAACAGAAATGCTAGATACCATGATACAATTTGGAGTAGATGGTATTTTAGCATCGCTAACCAAAATGACAAAAGATATCGATAAAATTTTGCCAACCCTAAACACGGTTCCTTTTATTTTATTTGATAAAGTCTCAACTAAAATTCCCTGTACACAAATAACTATTAACGATGAAGAAGCCGCTTTTAATGCTGTTGAACATTTAATAAATATTGGAAAAAAAAGAATTGCTATTATTAAAGAAAGAGAGTTTTCATATAATTCTGAAAAAAGATATGCTGGTTATTTAAGAGCCTTAAAAGAACATCATATTGAAGTTGATGAAAAAATAATTATAAGTGTTGATGATATTTCTTTACAACAAGGGAAAAGAATGACAAACTTATTGCTTAGCTTTAAAAAAAGACCAGACGCTATTTTTACTATAACAGATAGTGCAGCAATTGGGGTAATTAAAACATTAAATAAATTTGATATTAAAATACCTGAAGACATTGCTGTAGTTGGATTTAGCAATAACATAAATTCTACTATTATTGAACCAAAACTTACAACCATAGACCAACCTGGAGAAACTATTGGTAAAACATCTGTTAAATATTTAATAGAAGAAATAGAAAGCGTAACAGATAGCGTTAGTAATAAAATGATAGAAATAAAAGGAAATCTTATAATTAGAGATTCAACTTTTAAAGCGTGAAATATTTGTTATAAATACACTTTACTAGCTCTATTTTAATATTTTTGCGTCATGGATATAATAGACTCAATCATTCTTGGTATTATTCAAGGACTTACTGAATTTTTACCTGTATCATCTAGCGGGCATTTAGAAATTGGAAAAGCTATTCTTGGCGATAATTCTGTGCCAGAAGAAAGCCTTCTTTTAACAGTGGTTTTACATTTTGCAACAGCCTTAAGTACTATAGTTGTTTTTAGAAAAGATATTTTAGACCTAATAAAAGGCGCTTTAAAGTTTAAATGGAACGACGATTTAGAATTCATATCTAAAATAGCGATCTCAATGATTCCAGCCGTAGTAGTTGGATTGTTTTTTGAAGAGCAATTAGAAGCACTTTTTGGTGGTAATATTCTACTTGTTGGTTTCATGTTAATAATTACAGCTATTTTATTATTTCTAGCTGATAAAGCAAAAGATACAGACAAAAAAGTGTCTTTTAAAAACGCCTTTGTAATAGGCATATCTCAAGCTATTGCGATGCTTCCAGGTATTTCGCGTTCGGGAGCAACTATATCTACATCAGTTTTACTTGGTAACGACAAAACTAAAGCTGCACGTTTTTCATTTTTAATGGTAGTACCCTTAATTTTCGGCAAGATTGCTAAAGATGTTTTAAGTGGCGATTTAACTTATGATAGTGGAAACTTCACGTCGCTTTCAATAGGATTCGTAGCCGCCTTTGTTGCTGGTTTATTTGCATGTACTTGGATGATATCTCTTGTTAAAAAGAGTAAACTCTCATATTTTGCCATTTACTGTGCTATTGTTGGCATTATAGCTATTGGTTATTCATTAATGAATTAAAAAATGAAAACTGCCGAAGACTACCTATCCGGACACGTTCTATTAATTGACAAGCCTCTTAATTGGACCTCTTTTCAAGTGGTTAACAAACTACGTTGGGAAATCCGTCAAGCTTTCAACATAAAAAAAATAAAAGTAGGTCATGCTGGCACTTTAGACCCTTTAGCTACTGGGTTATTAGTTATTTGCACTGGCAAAATGACCAAACAAATTGACACGTTTCAAGGTCAAATAAAAGAATACACTGGCACTATTGTTTTAGGAAGCACTACACCTTCATACGATTTAGAATCGGAGATAAACGAAACCTTTCCAACAGCACATATTACAGACGATTTAATTCATAAAACAACAGCACAATTTACAGGAGAGATTCAACAATTTCCGCCCGTATTTTCAGCATTAAAAAAAGACGGAAAACGTTTATACGAATATGCTAGAGCAGGAGAAACTGTTGAAATAAAATCTAGAACCGTTTCAATTTCAGAATTTGAAATCACAAAAATTGATGGTTTAAATATAGACTTTAGAGTAGTTTGCAGCAAAGGTACTTACATACGCTCATTAGCAAACGATTTTGGCAAAGCCTTAAACTCTGGAGGCCATTTATCGGCTTTACGTCGCACAAAAATTGGTGATTTTAATGTTACTAATGGTGTATCTATAGAAGCCTTTATCAAGTCTCTTAAAGGCTAAGTTTTTTAAATTTACGTATATTCATTAAATATTTGCTATAAATAAATCGATTTGAACCTAACAAATCAACATAAAGCCCTACTCATAACGCTTCTTATTACTGGAACCGTGATGCTGTCTGTTTTCAATTTAAGTTTAAAACAGCACAATGAATTAGCTTCTGAAAGTTATTATGAAATAGAACCTGAAAAAGAACTAACCGAAGAAGAGGTTAAAACACTAGAAGCTTTAGAAAAATTAAACGCTAGTAAAGCTGAAACCAACAAAGCCTTTAACGAAACTCAAAAAAACAAACACTTTGCGCAAGCCTACAAACTAATTGCGCCTCCAGAAGATTATGTTCCTAGAGAAAGCAATACAATGGAAAGCAAAGAAGCTTATACAAAAACCTATGAGTTAACGGATGTTTCTAAAGTAAATAAAGATGAACTTTCTTCTTTTGACAAAGTCAATGATTTATTAAAAAAACAAAAAGAAGCTAGTAACAATTCTAAAAGTACCATAAGCTTTTCGTTAACAAATAGAACAAAAGTACATATTCCCATACCGGTTTACCTTTGTGAAGTTGACGGTAAAATTGTTATAAATATTACTGTAAACAATAAAGGAAATGTAGTAGATGCTTATGTAAATACATCTTCAAATTCTACAAATAAATGCTTAATTGAGCATGCTTTAGATTATGCAAAAAAATCTCAATTTAGTGCAGATGCATCAAAAAAATCTCAAATAGGGTCTATCACATTTTATTTTATTGGCAAACATTAGGTTCTAGCTGACAAAGCATTTCGGTAACATCCTGAATAATATTTTGTCCTTTATCATCATTATACCAATGTTGTAAATCTTCTTTAAATGCTGAGGTTAATTTACCATTTTCAGCCTTAAATCTACTTACATAGCTTGCCGCTTCACTTGGTCGTGGTCCGTAGGTATTTAAAACTTCACCTGTTTCATCATCAATCATAATTAACTTAGGAACAGAACGTGTACCATGAGTTAAAAAAGCATCCATTAACTCCTTATTCTCATCGCGAGTCACAATTTTCATTTCAATATAAGAACTCAATTCAGAGATCTTATTTATTGCAGGCAATATATGTGCTGCGTCTCCACACCAACTTTCGGTAATAACTAACCAAGTAATATGATGACGAAATTCGTTAATCTTGCGTTTTGAAGCTTCCGATATTTTTATGGTTTTATCCCAACGCTTCATACGTTTATCATTAAGCTTTGTATAGTTTGCTAATGTTTTTGTTTTTTCATCTCCTGTATTCGACTTCTCATCCACTAAATACTTAACCAACTCTCTGTAAGCCTGATAAGATATGCCTTTTTGCAAACTAGTTTCTATAATTGAGCTCATAATATAATTTATTTTGGATTACACAAAATTAGTATCTTGGTGTTTTAATTAAGATGACTTTTGTCATGCTTTATTTTAACTCCTTACATTTTAATAAAATTAACATGGAAAAACATAGATGCAATTGGTGTAAAGGCGATGCTTTATATGAAGCATATCACGATAAAGAATGGGGCGTTCCCGTTTATGATGATGCCACACTTTTTGAATTTTTAATTTTAGAAACCTTTCAAGCTGGCTTAAGTTGGATAACCGTTTTGCGTAAGCGTGAAAACTTTAGAATGGCCTTTGATAATTTTGATTACAAAAAAATAGCTACCTACCAACAAGACAAAATTGATTCGCTTTTACAAGATGCAGGTATTATAAGAAATAAATTAAAAGTAAATGCGACTGTTACCAATGCAAAAGCCTTTATGAAAATACAAGATGAATTTGGCAGTTTTAGTAAATACATTTGGGGTTTTGTTGATGGCAAACCCATAAAAAACAAACACAAAACCATGCAAGATGTACCTGCAACAACAGCTATAAGTGATGACCTAAGTAAAGACTTAAAAAAACGCGGTTTTAAGTTTGTTGGTTCTACCGTTGTATATGCACATATGCAAGCTACCGGCATGGTGAATGATCATATAGAAAGTTGTTTTAGGTATGATGAGGTTTAATTCATAAAATTAACGACTCCGTCTTCATCCATTTCTTTTAGAATTTTCAACGTATTTTTAGCAATATCTTGATCTGGCTCTACGGTTGATATTTTATATTGATTAGACATATCCTGCTTTTCTCTAAAATGAGCTAAGTGAAAAAACCCTTGAAAAACCACAAAATTTGAAGACGAAGTGTTTGGAGAATCATGAAAGGTATTCCACCCAGAAAGTTCATTTATATTAGGGAAATGAAGAATTTTAGAATCATAAAAAGCAGTGCCTAGTTTTAAACTAAATTTATTTTTTTCTGAAGCACCTCCAATCCAAAGAGAGTTTATGGGAGTTTCTCCTTTAACACGAATAAAATAAATATTATTAGGATTACTTTCTATTTTAGTTGTAAAATCATTTAGAACAATAGAGTCTATAGGAATTTCAAATATATTATTTCCCATAGCGAATCCTTCTTCTAAAACTTCGGCTTTAACTTTGTAATTGTCAAGATTAATATTAATTATATCATAAGTGATTAAATCTTCTTCAAGAAAAAATTCTTTAAAATATCCTGTAGTTTGACTTGCTATACCCAAAACACTAAGAATTACAAGCAAAGAAGATGTCCATTTATTGCTCTTTAACCATTTATTATACTTTTCATAATCTAACATTCAGCTATATTTTATTTAAATACTCAAAACGCACTTACTTGGTTTTAAATAACTCAAACTAAACTAGTTTAATTTTTAACATAATCAAAATTTACACATTAAATCTTAGCAAATCACTTATTTACAAACACTAACTAATATGTTTTATAAACAGCTATAAAACATCCATTTTTCTGAAATTTTCAGAATTAATTTAATCATCAACTTGTTTTCAAGCAGCTTTACTTATAATTTATGCTGTTCGTAATAATCCAAAACATGCTTTGGTGTTTCAATAGCATCTGCTAATAAAGAATCTGGAATTGGTGGTTCTGCAATTTGTTTTATAGGTATAATACCTGCCCAAACTGGAAAATCTAAATCAGCTTTTTCGTCCTTAGCTCCAACATCTCTAATTTTAGCAGAAGCCGTTTCTATGATCATTTCAACCACAAGTGTCCCATTAAATTCTTTGTCGTTCATAGGACGCAAACTCTCCCATCTTCCTGGAATCATTTGATCTACAACTTGCTTTAATGCTTTTTCTTTTAATGTTGGATTATCAACTTGAACTACCGATCCAAATATAGTTACAGACCGATAGTTTACTGAATGATGAAAACCAGAACGTGCTAAAACCAATCCGTCTAAATGCATCACCGTCATACTTGCTTCCTTATTTTCTAATAAAGCCAATAACATTCTGTTTTTTCGTGACCCGTGCAAATAAATTTTATTTTCAATTCTGCCATAAGCCATAGGTATTGTTATCGCTTTATTATTAAAAACATAACTAACGTATCCTACAAATCCGGCATCGAGAATGTTGTTTATTTTTTCAACATCATAGGTTGCTCTATTTGCTCCTCTTTTTACTTTGTTTAATTCTGAAATCTTGTATTCTTTCATGATTTTTCATTTTAAAAGGATAAAATTAATAACTTTATGGACTGTTTAAATCATCCAGATTTAACTTTACAAATAGTCCAGATATGATTCCTTATAAAACAATTATTACTATAAATAGAAAAAGTAAACAACCCTTATTTATTCAATTAACAAATCAATTTATAGCATTAATAAAACAAGGTACTCTTGCTCCTAAAACGAAATTACCTAGCAGTAGATTATTATCTGAACTAATTGGTTTACACAGAAAAACAATAGTAGCCTGTTATGAAGAATTAACGTTACAAGGTTGGATAAAAACAGTACCTAAAAAAGGTACTTTTGTAAATGCCAATTTACCATTGCTTCAACAACAACCATTAGGCAAACTAGAAACAGTAGAAGAAAAAAATAAAGCAGGCTTTTCTTTTGAGAAACACACTATTTTAAATAGAACATTTCCTGAATTTTCAGAAGACAGTTTCATGTATGCAAACGATGGTGTTTCTGATGCACGATTAGCTCCAGTAGACGAAATTGCTGTGTTATACCGAAGGTGGGCTGGTAAAAAAAGTATTGTAAACCATTTGAGCTATGGTACCACTTACGGAAACTCCCAATTAAGAAACACTTTAGTAAGCTATTTAAATGAAACGAGAGGATTACATATTACAAAAGATAATATTATAATTACGAGAGGTAGCCAAATGGGCATGTTTTTGGCGTCACAATTATTAATTTCTAACAACGAATATGTAATTATTGGAGAAACTAATTACAGTGCTTCAGATACAACTTTCCAATTTGCTGGGGCAAAACTTTTAAGGGTTACCGTTGATAAAGATGGTATAGACACCAAGGCTATTGAGTTACTTTGTAAAAAACACAACATAAAGGCTATTTATACAACACCGCATCACCACCATCCTACAACAGCAACATTATCAGCTGAACGGCGTTTACACCTTTTAAACTTAGCTAAAACGTATCAATTCGCTATTATTGAAGACGATTATGATTATGATTTTCATTATAATCACGCACCTATTTTGCCACTGGCAAGTCATGATAAAAATAGTAATGTTATTTACGTAGGATCTGTTTGTAAAGCTGTAGCTCCTGTATTTAGAGTTGGATATTTAATAGCTTCTAAAGAATTTGTTGATGAATGTGCAAAACTACGTCGATTTATAGATAGACAAGGTGACGCTTTATTAGAATTGGCATTTTCTAGTTTTATAAAGGACGGAAGTTTAGATAGACATATTAAAAAAGTGGTTAAAATTTACAAAGCAAGACGCGACCTATTTTGTAGTCTTTTAAAAACAGAATTAAGCAACTACTTTTCATTTGAAATTCCCAAAGGAGGCATGGCTATTTGGCTAACTCTTGACAAAAAATATTCTTGGGAAACAGTAACTAAAATAGCTTTACAAGAAAAATTAATTATTCCTGATTGGAAACGTTATGATATGGCAAATAGTAAACATAATTCTATTAGAATTGGTTTTGCCACATACAACGACACCGAAATTCATGAGTTTATAAAACGCTTAAAAGCAACTATGGAAATTGTAGAAAACAACTTGCTGAATTTATAAATACTCTAAAAAAGCTTCTCTAGAAATCTCCTCAGCACCTAAGCTTTCTAAATGATTAGTGTACACTTGGCAATCAATAAGTTTATAATTGCTGTTTTGAATAAACGTTATAAACCCCACTTTGCTAGCATTACTCACTTTAGCAAACATACTTTCACCACAAAAAACTTGGTTACCTAAATCAATGCCATAAAGCCCGCCAACAAGTGTATCGTTTCTCCAAACCTCGACAGATTTGGCATAGCCTAATTCGTGTAATTTCACATAAGCATCAATCATATCTTTGGTTATCCAAGTACCGGCTTGCCCATCTCTTTTAGCTATAGAACATTCTTCTATAACCCTTTTAAAAGCTTTATTAACCGTTACTGTAAAATCTTTATTACGCAATACCTGTCTCATACTTTTCGAGACTTTCAATTTCTCTGGAAACAATACAAAACGCGGATTTGGAGACCACCATAAAATTGGCACTTCTGTTTCAAACCAAGGAAAAATGCCAGATTTATAAGCCAACAATAAACGTTCTACAGATAAATCGCCTCCAATAGCTAGTATACCATCTTCAGTAGCTTCATTTACATCTGGAAACCATATGTTTTTTGTTAAATAATGCATCTTTTAAAAGTAAAAAACCTCAACATTTTATAAAATATTGAGGTTAAATTTTAGACCCTTACGGTTTTGGATTCTTTAAGAAATCAAAAAATCCACCTTCCCTCAAATTAGTGAAGGAATTCTTGTGTCGTATTTATTAAAACGGTAAATCGTCGTGATCGTCTTCTTTTAAATCGCCTGCTGGTTCAAAAGCATCTGCTGGTGGTACTGGTGGCATATTTCCTCCAGAAGCTTCAGCTTGTAATGCTTCAATTCTCCATCCTTGTATAGAATTAAAATATTTAGTTTCTCCTTGTGGATTAACCCATTCTCTACCTCTTAAATTGATACTTATTTTTACTTGTTGTCCTTCTTTATAGCTATTCAACAACTCAGTTTTATCTTGTACAAACTCCACCATTATATGTTGTGGGTATTGTTCTTCTGTTGTTACAACAACTTCTCTTTTTCTAAACCCATTACTACCAAAAGTTTGAGTTTCTCCTACCATTTTAATTCTTCCTTGAACTTCCATTTATTCCTATTTATATCTATTAATACTATTTTAAAATTAACTTTTTTCAACTTAATAATATTATTCAGTTTGTATTTAAACTGAACAAAAACTACAAGTAAAAAAAATAAAATTAGTAAACCTGAACCAAATAAAACCGTCTATTTAACTAACACACAAGGTTTTTACACCTAATAAGGTTATTAAACTTTTTTATTTTGAACAAATGTAACTATTATGTTCTTCAACTAAAAACTGATTTACTAACAACTTGAACAATAATATTAACAGATTTACATTATATTACATAATTAATTAATTCTGCCATGATTTTGACCAAAAACAGCAATGTATTTCGATGGATAATAATAATAGCATCTTTTATTATTGTGACGCTAATTTTGTGGAAAACTTATGAGTTTTTTCAACATTTTAAAGATGAAGAGCGTATTAAAATGGAAAATTGGTCGTTCGCTCAAAGTGATTTACTAAAAACTGATAACCTTAACAGCAACATGGGTAATTTACCTTTAAAGGTAATTACGAGTAATAAAACGACCCCTATGATTATGGTTAATGTAGATGGAAGCATTGATTTTAATAATATTGACACTAAAAAAACAAAAGACTCTTTATATATTAAAAAATTAATTTTAAAATTTGAAAAAGAGAACAACCCTATTGAAGTTAAATTTGATGGCAAACTTATTAGTACAATGTACTATGGAAACTCACCGCTTTTAAACAAGCTAAAATATTATCCATTAGCACTACTTCTTATTGTATTTTTATTTGGTGCCGTTATCTTCTTTTTTTACAGTAGCAATAAAAATGCCATCCAAAATAAACTTTGGTCTGGTATGGCAAAAGAAACAGCGCATCAAATTGGCACTCCTTTATCTTCTTTAATTGGATGGACAGAAATTTTAAAAACAGAAAATGTAGATCCAGATTATATTATTGAAATGGAAAAAGATATAGACAGGCTACAAACTATTACGGAACGTTTTAGTAAAATTGGCTCCATTCCTGTTTTAGAACCATTAAATATTATTGAAGAAACTATAAACTCCTATGATTATTTAAAATCGAGATCTTCTAAGCTAGTAGATTTTAAAATTATAATACCCGAAGGTGATATTATTGTAAACCTTAATAAGCAACTATATAGTTGGACCATTGAAAACTTAGTAAAAAATGCTATTGATGCTATGAAAGGTCGTGGCAAACTTACCGTAGAAATTTCGCAACTAGAAAACAATATAAAAGTAAGTGTTAGCGATACAGGAAAAGGTATTCTTAAAAAAGATTTTAATAGAATATTTGACACGGGTTATACCACAAAAAAACGAGGTTGGGGCTTAGGATTATCGCTTACAAAACGTATTATTGAAGATTTTCATGATGGTAAAATAAAAGTTTTACAATCTGAAATAGGAAAAGGTACCACCATACAAATTGCCTTAAAACGCGCTATAGATCATGCAAGATAAGCTTATACTTATAAAAGAAGTTCATTTAAAAAACAATTGCCCCGAATGCTATAGTAAAGAAGGCTTGATATTAAGCTTTAAACAGCGATTTATTGAAACTAAATTTAAGAAATCGATTACTACCGAAGTTAAACATGAAATTGACTGTAGAACTTGTAATACTAGTATTTATCCTGTACAATGGACTGATGATATTGAACGTGTAGTTGCATATCAAAAAAAAGCATTCATTCCTAAAAAAGCATCTACCTTTTTAAAGAAAATGTTATTATTAGCATTATAGTTACAGTAATTATTTTAACAACTATAGCTATAATACTTTACACAAACTTATAATTGCGCATTTATTGCTTCAGCTGTAGCTTTAAATTCTTCTACAGTCAACGTTTCTTTTTTAATAAAACGAGCATCCTCCATAGTATGTAACGGAATTAAATGTACGTGCGCATGTGGTACTTCTAAACCAATTACAGTAACTCCAACTCTATCACAAGGAATTGCTTTTTCAATAGCAATGGCAACCTTTCTAGAAAAACTCATAAGTCCATTATAAGTAGTTTCATCTAGATCGAAAATTTTATCAACTTCCTTTTTAGGAATACAAAGTGTATGTCCTTTACTATTTGGGTTAACATCTAAGAATGCTAAAAAATCATCAGTTTCGGCAATTTTATAACAAGGAATTTCGCCATTAACTATTTTTGTAAAAATTGAAGCCATAATTAAGTTGAGGGTTAGAATAGCTGTAAATATAAAAGATTCCTAATAATATTAATTAGGAATCTTAATTAGAATTTTATGATATTTAAATAGATCCTGCCTACACAGGAATGATCATTATCTAGAAATTTCAACAATATCAAATTTCATTACTCCATTTGGCACTTGAATTTCGGCAACATCTCCAACAGATTTTCCTAACAAGCCTTTACCAATAGGAGAGTTTACAGAAATTTTTCCTGTTGCCAAATCCGCCTCACCATCAGCAACCAACGTATAGTTCATTTCCATACCATTGGTTTGGTTTTTTATTTTCACCTTAGATAATACTAATATTTTAGACGTATCCATTTGAGATTCATCAATAACACGGGCACCTGCTAAAGCATCTTCAAGTTTAGAAATACGCATTTCTAACATTCCTTGTGCTTCTTTGGCTGCATCATATTCGGCATTTTCACTTAAATCACCTTTATCTCTTGCTTCTGCAATAGCTCTTGAAGCCTTTACACGTTCTATATCTTTTAGCTGCTTAAGCTCTTCTCTTAATTTTTTTAATCCTTCTGGTGTATAGTATGATACTTTACTCATAACTTCATCGTTTATTTAATAATAAAATGCTGAACGAGTCCAGCATAAAAAAAATCCCGTATAAACGAGATTGAATAACAAATATACAAAAAAAACAACTCAGTTTACTTTTTGTTGTAAATTGCAAATCATATTTTTAAGTCTTATGAAATCTATTTTACTTACGTTTAGCCTTTTCGTTTTAGTTGCTTGTAGCAAGAATGATGATATTAAACCAAATCCTTATATTCCTAATATTAATTTTAATACTGGTAACTTAGTAAATATTAATTTACCAGAATATAGTCAGCTTCAATTTTCAGGCAATCATGTAATTCTAAATTCGTATGGTTTAAAAGGTATTGTCCTTTATTATATTGGCGGAAATCAATATTCAGCCTTTGAATTAACAGACCCTAACCATGTTCCTAGCTCATGTTCTAAATTAAATGTTGAGGGAGTTATTGCTACTTGTGGTTGTGATGATGGCAATAGTTACGATATTTTAACAGGGTCAATGAGAGAAGGCACTACTGGAGGCTATACTTTAAAACCCTATCGTGTTGAAGTTGCTGGCAGTATTATTAGAGTTTTTAACAATTAAAAAAGCGAATCATCCTTCTGTTTGATTAGCCATTTTCTTTTTCCACTTCTTATAACCTACAAATGAAAATACGGTATAAATAACTGTTAAACCTGTATAAAGACTTAAGTCTCTATTAAAATACAAGGCAATGGTTACAAAATTTATAACAATCCAAAATTTCCAAGCTCCAAGCTTTTTTTTAGCTTCTAAATAACTAGCTATAAAACTAAAAACAGTTGTTTGTGCATCTAAATAAGGCATTTTAGCATCGGTATAATTATCAAAACAATAGCCTAAAATAATAGCCAATACTTCTCCTAAAATAATTAAATACAAATAGGTGCTTATTGAAAAATCTGTTACTTTAAATTCGTTGTTTTCTTGAATGGCTTTTTTCCAATAAACAAAACCATAAACACCAATAATAACATAATAGATGTATAAAATAGATTCGGCATATAAGCCCGTTCTATAAAACAAAAAAATACTAATTAGCGATCCTAATACGCCAAATAGCCAACAAATAATATGTTCTTTAATTAAAAAAAACAAATAAGCTAAACCTAGTATTACAGCTATAAGTTCTAAATAAAAATCCATTAAAATAGTGCTAAGTAATTTTTAAAATAAGATTCGCTTGTAAACTGTAAATCATTAAACTCTATATCCTGAAATGGCTTAGGTAAAGAGAAAAAAGCAAACGAAAAACGTTCCTTATTAACTGCTGTAAAATCTACTTGATGCTCTAATGCTTTGTATTTTCCTTTGGTTAAAAACTCTAATAAATACCCAGGAAAGACAACAATGTTTTGACTTGCATGTAGCGTTTCTTTTTTATTACTAAAGTTTTGATATGAAAATCCATCAGCTGAACCAAAAACAAAAACGGTAAATAATGACACGTCTTTATGTTTAGATAACCTTAAAGACGTAGCAACCTCTAAATCTACTTTAGGGTAATAATTACAAGATACCATATGCCCTATAGAATCTTCGTAAAATGCTTTTAAGCCTTCAATTTTTAGTTGCTCAATAACATGCAGCTCTATGGTTTTTATTTTTGAAACTAGCGCCTTCCAATCATTCTGTAAAAAAGCATGAAACTCTTTTGGAAAAAGCACTTGTTTAGAAAATTCTGAAAGCACAAAGGAATGTAACAAATCGGTATCATATTGATTGATACTATCTTTTTGTCCTAAAAAAGAATAACCATCAAAACCACAATTATAATATGTTTGAAGAAATTCTTTTTTATAAGATTCAGGCTGTTTTAGAAAATTTTTAAATGCAGTCTTTATAGTTGTATCTGAAGATTTTGGGATAGTTGTTTCAACTATCCCAAAATGATCTTCAAACCTATTTTCTTTTACAAACATTTAAAACTTAAAAGTAGCTCCTACTAAAAAGTTTGTTGTTGCTTGTGGGTAGTAGCCTGTACCTTCAATAGTTGTAGTTACTCCTGCATTAGACCAAGTATCATCATAAGTATAATAATATCCGTTAGAAACATACTCTTTACCAAATACATTATTAACTATACCAGATAATAATATTGATTTAAATATTGATTTTGGTTTTATTTCGTAAACTACATTAAAATCATTCACAAAATAATCATTTAATTTTGATGCGTCAGAATCTACATTTCCCATAAATTGTTTTCCAACGAATTTACTTAAAAAAGATAATTGTAAGTTTTCCACAGGAAAAAAGTTAAGTGCATTTCCTATTACTAAATCTGGTGAAAAAGAAATGTTAGTATTTCCTAAATTAACCAAACTACCATCAATTGATGATGTAAAATCTTTATTCTTATTACTACTTACTGCAATATTTGTTGAAGTACTGAAAGATTTACAATATTGAATATTAGCATCTACTTCTAATCCTAACCTATAACTCTTACCACTAGTTGCTCTTATTGGGCTTCCAACATCATCAAGTTCTCCGGTTAATACTAATTGATTTTTATAAAACATATAATACAAGTTTGTACTTATATGAGCTTTACTCGTGTTATAACGCCACCCTAATTCAATATCATTTAGAGTTTCATTTTCGGTTACACCAGCTTCAAAATCGTCACGGTTTGGTTCTCTATTTGCTCTTGCATACGATGCATAAAAGCTACTAGTCTCAGAATCCTTATAGGTTAATCCTACTTTAGGATTGAAGAAATTAAACTTAGCATCTGTAATAAAAGAAACTCTATCAGAATTCAACCCATTGGTTTTATAACGTACAAAACGTCCTTGTAAATCAATAAACCCTGTTAAATTATCAACTAATTTAAAAGTTGCTTTAGAAAAAACACTGAAATCGTTTTTAGTAGCATCGCCTTCATAATACCTATCTCTAATATTAGTGTTAGGAGTTAAATTACTTCCCCAAATAACCTCACCAAAATGATCACCTGAATAAGTGTTATATGAAAGTCCTGTAATAATTTCAAAAGCATTTTTCTTATAAGTTACATTGGCATTAATTACATAAAAATCATTATCTAACCATCTGCGAACTATAACATCTGAATCATCTTCAATTAAATTATTAAAATCTGAAGCTGTTTCTTCCGGTTTGTACTGTTCAAAATACCCTTTTCCTTTTGTATAGTTTAAACCTAAGTTAGTAGACCAATTATTATCTAAACGCTCATTCCAATGTAATTGGTAATGATCTTGCCAATAATTATCAGTTTCATTTTCATAAGTATATGGGTTTTGACGACGATCTTCTTTTAATTCATCGGCAGTTAAACCATACCAAGATTGATATGTATATTCCTGACCACCAAACGATAAAGCTTTAATTAAAGTATTATCATCTTTATAAACTCCTTGAAGAAAATATGATTTTAAATCTGTAAACGCCCTGTCTACATAACCATCCGAATCTATTTTTGAAAAACGCCCTGAAATTTCAAAATGGTCATTTAATAAACCTGTACTTAATTTAACAGTATGCTTACGTGTATTATAGCTACCAAAACTATTAGAAATTTCGCCAGTAGCTTCTTTAGAAAACGCATCTGTAAGCAAATTTAAACTCGCACCGAAAGCACCAGAACCATTCGTTGATGTTCCTACACCACGTTGTAATTGTAAACTTTCAGTTGATGATGCAAAATCACCTAAATTAACCCAAAATGTACCTTGGCTTTCTGGGTCGTTATAAGGAATTCCGTTAATTGTTACATTAACACGTGTAGCATCTGTACCACGTACACGAATACCAGTATACCCAACTCCTGCTCCGGCATCACTAGTTGTAACGACAGATGGTAAATAGTTAAGTAAAATAGGAATATCCTGTCCTAAATTGCGCTTTTCTAATTGTTCTTTTGTCACATTAGAATGCGTAATTGGAGAATCTGCGTTTACACGCACTGCATTTACTAAAACCTCATCTAGTTTTTCTGTTTTAGTTGAATCTTGTTGTACTTGATTTTGTTGTGCATTTGCACTTAAAACAATTAAGAAAGATAATAATGTTAATGCTTTCTTTGTGTGAGATTCCTGCCTACGCAGGAATGACAAATTTTTGAATAAATTTTTCATACGATTATGAATTATAATCGAATAAAAAGAGGTAATTATTCTTAGTTATTAATAAGTTAATTTTTGAAGCACATGCTTCGTTTCCATGAATTCAAGCCTACACCAAATATGGTATAAATTAGAACTCGATTTCCTAAACAGCATTACCTGTTCTAGGTTCAATGGGTATGATCTCAGCCGATAATAGGCACCCCTTTTTTGAGAACGGTGCAAATGTACTAACGAATAATTGATAATCAATTATTATTTATCAGTTTTTTTAATCTAAATTAGGTTTCCTTCTATTTGCTTTTTTTTCAGATAGATTACGTTTATTTTTCAATCGTTTTTTAATGACTGATTTAGGGATTTTTGTAAGCACACGTTTTTTAGGGATTATTAATCCAATTCTTATTAAGTTAAAAAACCGTTTAATTACTAGCTCTTTATTTTTATGCTGACTTCTACTTTCTCCGCATTGTAAAATTAAAACACCTTCTTTTGTTAATCTATTTTGAAGCTTATTAAAAAGACGCTGTTTTTGTTCTTCATTAAAAACTGAAGACTCCTTTAAATTAAAAACCAATTCTACTTTTGAAGCGACTTTATTAACGTGCTGACCTCCTGCTCCAGAACTTCTAATAGCTTTAAAGGTTAACTCTTTTAATAAGACTTCGGTATTAAACATGTTTACGCTTGATGCGGATCTTTAAGTAGATCGTTTACTGTTTTTACAGGGTTAAAAGTTTCTAAAGGCACCTCTACAAATATAGAATTCCAATACGCCATACTTCCATTCCATAGTCCAGGAAGCTCTAATGCTTTAATATCAATACCGTTTTGCGTTTTCATGGTTATAAAAGCAGCTTCATGATCTACAAAATCTAAAAGATTAAACTTTTCTCCTTTATAATTTTTAACACCACAAACTAAATCTGTTGGATTAAAGTGCGTCGCATTTTTAACAATATCTGCTTGTTCATTATTATCAATATCTATTTGAGCAAACTCAACGATTTGTAATGAAATGTTACCGTTTTCGTCTTTTACCCAAAACGGACCACCACCAGGTTCTCCTTCATTTTTAACCATTCCACAAACACGAATAGGCCTGTTTAATTTATCTTTTAAATAATTTATTTTTGCTTCGGAAGCGAAATCATCAAACTCTGTATCAATTGAAACATTTAATTTATTAGTTAAAAACATAGCTATTTTTAGCATGTCATTTTCAGAAACCAAATCACTATCTAGTTGATTTAAAAACTTAAAAGCCTCTTCTTGAATTTCAACAAGAACACCTGCAAGTAATTTTTTGTATTCTGAAACTTCAATATTAGTTTTAACAACAACAATATTATCTATGTTTTTTATGAAAACAATATCGTTATTCAACTTATTTAAATTCTCTAATAACGCGCCATGACCAGCTGGTCTAAATAAAATAGAACCATCTTCATTTCTAAAAACTTCTCCATCATTTTTTAATGCTACAGTTTCTGTCGCTTGATTTTGATAAGAATATGACACATTAAAAGCGGTATTTGTTTTTTGCCCTAAATCAGTCTTAATTTTATTTAATTCCGAATTAAAATAATCATGATGTTGCTCTGATACCGTAAAATGTAAATTGGAACTCTTATTAGAAGATGCATATAAAGTAGATTCAAACAAATGCTCGTAAAAAGCAGTTACCACTTGATTGTCATATTTATGAAATGGCAACAAACCTTTTGGTAAAAAACTATAATTTAAACCATCTACATTCAACATCGTTTTTACAAATTCAAAATACTGTTCACTTTTTGATAAACTTTCAAAATTAGAATTTGATGCTTTTACTTTTGCAATTACTTCGTTATAAAAAGGAAATGTTTCTAAATTAGAAATAAAGGTTTTTATTAATGTATCTTTTTGTCTTTCAGCATAATCATCAATACTTTCATTTGAAGCATCAAAGTTTTTATAAAACTGAAATAAAAATTTAAACATACGTGTTGCTGCACCTGAAGCAGGTACAAACTTCACTATAGATAATGCATTTTGTTTCGCATTATACAGTTCAATAAGAACTTTTGTTTCATCCTCATTAAAAGACGCTATCCCTTTTCCAATAGTAGCTGCTTCAATTAGGTTAGAATAAGACATACCATTTTTAATACGACTTATTTGGGCATTAACTTGTTCTTGTGTTATCCCTTTATTTTCTATTTGTTGAATATCTTTTTTAGTAAACATTAATTATTTTTTTAATAGTAAATCAATATGCTTAATAGCTAATTCTAAACGCTCTTTTTTATTTCCTTTTAATAACACATAAGGTCTTTTATTTACAACCAAAGCTTCTTCAAAAGCTTTAAACATTTTTTCTCTATACTCTGACTTGTCACGTAAATCGTCTGCTTCCCAAGGCGTGTCAATATAAGTTAAAAAATACAAATCGTATGTATTTTCTAACGCATACTTTTCAAGCATAGGATCACAACTCCCTGAATAATAAGCTTCAGAATACACTTTGGTTTCCAATAAATCGGTATCACAAATTAAAACTGTATTTGTTTTTTGAGCCAATTCATTTTCAAGTTTTATTTGACCTTCTGCAATGGGTAACAAATCATCAACCTCGCATGTTTTTCGTTCATTATTCCATTTATCTTGAAGATAGTCTCTCGCATACTCTGGCACCCAAATAGAATTATAATGTCTAGCCAATTGCCTAGACAAAGTTGTTTTTCCAGTTGATTCGGGACCAAACAAAACTACTTTTACGCAGTTTGCAGGTTCTTGTTTATACTTTTCTTCCATGCTAAATAACCAAATACAGCTATTACTGTAAACACTAAATATTGCAAACTTGTAAATGTAAATCCTTTATGAAAATATAATGGAACTGAAATTAAATCACCTACAATCCAAAATATCCAATTCTCTAATTTTCTCCTTGCCATTAGCCACATACCTACAAAAAACACAGCGGTAGTAAACGTATCAACATAAGCAACCCAACTTGTCCATTTATCAAATACATTGTAAACTAAATAAACAAATAACAAAGTCGCTAAAAATACAGCTACACTTATTTTTTTCTCGTTAAACGACATTTTTGAAATTGGAGTTACATGGGTTTCATCAACTTTTCTTGTCCAAATATACCAACCATAAAGGCTCATAATAAAATAGTAAGCATTAATCATCATATCACCTAACAACTCCCATTTAAGTAATAAATAAACAAAAATAACTGTGCTAATTATCCCAGTTGGAAATACTAAAATATTATTTTGTTTTGAATACCATACAGATAAAAAACCAAAGATTACCGCTATTATTTCAAGCACAATATCTATTGTTTCATATGTTGAATATTGTCCAAAGAAAAAATCGAAAAAAGAATTCATAGTTGTATCTCTCTAACTGTAAAATATATAGAATGGAAAAGCTTATTTATACAAGCTCAAAAATTAGTGCTAAATATACTGTATCTTAGATGAAAAGAGAAATATACTTAAGCCATTAATTAAACTTAGTTAAAACTAAGAATTAACAAAAAGTGCTTTATAATAATTTACAAGCAGGATACAACAGGATAGAGTTTTTAAATGTAAAATATACATTTGATAACAACTAAAACTAAGCTAAACTATTTAAAATGAATAAAATATTACATATTAATAAAACAAAATCAATTTTGAGGAACTTCTTCAAAAAAAACCTGCTTTTTTCGGTATTTGTTTTGTTTTCCTTAACAACTATAGCCCAAAGGCAAATGGAAGATTTAGACCGAGGTGTACTTCCTATTAGAATTAGTAGTAATACCGTTTTAGTAAGTTGGAGAATTTTAGGAACAGAATTTACAAATGCTTCCTACAATGTTTACAGAGGCTCAACAAAGTTAAATTCAACACCAATTACTGGCGCTAGTAACTTTGCTGATAATACTGCATTTTTTCCAGGCTCATATAGTGTTGCCGCAGTAATAGATGGTGAAGAACAATCGCTTTCAGTACCCGTAGAACCTTGGGATAAAATTTACAAAAAAATACCTATTTCTGCCCCAACAGGAGGAACAACACCAGACAATGTTACTTACACCTATGATGCAAATGATGCATCTGTTGGTGATTTAGATGGTGATGGTCAATATGAAATTATACTTAAATGGTATCCAACAAACGCTAAAGACAATGCTCATAGTGGTTATACAGGAAATACTATTTTGCAAGGATTAGAAATGGATGGAACCGTTTTATGGACAATTAATTTAGGAAAAAACATAAGATCTGGATCGCATTACACTCAATTTATGGTGTACGATTTAAACGGAGATGGAAAAGCCGAATTAGTTTGTAAAACTGCAGACGGAAGTACTGACAGTGAAGGAACCATTTTAGGAAATGAAAATGCGGACTACCGTAACAGTAATGGCTATGTTTTAAGCGGCCCTGAATATTTAAGTGTTTTTTCTGGTGAAACAGGAGCTTTTATTGATACCGTAGATTATATTCCTGCAAGAGGTAGTGTTTCTAGCTGGGGAGATAATTATGGAAATAGGGTCGATCGTTTTTTAGCATGTGTGGCTTATCTTGATGGTGTACACCCAAGTGTAGTATTTTGCAGAGGGTACTATACTCGTACGGTTTTGGCGGCATGGGACTTTGATGGCACAAATTTACAAAACAAATGGGTATTCGATTCTAATACAGCAGGCAGCCAATACGAGCAGCAAGGAAATCATAGTGTAACTGTTGGAGACGTTGATCAAGACGGAAAAGACGAAATAATTTACGGTTCCTTAACTGTTGATGATGACGGAACAGCTTTCAGTTCTACTGGTTACAAACATGGAGACGCTAGTCATTTAGGCGACTTTAACCCAAACAGTCCCGGTCTAGAATATTTTACTTGTCATGAATCAGCTGGATATAGTAGAAATACTCCTCTTGGAAACTTTGGAGCTTTTCATACTAACGTGATTCCAAAAACCGATTTTAGAGGAAACCAACTAGGAGAAATATTTTGGCAAGTAAATCAAAATAGTGGAAAGGCTGATATTGGCAGATGTTTAATAGCCGATATTGACCCAAACTATCCAGGAGCTGAAGCTTGGGCATCTGATGGCACTGGAATACACGATGTAAACGGAAATGTAATTTCAACAACTTACCCAACGACAGCAGGTAATGGAGCTTCATACAACATGGCTGCTTGGTATGATGGCGATTTATCAAGAGAGCTAGTAGATAGAACAGTAATTACCGAATGGAATGGTAGCGGAACTAGTCGAGTTTTAACAGCTTATAATTATGATGGACTTGAATTAGCTAGTAACAATAGTTCTAAATCAAATCCTTGTTTAATTGCAGATATAATTGGTGATTGGAGAGAAGAAATTATTTGGCGTGCATCAAACAACACATATCTTGTAATAATGTCTTCTAAAGACATGCCAACAGAACGTATCTTCACCTTAATGCATGACCCTGTTTACAGAACTAGCATTGCTTGGCAAAATGTAGCATATAACCAACCTGCCCATACTGGTTTCTTTTTAGGTACTGATATGCCAGTTCCTGCAGCTCCAAACATTTATTTAGCTAATGAAACTTTATCTGTTGATACTAAAGAAATAAATAGTTCAAAAATAAAACTATACCCTAACCCTACTTCAGGAAAAGTTTATATAAGTGGGATTAATAATGGTTCTGTTGAAGTATACGATAGTATTGGAAAGTTACTATTTACAGAAACATCTAAAAATATTAAAAGCATAGACTTAAAAAACCAAATAACAGGTCTTTATTTTATAAAAATTAAAGATGAAACTGGTATTCATGCATTTAAAATATTCTTAAAATAAATGCTTTAAATGAAAAATAGACGCTCATTTTATTTACTATTCTAAATTCATAATTAAACAATTTTTTACCAATGTCAATAAAACCATTGCTAACCTTTTTTATAATTTTTTCTCTTTTTCAATGTGCTTCACCTACTAAACAAATTGATTTAGAAGGAAATTGGTCGTACAGACTAGACAAAGAAAACGTTGGTTTAAAAGAAAAATGGCAAACTCTTAAATTTAAAGACACCATTCAACTACCAAGTTCTTTAAGAGATAAAGGCATTGGAGACAATCCAACATTAACTACCGAATGGACAGGAAGCATATACGATAGCACCTGGTTTTTTAATCCAGCAATGCGTAAATACAGAAAAAAAGACAGCTTAAAATTTCCGTTTTGGTTAACACCCAACAAACATTATGTTGGTGCAGCTTGGTATCAAAAAGACATTATAATTCCAGAAAACTGGAAAGACAAAACCATAGGTTTAGAATTAGAAAGACCACATTGGCAAACTCAAGTTTGGATAGACACTGTTTATGGTGGCTCTCAAAACAGTTTGTCGGCATCTCACCAATATACTTTTAGCCAAAACATAAATCCAGGAAAGCACACAGTAACTATTCGTGTAGATAACGCCATAAGAGATTTAGATGTTGGTATTAATTCGCATAGTATTTCAGACCATACACAAGGTAATTGGAACGGAATTGTTGGAAATATGGTTTTATACCCAATCAATGAATACAAAATCAATCAACTTAAAATAACACCTAATCTTAGCGATAAAAATATTCAAGCTAAAATTATTCTGAACAAAAAAGCACAGAAAAACATTCAAGTTTCTATTAAAGTAAAAGGCCTCAACCATGAGCATAATTTAAATCCTTCGTCATTCAACTTTGAAAATGAAGCAAGTGAGCTTTCAATTAAAATCCCAATGGGTGATGATTTTAAAACTTGGAGCGAGTTTCATCCAAACTTATATAACATTGAAGTCGCCATAGAAGATGAAGATGGTATTCAAGATGTAAAAGAAGCTATTTTCGGAATGCGAGCATTCACTATAGAAGAGAAACATTTTAAAATAAATGGCACCCCAATATCTTTAAGAGGCACTACAGAATGTAGCGTATTTCCATTAACAGGTTATCCGCCAACAGATGAAGCTTCATGGACGCGTATTTATGAAATATGTAAATCATTCGGATTAAACCACATGCGTTTTCATTCGTATTGTCCGCCAGAAGCTGCCTTTATAGCAGCAGATAAAGCGGGGATTTACCTTCAAGTTGAAGGTCCGAGTTGGGCAAAATATTCTGTGAGCTTAGGAAACGGAAAACCCATTGACACCTATTTAATGGAAGAAACAAAACGTATTATTGATACCTACGGCAATCATCCTTCGTTTTGCATGATGGCTTATGGAAATGAACCTTCAGGAAATTATGTACCTTATTTAGAAAATTGGGTAAGTCATTTTAGAACCTACGATCCGCAACGTGTATTTACAGGAGCTTCCACAGGTAGAAGTTGGTCTATTATAGAAAATAGCGATTTTATTGTACGCTCTCCGCCTCGTGGTTTAAACTGGAAAAACGAACAACCACAAAACACATTTGATTATAGAGACAAAACTGAAAACCAAAACAGACCTTATGTTACTTTTGAAATGGGACAATGGTGTGTGTATCCTAATTTTGATGAAATTAAAAAATATACTGGCCCGCTAAAAGCTAAGAATTTCGAGCTCTTTCAAGAAGATTTAAAAGATCATCATATGGCAGATCAAGCACATGATTTTTTAATGGCATCTGGAAAACTACAAGCATCTTGCTACAAACAAGAAATAGAAGCGACTTTAAGAACGCCTAATTTAGCAGGCTTTCAGTTGTTAAGTTTAAACGATTTTTCTGGACAAGGCACCGCTTTAGTTGGTGTTTTAGATGCTTTTTGGGATGAAAAAGGATATATTTCTGCTAAAGAATTTAAATCGTTTTGTAATGATGTTGTACCACTTATAAGACTTCCTAAATACACCTTTTATAATAATGAAACTTTAACTACTCAAGTTGAAGTCGCCAATTTTAGTGGTGAAGTCTTAAAAGATTCAAACGCAAAATGGGAATTACTTGATGAAACAAATACAATCCTTCAATCTGGAAATTTAAATCCAGAAGCAATTCCTTTTGGAAAATGCAATGAACTTGGTAACATTAATGTCCCATTAAATTTTGTAACAAAGGCTTCAAAATTAACTTTAAAAGTCCATGTTGGAAACTACACAAATCAATGGCATGTTTGGGTATATCCAAAAACTGAGGCGAAAGTTGATACTAACAATATCTACATCACCAAAAGTTTAGACACAAAAGCAACTCAAATTTTAAAACAGGGCGGTAACGTATTATTGTTAGCCGCAGGTAAAATAGAAAACGGAAAAGATATTATACAATACCAAACACCTGTTTTTTGGAATACCTCTTGGTTTAAAATGAGACCACCACATACAACTGGTATTTTATTAAAAGACAAACACCCAGTGTTTAATGATTTTCCAACAGATTATTATGGCGATTTACAATGGTGGGAAATTGCAAACAGACAGCAAATCATGAATCTTGAAAATTTTCCTGCTAATTTTAGACCTATCGTTCAACCAATTGATACTTGGTTTTTAAACAGACGATTAGCAATGCTATTTGAAGCACATGTAGGTGAAGGAAAACTAATGGTTTGCAGTATTAATTTAGATGAAATTAATGACAACCAACTTGTAGCAAAACAATTATACAAAAGCATTATAAACTATATGAATTCAAATGATTTTAAACCTAATGACACGATTTCATTAGACATTATTAATGAGTTATTTGAAAAGAAAGAACGCGAAGTATGGAATTCTTATGTCACTGAAAACCCATAAAGAGCATCACTTAAAGATTTTTAATTATATGAAATTTCGCTTTCATTATATTCTCCTTTTATTATTATCAACAGTGTCTGTAAATAGTCAAACCATTACTATTGATGCACAAATTGAACCCCCTAAAATTATTGAGAATAGTTTAAAAATGGGTAACCCAGGACTTGCTGGAAAAGAAATTACTATTAACAACAAGTTCTTATCATTAGCAGGAAAACCTATGATTCCTGTTATGGGAGAAATTCATTTTTCAAGATGTAATCCTGATAAATGGGAAGAATTAATTCTAAAAATGAAAGCCAATGGTATTACCATTATTTCTACTTATGTTTTTTGGATTTATCATGAAGAGGAAAAAAGTGTTTTTAATTGGAACGGCAGTAAAAACTTAAAACACTTTATAGAGCTTTGTAAAAAACATGATGTTTGGGCATATCCACGTATTGGGCCTTGGTGTCATGGCGAAGTTAGAAATGGCGGATTACCAGATTGGATTGTAAATCAAAAAGCCTTTAAACCACGAACCAACGATGCTAAATACCTTGAACATGTTGACCAATGGTATCGTGAAATCTCTGAGCAATTAAAAGGACTTTATTACAAAGATAATGGGCCTATTATTGGAATTCAATTAGAAAACGAATATTGGAGAGGAAAAGGTGGCGAAAAACATATTATGACTTTAAAAAACATGGCTTTAAAGTATTGTATGGATGTGCCTATGTACACTATTACTGGCTGGAGAAACACCTCTACACCAGAAAATGAAGTGATTCCGCTTTGGGGTGGTTATCCTGCTGCACCTTGGAATACCGATATTAAAAAAATAAAATCTAATGCCAGCTATGTGTTTAACAAACCTATAAACGATCAAAGTATAGGTAACGAAGCTAGTACTGCTAAATACAAACCAAACTACTCGTTATATCCTTATTTTACGTGCGAATTAGGAATTGGCAATCAAATTTCAGAACACAGAAGACCTATTTTAAATCCTATTGATGGTGTTACTATTGCAACATCTAACGTGGCTTCTGGAAGTAATTTACCTGGATATTATGTATTTACAGGCGGGTTAAATCCTGTTGGAAAACATACCACATTACATGAAGAAAGGTATGAATCTGGCTATTGGAATGAATACCCTATTATATCTTATGATTTTCAAGCAGCCATAAGAGAAACTGGTGAAATAGCATCAGCATATCATAAATTAAAACCTTTACATTATTTCTTATCGGAGTTTGGAGAGCAACTTGCTCCCATAACGCCTATTATTCCTTTAGATAATAACAATCCAGATAATTTACAATACGCATTAAGAGTAAAAGATAATAGCGGATATTTATTTGTTTCAAATTATTATAGAGGGTATAAAAAGTCTACTAAGGAAGATATTCAGTTTCATATTAAATTAAAAGAAGGAGATATTAAAATACCATCTTCACCAATAAAGATAGAAGACAGCACTGTTTTTATATGGCCTGTAAATCTTAAAATGGGTCATAATATTCTAAAGTATAGTACAACACAACCCATTTGTAATATTAAAAACAAGAAAACTGAAGATTGGTATTTTAAAGAAACAAAAAACATAAACACCGAGTTTTTATTTGATTCAAAAAACATTGAAACAATTACTATTAATGGCAGAAAACAAGAAAAAACGAATGCTATTTTTTTCTTAAAGTCTATTAAAACAGGTCTAAACAATCCTATTATTATTAAAAACAGTGATGGTTCAGTGAAGCGAATTTTTGTATTATCAGAAAAGCAAATGGATACCTTTTGGTATTTTAAAAGCAAAAACAAAACCTATGCTTTTCTCTCTACAGCCAATTTAACAATGGATGAAAATGAAAACATAAAAGTATTTTCAACTCATGAAACCGATGAAATTATTGCATTAAATAGCACCTTAAAATTATCAGGAAAAACCAAAAACGGCTTTAAATACTACACCATAAAAAACAAGAAAGAGCACATCAACTTTAAGCTTGAAAAAACCGCTTTAATTAATGAAGCAAAGTGGCTTCAAATTTCACCAGAACATTACAAAGACAAAAATGAGATGTATCACAAACAGTTTTTTAAAGCATTTAAACTTGAAAATACTGCCGATATTAAAAAAGCTACTTTTCATTTTCTAACAGAAGAAACATGTATAATTCGTATCAATGGCAAATGGCTAAACCAAAACATAGCTATTGAAAAAACTAACGAATTAGACTTTACAGGCTATTTAAAAAAAGGAGAGAATGACATCCTATTAGATTTTCCTTATATAAAAAATAAAAAAGCCTTTGTTGGTGTTTTAGAAGTTGAATTCTATAACGCAAACAAAATATGTATTCCAACAGATATAAGCTGGCTAAACACAGAACAATACAAAATTCCTGCGCCTTGGGATACTGTTAGCAATAAAACAAAACCTGTAATAACAGAAAAACCAATACAATTTCAAGATTTTAGTTTTACACCTTATCGCTATCAACTTACTTTAAACAAAGATCAAGTAGACGCATATAAAAATGTGTTTTTAAGAATCAATTATTCTGGCGATAAAATAACATGTTATTCTGGTAAAAGTTTGGTTGCAGATAATTTTAATAATGACACCACTTGGTCTATCAATCTAACAGATATTAAATTAGAAAAAGACACACCTCTTATTTTTGAAATTGAACCTTTTAAAAAAGATCCTAAAATCTACTTTGATAAACAACCAGATTTTACTAAAACAGGTATAAATACTTTAGAAATAGATCCAGAATTCTCAACCCGTTTAGAAATTAAAAATTAGACGATTTTATAGAATTAAAAAACAATTCATCGTCTTCAAAAGCAGTTCCAATAACTACCAAATTGGCTCCTGCTTTATAGGCATCTTCTAATTGTTGTTTACAACGAATACCGCCACCAACAATAAGCGGAATTTTTAGATTTTCTTTTACACGAGTAATAATATTTGTCTCTACTGGCACTTTGGCTCCACTACCCGCTTCTAAATACACGAGTTTCATACCTAAAAGCTCACCAGCTTTTGCTGTATCAACAATATCTTGGATATTATCGCTTAACATGGGCTTCGTTCCTGTAACACGCTCTACAGCTGTTTCCTTTCCGCTTTCAATTAAAATATAACCTGTTGGAATGACTTCTAAACTCGTTTCTTTCAATTTAGAAACTGCTTCTACATGTTTCCCAATTAAATACTCGGGGTTTCTACCAGAAATCAAACTTAAAAACAAAATAGCATCTGCTTCGTTAGTAATTTGCGTAACATCTCCAGGGAATAAAACAATTGGTAAGTTGCTGTGCTTTTTAATTTCGGCTACTAATATTTCAGTCGCATCATCATCTACAGTACTACCTCCAACAAAAATGTGAGTGGCTATAGATGCATTTACTTTTTCAATAAATCGACTGGTAGTTTCAACAGAAAACTTATCAGGATCAATTAAAACAGCGAGTAGTTTTTCGCCATTTAAAATCGATTCGTTTATATTTTCATAAACCGCTTTCATTTAAGCAATTGCGTAAGCACAGGTAAAGCCTTCAAACTCTATAAACTGAATATCATAACGGTGCTTTTCATCTTCATAGTCAATCCAAGCATTTGTTTGTTCATCAATCAATTCAAACGGAATAACCAAACAATGCTTTTTAAAACTTAATCCTGGTGTAGCAAACAACTTGTACAACGATTCTTTAACACACCAAATGGCAGTTAACTTTTTTATATAATCGGTATCGTTTTCATTTAAATAATCAAACTCATAATCAATAAATTTATGAGCGATAACATTTATTTTATCACGTTGTTTTTCAACATCAATACCAACAATTAAATCGCTAATAATAACTGCCGAAAAATTAAACGAATGCGTAATAGAAATTTGCTTTCCATCTTTTAAATGAGGTTTGCCATTTTCATCATAAAACAAATCGGCATCAGTATATCCAAAAGCTCTTAATAAATGACGCACACTTAAAAATCCGCGTTGATGCAATTCACTTTTCATACCTAAAACACGCTCTAAACTTTTCGGATTTAATGAAATAGGCTGCATTAAATCATCGAAAGACTCATCTATCTTCCAGATTTTAACAACAGTTTGTGAATTTGGTGTAATGGTTTTATAAAGTGGCATTTAATATTCTAAATGTTATTAGTTATCTTTGCACCGCCAATGGCATTGTAAACATTTTTGATAAGCGAATTTAACTATTTTAAATACGAATGCAAAGATGTTTTCATTTTATAAAATTGAAAAAGAAAAATTAATATGAGCACAAAAACAATTCCTTTCGTTGCTAATAAAGTAAAAGACATATCGCTTGCCGATTGGGGAAGAAAAGAAATAGAATTAGCCGAAGCTGAAATGCCAGGACTTATGAGTCTTCGTGAAGAGTACGGAGCATCTCAACCTTTAAAAGGCGCTAGAATTGCCGGATGTTTGCACATGACTATTCAAACAGCTGTGTTAATTGAAACTCTGCAAGCTTTAGGAGCTGAAGTTACTTGGAGTTCTTGTAACATATTTTCTACTCAAGATCAAGCTGCTGCTGCCATTGCTGCTGCAGGAACTGCGGTTTATGCTTGGAAAGACATGACCGAAGAAGAATTTGATTGGTGTATTGAGCAAACCTTATTTTTTGGTGAAGACAGAAAGCCTCTTAACATGATTCTTGATGATGGTGGCGATTTAACTAATATGGTTTTAGATAAATACCCAGAATTATCTGCTGGAATCAATGGTTTATCTGAAGAAACAACAACAGGTGTTCACAGACTTTACGAGCGTGTAAAAAACGGAACATTAACTATGCCTGCTATTAACGTAAACGATTCAGTAACAAAATCTAAATTCGATAACAAATACGGTTGTAAAGAATCTGCAGTAGATGCGATTCGTCGTGCTACCGATATTATGTTAGCTGGAAAACGTGTAACTGTTTGTGGTTATGGCGATGTTGGTAAAGGTACTGCCGCTTCTTTTAAAGGTGCTGGAAGTATTGTAACCGTTACAGAAATCGACCCAATTTGTGCGCTTCAAGCGGCTATGGATGGTTTTGAAGTTAAAAAACTAGAAACAGTTATTGGTAATACCGATATTGTAATTACAACAACAGGAAATAAAGATATTGTTCAAAGTCGTCACTTCGAAGCTTTAAAAGACAAAGCTATTGTTTGTAACATTGGGCATTTCGATAACGAAATTGATATGGCTTGGTTAAACGAAAACCACGGTCATACCAAAAACACTATTAAACCTCAAGTAGATAAATATACAATTAACGGAAAAGATATAATCATTCTTGCCGAAGGTCGTTTAGTAAACTTAGGTTGTGCAACAGGACACCCAAGTTTTGTAATGTCTAACTCATTTACAAACCAAACCTTAGCTCAAATTGAACTTTGGACAAATGCTGATGCTTACGAAAACAACGTTTACATGTTACCAAAAGCATTAGACGAAAAAGTAGCAAAATTACACTTAGCAAAAATTGGAGTAGAGCTTACCGAGCTTCGCGAAGATCAAGCAAGTTATATTGGTGTTACTGTTGATGGCCCATATAAGCCAGAACATTACAGATACTAATAAATTCCTGCGAAAGCAGGAATCTCATAAATAGAAACTACATTATAAATTAAATCCCAAGCAGTCATGTTTGGGATTTTTTATTTGGGCAATTTTGTTTTAGCAGAAAAAGCTAAAACAAACCGCGCTTTCCGCTATATCTTTTTAAAACGTCATTGTGAGGAGCTACGAAGTGGCAATCAATTAATCTATAGTTCTAAACACAGTTTATTACACTTTTACTTTTAAAAAGGATGCCGCTGCAATCGCTATCGCGAAAAAACGCTCTTTATTTGTATAATTATTCTTATATTTAAACTATTTTTCATTCAATAAGTAAGAGTCAATATTATATAAAATAAATATTCAATGGCAGATATACATGCAGAAAAATTTGATAATGCAACTCAAATAAAACTAATTATTTTACAGGAATATTTAAAAGAATGGCTTCCTGTATTTCTAAAATCAAATAAAAAATGGTGGAAAGACATATTTATATATGATTTTTTTGCAGGAGAAGGATATGATAATCAAGGAAACCCCGGAAGCCCTTTAATAATTTTAAAAGAACTTTTAGAATATAATCAAGTTATTAAAGATGATGGATTTAATTTTAAAGTATTATTTAATGATTACAATCCAAAAAAAATAGAGAAATTAAAAAACCATTTAAATTTAGATGATTACGCTTTTAATGTTGATTTTAAACAAAAAGATTTTACTGAGCTATTTAATAGCATTTATCCAAGCATGATTGAAAACAACAGAAGTGGTTTACCACGATTTATGTTTATAGATCAGTATGGAGTTAAATTTGTAACTAAGGAAATATTCAATCAACTATCTGACTTAAAAAGAACTGATTTTTTATTTTTTATATCTTCCCATTTTGTAAAAAGATTCTCTGAACTCGAAGAATTTAAAAAATATATTAAAATTAGTAAAAAAGATTTTGACTTAACCAAACCTTATCAATGTCATAGAGTTGTTTTTGATTATTTCAAAAATATGATACCAAAAAACAAAGAATTATATCTAGCACCATTTTCTTTACAAAAAGAAAATTCAAGCAATGTTTATGGTCTTATTTTTGGCACTCATAATTTACTTGGAATTGAAAAATTTTTAAAACTTGCATGGAAACAAGACGGGAATGCTGGCGAAGCTAATTTCAATATAGATGAAGCTATACTAGAAGGTGATACTTTTGATTTATTCAATTCTGACACTAGAGCTAAAAAACTACAATATTTTGAAAAAGAATTAAAAAATTTAATTCAAAATAATAAAATTAAAACTTTAAAAGAAGTTTACATTTACGCTTTCAATTATGGCTGCCTACCCAAACACGCTAATGAATTGCTTAAAGAATTAAAAAAATCTGGATTAATAAAAAAAGATATAAAGTTAGTTACATCAAATATTCATAAATTAGAGGGAAATATTTTTTTAAAATGAAAAAAACTAAAATAGAATGGACAGAAGCAACATGGAATCCAACTACAGGTTGTAACAAAGTATCTTCTGGATGTAAACATTGTTATGCAGAAACTATGTCTTTTCGTTTAAAAGCAATGGGAACTGCTGGCTATGAAAATGGATTTGAATTTACATTAATGCCTGAACGTTTAGTACAACCTTTAAATATAAAAAAGCCAACTCGCTTTTTTGTAAATTCAATGAGTGATCTATTTCATGAAAAAATGCCTTATGACTATTTAGATCGAATTTTTGAAGTAATGGAAAAAACACCAAGACATCAATATCAAATTCTTACTAAACGTGAAAATATTTTAGCAGACTATTTCAAAAACAGAAAAGTTCCGAAAAATGTTTGGTTAGGTGTTTCTGTTGAGAACAAAGAAGCAAAAAACAGAATTGATGTTTTACGCAATATAGATGCAGAAATTCGCTTCTTATCATTAGAACCTCTATTAGAAGATTTAGGAAAGCTAGACTTATCAAATATCCATTGGGCTATAGTTGGTGGCGAAAGTGGACCAAAAGCAAGACCAATGAAACCAAGTTGGGCAATAAATATTAAAGACCAATGCTTAGAACAAAGTGTTCATTTCTTCTTTAAACAATGGGGAACTTGGGGTGCTGACAATGTAAGAAGAAGCAAAAAAGCTAACGGAAGACTTTTAGAAGGAACTGAGTGGAACCAATATCCAGCAGAACTAGAAAGTCTTTAATAATCATTCATCAACCAAATCCTTTTCAAAATACCACCACAAGCTAGAATCAATAGACGCTTTCATTTTATTAATATCAGCATCATCTTTTAAAAAGATAGTAATATTTTCATCAGCGCGATTTCGCCCCATACTTTCTCTAATTTCAATGAGTTCTATTTCATTAAAATGCTCTAAATGGTTTTTTATTCTGGTATCTAAAGACTCATCACTTAAGAAAATCTTGATAGTTTGCTGCTTTGGGGAATTTCTAATTTCAGATCTAAAAGGAAGTTGCATAAAAATAGTTTTTAAGTGAAACAAAATTTAAAACTTAAAGAATCCACTAGGCTTTTACCTTGTGATTTCCTTTGAAATTGTCTTTCCCGTAAAGTCGGGAATCTAAACGCAATAGCCTAAGTTAAGAATTTTATTAATATCTTTTGAGTTTAAATTCAATAAATAATGGCGAATAAACAAATAGACACTTTAAACATCTTGTTAAATCAGTTAGAAAAACACATTCCTTTTAAAGACAAAAACAATACTTTAATTTCAAAATCTAATGTTGGTTGGCAGCTAGACCATACTATAAAAGTTATTAATGCTGTTTCGTCTGTATTAGCAAAAACAGACCCTAAAAAATACAAAAAGAACTTTAACTTACGTCGAACGATTCTATTTGCATTAGGCTATATTCCTAGAGGTAAAGCTAAAGCTCCAAAAACTGTTTTACCACCAAACACTATTTCAACTCAAGATTTAATCAGTCAACTAGAAACGGCAAAAAAACAAATTGAAAGCATAAAAGCACTTCCAAAAAACGCTTATTTTATACATCATATTTTTGGAATGCTTACTAAAAAACAAACATTCCGTTTTTTAGAAATACACACAAAGCATCATTTAAAAATTGTAAATGATATTTTAAATCAATAAAAAAGCCCTCACTAAAATAGCAAGGGCTTTTAAAATTTATAAAGAAGACTTTTATTCTAGTAATTTAAGCTTTGCTAAATCATGAAAATAAAAGTTTCTATCGTTGTTCATAGACACAAATAAACCGTTAGGAAATGCAGCCCCAAGAGCTTTTGTAGTAACGTCGCAACCATCGGTTTCTGTGGTTCCTAAATTAATCTCTTTTATAAAAGCATTTGTTTTTAAATCGAAAACATTAAACGTATTTGATTGCTGATTAGATACAATTAAAAATCCTTTATCCTCATATTTAGCAATGGCAATACCTTCTATATCTTGTTTAAAATGTTCGCCTCCAAAGCAATAAATTTCTTTACTTCCCATAGATGGTTCTGCTTGATATTTACGAATACCGTGTTTCTCATCAGAATAATAAACAATACCATTCTCATCATCAACAGCTATAGCTTCAATTTCCTTTTTACCACTAAATGCTCCAAACTTTCTAACAAAATTAGCATGTACGCCTAAACTATCTGAAACCAATTCATATTGATACAAATACCCTTGTTTAGGTCCTGCTTTTCTTCCAACAATAGCATAAAGCACCTCAGTTTTTGGAGATTTGTAAAGCGCAATTCCCATTGGCAAGTTAAACTCAGGCTCGGTAGCATCAGTAAATACTTTAAAGCCACCACCATCTAATGGTTTCATGTCTGGAACTGAAAACAAACGTATTTGATTAAGTTCTCTTTCGGTAAAAGCAATCACATCTACTTTAGTAGAATCATTCAACTTAAAACCATACTCTAAATCGACATTATTTGGTCTTTTTATATTTGTAATGCTTTTATCTTTAAGAAGCTTTCCCTTCAAATCAAAAGCATAAATACCACCATCAGTATTCTTATCGGTTCCAAAAACAATACTTTTTGAAGCATCTTTTGGGTTTACCCAAATGGCAGGATCATCGGTATCATGAGGCGTTTGGTCTGTTATAACCGTAGCCACTATTTCTGGTAATTTAGCAACGCATCCCAAAAGCAACACGGTGATACCAAAAACAATATTCATTTTTAATTTACTCATTTTAAATGCTTATTTTTTCTTGAATAAATCATATTTTAAACCAAATGTAAGACGTCTTCCGTAGTACTCCATTTGCATGGTTCTAGCTTTAACACCTTGGAAATAACGTAACGGTTGGTCTGTAATATTGTTTAATGAAAAGTAAGCACTAAAACCATTTCCAATTTTGTAAGATCCGTTAAAATCTACCAAAAATTGCTCGCCATAGTATCTATCTTCAAAAGCATTTCCGCCTATTTCATCAATATAAGAATCTGAATAGTTTGCAGATAAACGTAAGCTTAATCTGTTACTTGTGTATGCTAAAGATCCGTTAACCATATTTGGAGCAGTACCTGGTAAATCTAAATCGGTTCTTTCATCTCCATCTTCATTTCTTATACCATCTGCGCTAGATGTTAAATAAGTATAATTTAACATGATGCTAAAGTTTTTAGCAAATCCAGGTAAGAAATCTAACTGACGTTGGAAACTAACCTCTGCACCAAAAATACTAGCATCGTCTCCATTTTGTGGTTGAAACACATCAAAACCAGTAGTATCAGTACCGTATTGATCGCTAGTTGTTTTTGTTCTATTTGTATAAATAAAGTTTTTAATTCCTTTTTGAAATACACCACCAGACAAAATCCCGACACTTTTAAAATAATGCTCAGCCATTAAATCAAAGTTCATAGATGTTGTTGCACTTAAATCTGGGTTTCCAATAACTATTTCTTCATCATCATTTACAACATCTATACTAGGTACAATATCCTTGTAGTTAGGTCTTGCTAACGTATTTGTCCATGCGAAACGCAAAACCGTTCTATCACTTAAATTATATTTAAAATGCACACCAGGTAAAACATGTACGTAATCTTTTTCTTTAGTAATGGTTCCTAACACATCTTCTTCATCTTCAATTTGATTACCAGTTGCTTTAGTTTTTGTGCCTTCTACTCTTAAACCAGCTAATACAGTAAACTTATCCGATAACTTTTGATTTGCCATAACATAACCAGCATATACTTGCTCTTTTACTGTATAGTTTTTTCTAAGGTATTCACTAGGCTCATCTTTCTCTTCAAATAAAGAGGCATTTTTTAAATCTAAGCTTCCTAAAAACTTATTATCTACAAATTGGCCCGCAGCATATTTTTCTCCTGCTAAGTAATCTGCATCTGTTTGATCTATTAAAGGCAATGCTGTTAAATCATCGAAAGCAGAATTTAAAGGATCGTACTCAAAAAAGTTATTATTTCTCTCTTTATCTTTAATCTTAGAACGCGCTCCAAACTTAATAAACCCGTCATTGGTATTAAAAAAGTTTACAGGTAATTTAAAATTCACAAACGTATTAAAATCTTTTTCGTCAGTAAATTGATTTTCTTCTGTTATTTCTTTTAAACTGAATTCAATAAAAGCTACATCGGCAGTATTTACAGGTGTTAACAACGGAAATTCTGTATTACTTAAATCTTCATTTAAGGCGATATCTTTTGCTCTATAAGAAATATAACGTTCGTTTAAACGCTCTTCTGAAGCTTTAGAAAAAGAAGTCATCCAATCCATTTCTAACTTACCTAATAAATGGTTACCACCTAAGCTATAGTTTTGCATACGTTGGTCTTCAAGACGTCTATTTTTATTTCTGTCATTATCAATACCACCTTTTGTTTGTCTATCAATTTCTCCTGTATAACCTATAATATTATTTGAAGCATCTAATTCTGCATCAATTTTTTTATAACGTAATCTGAAACGATTTTCTCTATCATCTCTCCAGTTATACATCGTTTTTAAATACATAGTATTGTTAGCATCAAAAGCATAATCGAAATTAGCAGAGAAACTACGACGAATACGTTCTACTAAATAAGTTCTTATATCAGATTCTCCAATATAAGGTTTCACTTCTACGTCATCACCATCAATATTTTCAGCTTCATTTGTCCATTCAGCTTCTACGTTATCCGATCCAAAATCGTTATCGTTAATTGATGTTGAAAGCATCCATCCAAATTTTTTGTTTTCAGATTTCCCTCCAACTAAAAAAGATCCGTTAAGTATTTTCTTGTTAGTAATGAAATTAACACCAGAACCAAGTGTAGCAGATACTCTAAATCCATTAGGAGATGTTCTTGTTACTAAGTTAACAGATCCTCCTAAAGCATCAGCATCCATATCTGGTGTTACGGCTTTGTTAACTTCTATAAGTTGAATCATGTCAGACGGAATTAAATCCATTTGTACATTTCTGTTATCACCTTCGGCAGAAGGAATACGACTTCCGTTTAAAGTAACCGAGTTTAATTGAGGCGCTAAACCTCTAATAATAACATTACGCGCTTCTCCTTGATCTACTTGCATAGTGATACCAGGAATACGTTTTACAGCATCTCCAATATTAGCATCTGGAAATTTACCAATTTGATCGGTAGATACAATATTGGTAATATTTTGTTTGTTTTTTTGTGAGTTTAAAGCTTTTGCTTGTCCACTATTAAAACCGTTAATAACAATATCGTCTAGAGATAATGCTTTAGAATGAATAGTTATTGTAACAGTTGCTGTTTTACCATCTTGTACTAAAACATCTATTTTAGCATCTTCGTAACCTAAATACTTAACCGTAATTGTTTGATTTCCTGCAGGAACTTCTTGTAATAAAAAGTTACCATCAACATCTGAATAAGTCCCTTTATTTAAAGACTCTATTAAAATGTTACTAAAAGGAACTTGTAGACCATCATTGTCTATAACAACCCCTTGAACATTACCTTCTTGTGCAAAAGTTAAAAAAGATATCATTGTAATTAACAATGATAATACGTAGTTTTTTTTCATGATTTTTGTTAGTTATTTATATTGGGCGAAATAACAAAATCAATGAAAGAAGAGTTTTAAGTGATTTTTAAATAAAAGTTATCAATGAACCTAAAAGCAGTTGAACTTTACACTTAATTAACAATAAAAAAACTTTAGATTATTATACAGGATATCTAGAGACAGATATTAAAGAAACGTTCTTTTTATCGGCTATATAGTATTCATATAACCAACATACTATATGTCTAAATTTTGATTATGAACATTTCTATTAAAATTTAAACAAAAAAAAGTCCTTTCTGTAAACAGAAAGGACTTTATACTTTAAAAGAAAATTATTTCTTAAGCTTCGAAAGGCTCAATAGAAACATAAGATTTGTTATCTTTTTTCTTTGTAAACTTTACAACACCATCAACATAAGCGTGTAATGTGTGATCTTTTGAGCAATACACATTTTCACCTGCGTGGTGTGTATTTCCTCTTTGTCTTACAATGATATTTCCAGCTAATGCAGCTTGTCCACCAAAAATCTTAACGCCTAAACGTTTCGATTCTGATTCTCTACCATTTTTCGAACTTCCGACTCCTTTTTTATGTGCCATTTTATTTCGATTTTAAATTTTAATATTAACTTAAAGCAGCAATTAAATCGGCTTTCTTCATAGAAGAAATTCCTTCAACACCTTTAGCTTTAGCCATGTCTTTTAATTCAGCAACAGTTAATTTGCTTAAATCTTGAGTAGCTTCTGCTTTTGGTGCAGCTGCTTCAACTTTAGGTTCTGCTTTTTTCTCTGCTTTTGCTGGGGCAGCTTTCTTAGCTCCAGAAGCAGCAATACTTTCAATTACGATTTCAGTTAAAGACTGACGGTGTCCGTTTTTCACACGGTAACCTTTACGTCTTTTCTTTTTGAAAACTATAACTTTATCACCTTTAAGGTGCTTTAAGACTTTTGCTCCTACTTGAGCTCCGTCTATAGCCGGGGCGCCTACAGTTACATTGTTACCATCATCTAAAAGAAGAACATTATCGAAAGAAACTTTCTTACCTTCTTCTGTTTGTAAACGGTTAACAAAAACTCTTTGGTCTTTAACAACTTTAAATTGTTGCCCTGCTATCTCTACAATTGCGTACATAGCGTAACGTTTTTATTTATTAATTTTGTTCAAAAATGAGTGCAAATATACATCTAAATAATTAATCTACAAACGTTTTATTTGTTTTGAGCCATTTTTATGCTAATAAAAAATGCAAACAACATTAATAAAAACAAATAACTTTTTTTAATAATCATTAAAGTACTATAAAAACCACCTTTTTAACCTTATAAAATAACAATATTTAGTAGTTTTGTAACTATTACAAACTCAATAAATAGAAACAAATGAAAACAATAAAAATTATATTAAGCCTATTTGTAATTACAACGATTTTTTTTAGCTGTAAAAACGAGGCTAAAGCCGAAATTAAAACTGTTGAAGTTGCCACTGAAACAGTAAAAAAATTAGACCCAAATGCTACTTACGCTAAAGCAGAATTCACTATTAACGGAATGACTTGCGCTATGGGTTGTGCTGCAACTATAGAAAAGAAAATAGCAAAAATGGATGGTGTAAAGTCTGCTAAAGTAGATTTTGGCAAAAAATTAGCTATGGTTGAATATGACAATGCTAAAGTAACACCTGCTTCTCTTGAAGAAACAGTTACTAAAGTTGCCGACATATATAAAGTTGCCGACATGAAAACGGTTGACACTTTTTCTAACGCTAAAAAAGTATGTACTACTAAATGCAGCGCAGACTGCACTAAAAAAGATTGTACAGATTGTAAAGCTAAAACAGAAGCTTGTAAAGCGAAATGTGCTAATAAAACAGATGCCGAAAAAAAGGCATGTGCTACAGATTGCAAAAAAGCTTGTTGTGTTAAAAAGACTGCTTAATTTTTATAAGAATTAAAACAAAAAAGGTCGTCTAAAAAGCAATTTTTAGACGACCTTTTTTATTTCCATTTTATGGTCTCCATAATATGTTGTATATCTTTCTCTAAGTAGTTTGTTGCTGGAAAAATAGAATCGTATTTAGTTTTCACATTAAAATACAAAGACCCTGTAACAAAATGACTCACGCTATCTGTTACATAAAATTGAGCTGGTGACGCTACATCTCCTATTACTTGCGAAAACTGTCCATAAACTTTTCGTTCTTTATTTTTATAAGGAAATACAGGTATTTCATCAGCCTTAATCATATGCTTTTGTGTAAAATTTTGAGCATCCCTAATATAGTTTCTTAAATTTCTATTATTACTTCCTATAGGTTTATAGGTTAAAAACAAAGTTGCTTTAAGCAACGGATATTCAATATTTAAACCATAACCTCCTGTTGCCACTTTAACCTGCTTAGAACTTATTTTTGTTGCCAATAAATTAGTTTCAAAAGTAAAAGGCAACTCTAAATTATCTTCAACATATTTTGCTTGCGGATAATCTAACCGTAAAAAAGCTTTGGGCTTTGGCATATAATCTTCTTCACAAGAAAAAAAGGATACAATAATCAATAAAATACAAAAATTCTTAATCATTATGTTATTGTAAATTTTACTAATTTAATACGTTTTTTATCTAAAGCTTCGATAGTAAAAACGTAATTTTTAAAATTTATTTTACTATTTAGCTTAGGGAAGCTTCCTGAAATCTCAAGAACAAAACCTGCTATCGTTTCTGCTTCACCTTTATTTTCTTCAAAAACAGAAACATCTTCTTCTTTTATAATTTTATAAAAATCTTTTAAAGCTGTCTTTCCTTCAAACACATAATTATTGTCATCTAATTTAGAATACATTAAATCTTCATCATCAAACTCATCACTAATATCTCCTACAATTTCTTCAATAATATCTTCTAAAGAAATTAAACCAGAAGTTCCTCCATATTCATCAACTACGACTGCTAAATGCACTTTCTTTTCTTGAAACTCTGCCATTAAATCATCTAATTTTTTATTCTCTGGCACAAAAAAAGGTTCTCGTATTAAACTTATCCAATCAAACTGTTTTCTATCTATGTAAGGTAGCAGGTCTTTTACATAAAGAATCCCTTGAATAGTATCTATATTGTCTTTATAAACAGGAATTCTAGAATAGCCATTAGCAATTATTTCTGGCATTATATCGGCATATTTTTGTTCAATATTAAGCGCAAAAATATCTATTCTAGGTCGCATAACCTGCTTTGTATCCGTATTACCAAAAGACACAATACCTTGCAAAATCTTATGCTCTTCTTTTGTTGTATCTTCTTCGCTTGTTAATTCTAGCGCCTGAGATAATTGATCGACACTTAAATTAGACTTTTGCTTCCCTAATTTCTTATGTATAGCCAACGTAACATTTTGCATAGGCATACTTAGAGGCGACAACAAAACATCTAAAATCTTTAAAGGATATGCCATAAAACCAGCAAACTTTAAATTGTTTCTACTCGCATAAATTTTTGGCAAAATTTCTCCAAAAAGTAAAATTAAAAAAGTAACAATTATAACTTCTAAAGTAAATTGAAAAATAGGGTTTTCTATAGATTCAAATAAAACACTACCCAAATACGCAAACAAAATTACGATAGCAATGTTTATAAAGTTATTAGCAACCAAAATAGTGGCTAATAATTTTTTAGGGCGTTCTAATAATTTTGAAATAATTTGAATGCGTTTTGATTTTGCTTCTAAACCAGCTTCAATATCTGTTTTTGAAAGCGAAAAAAGAGCTACTTCAGCTCCAGAAATAAGTGCAGAACATGCTAAAAGTATAAATAATAACACATAGCCAAATGCAAATGAAAAATCAATTGCTAATAAAAAAGGTTTAAAACTCGCGGGGTCAGGATCCAATTACTATAGGTTTAGTTAAACATAAGGTGTTCGATACAACATCGAACATATTATTAAAATGGAAGATCATCATTTTCTTCTGCAGCAGGTTCGCTACTTGCCTGTTGGTTAGCAGCAGGTTTTTGAGCTACTGGAGCAGTAGAAGCATTATTTTCACTTTCTTTTTTAGTTGATAGAAAGGTAAAATCTGTACATTGAATTTCGGTAGAATATCTATCGGCACCTTTATCATCTTGCCATTTTCTAGTTTTTAAGCGTCCTTCAATATAAACCTTATCGCCTTTACTTAAATACTTTTCACAAATTTCGGCTCCTTTATTTCTAACTACAATATTATGCCATTCGGTATTTGAAACTCGCTCATTAGTTTGCTTGCTTACGTAGGTTTCATTTGTTGCCAAAGGGAAGCGCCCAACACAACCACCACCTTCAAAATAATGCATTTTCACTTCATCACCCAAATGCCCAATTAGCATCACCTTATTTAATGTTCCAGACATAACTTTTATTTTTTTAAAGACAGCAAAAGTAAAGAATTGCTTTCCATTTGTTTAAAATTAATAAAAAAAAGTGATTTGCAACTAATCTATTCTAAAAATTAAAACTTTCTATAAAATTACCAATTAATATTGGTACTGGGTAATTATGAATTTCATCAATTAACACACCTTCTTGCTTAATTTCTTCTACATTAATAATCCAAAATTTAGTATACAAATGCTGATGCGATAATTTATGAATAATTGCGTCCTTATTATATAGTACTAATTCAAAAGATGTATTACTTTGTAAATCATGTTGAACAATTAAAGGTTTTAATAATGTAGCATTTACTTCTTTTTCTGTTTCAACCAACGGAAACTGATATAAATTTTGCCAAATACCTTTGCCTTCTCGCTTCTCAAGAATAGTTTTTTCATCCTTAGAAATAAAAACTAAAAAATTGAAATGTTTCTTTTTCGCTTTCGCGGATTTAATTTTAACAGGCAAATCACTAATCTTATTTTTATTAAAAGCAATGCAACCATTTTGAAACGGACAAACAGAACAATCTGGACTTTGAGGCTTACATTGCGTAGCACCAAACTCCATAATAGCTTGATTAAACTCTGCTGGATTTTTTTCATCAATTAATTCCTGAGCCAATTGCTTAAACTCTTTAGAACCTTTTGATGAATTAATAGGTGTATCAATTCCAAAATAACGCGCTAGTACTCTATAAACATTACCATCAACTACTGCAGTAGCTTCATTAAAACAAATAGAAGCAATGGCACTTGCTGTATAATCTCCAACACCTTTTAACTTTAATAAGTCTTTATAATTATCAGGAAATATTCCGTTTAAATCATTGGCAACATATTTAGCACTAGCATGTAAATTTCTAGCACGAGAATAATACCCAAGTCCTTGCCAAAGTTTTAAAACATCACTTTCGTTGGCAGCGGCAAGATCAAAAACAGTGGGGTAATTAGTAACAAAAGCTTCATAATATGGTAAGCCTTGTTTCACTTGTGTTTGCTGTAAAATAATTTCTGATAACCAAATGTAATAAGGATTATTAGTTTGCCTCCACGGCAAGATTCGCTTATTGACTGAATACCAATTTATTAGTGTTTTTGAAAATATCATTAATTGAATAAATAGAGCGAACAAAAATAAACGTTTATAATCTTAAATTTTAATGAATTAGGTTTGAAATATTGAATATTTAATTCCTATATTTGCATCCCTTTAAATTATAGATAGTAACATAAAAATAAAATATTAAAATGACGAAGGCGGATTTAGTAGCGAAGATTTCTGATAAATTAGGAATTGAAAAAGGTGATGTTCAAGCAACTGTTGAAACATTTATGGAAGAAGTGAAAACTTCTTTAGAAGGTGGTGATAATGTTTACCTAAGAGGTTTTGGAAGCTTTATTATTAAAACTAGAGCTGAAAAAACTGGTAGAAACATTTCTAAAAATACCACAATAAAAATACCTGCTCATAATATTCCTGCATTTAAGCCAGCAAAAGTTTTTGTTGAAGGCGTTAAAACAAATGTAGACGTTAAGTAAAAACATTAAAATAAATTATTAATTTAAAAAACTCCAATGTATGCCAAGTGGTAAAAAACGTAAGAGACATAAGGTAGCAACGCATAAGCGTAAAAAACGTAGACGTGCTAACCGTCACAAGAAGAAAAAATAAACCTCAAAAAGTAGTTAATCTAACTACTTTTTTTGGTTTAAAAAACAAAACGTTCTTTGAAATGAGTTCATCAAAAATTTCACACTTTTATTAGTGCTTTTTGAACTCCACGGATTTAAAAAAATCCTGTGAAATCTATTAATTAAAAATTAGTTAATAGATAAATAATGTATAATCCATCTGTACAGTTCAGTGAACAGTTATTAGTTACAATTTTTAGTAACCTAATACTGTGAACTAGAAAGTATGGATAAAAATTAACTAAATGGATAAAGAATTGATCATTAGATCTAGTTCCGAAGAAGTTGATTTTGCCTTATTAAAAGATGGAAAACTTATTGAATTACAGAAAGATGAAGGAGTGAATAACTTTTCGGTTGGTGATGTGTTTATAGCCAAAATAAGAAAAGCTGTTCCTGGTTTAAATGCTGCATTTGTAAATGTAGGTTATGAAAAAGATGCTTTTTTGCATTATCATGATTTAGGACCAAAACTTCCTTCTCTTTTAAAGTTCACAAAAAGTGTAAGCGCAGGTAAACTAAAAGATTTTTCTTTAAAAAATTTCCCATTTGAAAAAGATATTGATAAAGACGGAAAGATTTCTGATGTCTTAAAATCAAATCAATCGCTATTAGTACAAATAGTAAAAGAACCAATTTCTACAAAAGGCCCTAGAATAAGCTCAGAGCTTTCTATTGCCGGTAGATATATTGTTTTAGTTCCTTTTTCTAATCGTATTTCTATTTCTCAAAAAATAGAAGACAGAGAAGAAAAAGATAGATTAAAACGATTGGTAAAAAGTATCACACCGCAAGGTTTTGGTATTATTGTTCGTACGGTAGCAAAAGGCAAAAAAGTAGCAGAGCTAGATAAAGATTTACAAAATTTGCTTAGTCGTTGGACGGCAATGTGTAAAAAGCTACACAAAGCACATCATCCTAGTAAAGTATTAGGAGAAATGAATAAAGCCTCGTCAATTTTACGAGATATATTCAACGATACCTTTACAGGAATTACTGTTGATGATGAAGAGCTTTACATTCAAATTAAAGATTATTTGCAAGAAATTGCACCAAAAAAAGAATCAATAGTTAAATTGTATCAGTCTAAAATCCCCGTTTTTGAAAAATTTGGGATTGAAAGACAAATTAAAACCTCGTTCGGCAAAACCGTTTCTATGGCAAAAGGTGCGTATCTAGTAATAGAACACACTGAAGCACTACACGTTATAGATGTAAACAGCGGTAATAGATCTAATAAAGCCAACAGTCAAGAGGATACAGCATTAGAAGTTAATTTAATAGCAGCTACCGAAATGGCTCGTCAATTACGTTTGCGTGATATGGGCGGTATTATTGTGGTAGATTTTATCGATATGACTAATGCCGAAAACAGGCAAAAACTTTTCAATCATCTTCGTGATGAAATGAAAGATGACAGAGCCAAACACAAAATATTACCTCCAAGTAAATTTGGATTGATACAAATAACAAGACAACGTGTTCGCCCAGAAATGAACATTAAAACACGCGAGGAAAATCCTGATGTGATTATTAATGGCTCTGAGGTTGAAGCACCAATAGGAATTGTGCAAAAAATTACACACGATCTTGACCAACTATTAAAAAAAGACTATAAAAAGCTGACTTTAAACACACATCCTTTTATAGCAGCCTTCCTAACAAAAGGCTTTCCATCTATACGTTCTAAATGGTTTTTAGAACACAAAAAATGGGTTAAAATATTACCAAGAGACGCTTACACGTACTTAGAATATCATTTTTTCGACAAAGATGGTAATCAAATTAAATAATTAAAAAACCCGCAACTATTAAAGTTAGCGGGTTTTTTGTTTTAACAATTATGTAACACTGGAGTCTTAAGGTTTATATATTTTTATATAAAATCGCCCCAAAAATGCTTGTTAGACTCTATAAATCCTACAGATTTAAAATTATTTTATCGTTTTTATCTATTATATCAATAACCTTATTGTTATTTATAGGTTATAACTACTTCAATTCCAAAAGCAAAGATTTACAAAAAATCACTAATCATATTAGAGATTTAAAATCTAATTTTTCTAATAACAGTAAAAATTTCCAATCATTCCTAATTTATGGTTATAAAAACCCACAATTTTATGTTACGAAAAAAGAAGAAAACATAGATTCGTACATAAAAAACCTTCTCGATCAAGAAAAAGAATTAAACAAAACATTCGAAAAACTTCAATTAAATAACATTAATTTAAACTCAACGTTAATTAATAATTCTAAAAATAGCTTTGCTAAACTTGATACACTTTCAAAGTTGCTTAAATCTACTAGCTATAAATTAGGACATAGAGATTATGGCGAAATTGGTAAAATGAGAAATGTAGCTCATAAAATTGAATTTTCTAATCTCATTGAAAAAAAGCAAATTCTTCAATTGAGACGTCATGAAAAAGATTTTTTATTACGACAAGATTCTATTTACATCAATAAATTCAATCATTTAAATTCTCAACTCATATCTAAATACCAAAACACCCCAAGAACAATTCAACTTTTAAATGACTATAAAGCACTATTTAATTCAGTTGCTAATCTTAAATTTAAAATAAGTAATAAGCAGAATGGGTTATACAGCAAGATTTTTAATACGACTAAATCTATTAATGAAAAGCTTAATTTAATTGAAAGCATTACTCAAAAAGCCGTTATAAATAAAAATAATGACATTGCTAAATATGTTCAAATTTCATTAGTATTTATATTAGGTTTAATTATTTTATTAATCCTCTATTTATCACAATTTTTAACAAGAGATTTAAAACGTTTGCAAGCTTCAATGCATAAATTTATTGAATCAGATTTTAAAGAATATGACACTAATAAAGAGACCTCTAATATTTTAGAAGTAGATTTTTTATATAAAGCTTACGGCTTATTAAAAGAAAATCTTTTAGAAAACATAGATGATTTAAAGCTCACCATTGAAGAACTAGAAAGAACAACAGCTTATAAATCTAGTTTCTTAGCCAATATGAGTCATGAAATTAGAACACCTTTAAATGGTATTATTGGTGTTGTAAACCTACTTAATCAAACAAACCTTAGTGAGAAACAAATAAAACTACTTGAAATAGCCGATTATTCTTCAAGCCATTTATTAGGTTTAATAAACTTGATTTTAGATTATTCTAAGATATCGGCAGGTAAAATGGATTTAGAAAATCGTGTTATTCATTTAAATGAAGATTTAAATAAACTTACAAAAATTTTCAAATTTCAAGCTAAAGAAAAAGGTCTTGATCTTTTTTATGATTACAATAAAACAAATGAAGCCTCCAAACTATTATATGGAGATTCTATAAGAATTAACCAAATCATCATTAATTTACTTAATAACGCTATAAAATTTACAGAAACAGGTTTTGTAAAATTAAGTATTAAACAAGAAAAGCTAAACGAAACACATGACACACTCTTATTTTCTGTTAAAGATACTGGTCCTGGCATAGACAAAAATAAGGCTACAAAAATATTTCAAGCATTTGAGCAAGAAGATTTATCTACCACTCGAAAATTTGGTGGCACTGGCTTAGGCTTAACAATATCTAGTGATATAGCACAGTTAATGGGTGGAGAACTTAAGCTGAAAACAAAAAAAGGAGAGGGTACCTGTTTCTACTTTACTTTAACTTTAAAGCGCGCTAGCAAAGATTTAGAAATAACAAATAATGATTTTTTAATTGGTAATTCTCCAAAGCTTGGTGAAAGTATAAATGTTTTAATTGTTGATGACAACACCATGAATCAAAAAGTTTTAGGACTCATGCTTAAGAATTTCAATTTAAATATTGATTATGCAAATAATGGCTTAGAAGCTATTGATTGTTTTAAAGAAAATAATTATAGTATGATTTTTATGGACATTCAAATGCCTATTTTAGACGGACTAGAAGCCACGAGAATCATTAAGAAAACTAAGAAGTACAAAACCAATCCTATACCCATTATAGCAGTTTCAGCAAGCGCATATGCCGATGATAGAAAAGAAGCTGTAAATTCTGGAATAGACGATTTTATTTCTAAACCTATAGAAATTAAAAAGCTTCATAATTTACTTGTGAAATATTCGTTGAAAGTATAAAAATTAAAAAACCGCTCACTTAAAAAGTAGCGGTTTTTTTAATTCTTTTAAAAGATATATATACTATAATGACGTAGCATTAAATGTATCTCCTTGCGATAAATCGCCCGTTTCAAATCCTTTTTTAAACCATCTCATACGTTGTGCAGAAGTTCCATGCGTAAATGAATCTGGAACCACTCTTCCTGTTGATTGTTTTTGTAATCGATCGTCTCCAATAGCATTGGCAGCATTTAAAGCTTCTTCAAGATCGCCTGTTTCCATCATGCGAGTCATAGTTTGCGAATGATGCGCCCAAACACCTGCTAAAAAATCGGCTTGAAGCTCAACTCTAACTGAATATTTATTATATTCTTTCTGACTAAGTTGCCCTCTTAAACGTTGCATTTTTTCAGAAATACCCATAATTCTTTGAATATGATGACCAACTTCGTGAGCAATTACATAAGCCTGAGCAAAATCTCCTGGGGCGTTCATACGACGTTCCATATCATCAAAAAAGCTTAAATCTAAATATAATTTCTCATCGCCTGGACAATAAAAAGGACCAGTAGCACTAGATGCTGAACCACAAGCAGAAGACACTGAACCTGTAAAAAGCACCAATGTTGGTTCTCTGTAATTATCTAAAAGCTTATTCCATACATCTTCTGTATTTGCTAAAATTGTCGCGCTAAAATCTGCTAATTCTTGATCTTTTGCACTTGCAGTATATGGTGCTGAAGATTCGGTTTGTACTGCCCCACCACTTAGTAAAGTACTAATTAAAGACAATGGGTTTTTACCCATTATTAAAGATATCACCAAAAAGGCCCCTGCAATATACAGTCCTACTTTTGAAAAAAGGATTTTAATCAATGGCCCTAATAACATAGGATTAAACCCGCCAATTCCTTGACCAGAACTGCTTCTTTGTCCTCTACGGTCTTCAACATTAGAACTCTGTCTTTTACCTTTCCATTTCATATTAATATCTAATTTACAAGTTATTTTTTATTTAGCTCTCCTAACAAATACTCTAAACATTAAGAAGCCGGATTAGGAATTGCATCGTGTACTTCATTTATTTGAGACACAATCTCTTCGCTTAAAGTCACATTAACACTTCCTATATTCTCTTTAAGTTGTTCTAAACTAGTCGCACCAATTATATTACTAGTTACAAAAGGTTGTTGTGTAACAAATGCTAAACTCATTTGTGCTAAAGTCATATTATTATCTTCGGCAATTTTTAAATAGCGCTTTGCAGCTTCGGTACACTGCTCGCTACTATATCGTGCAAATCTTGGAAACAACTTTAATCTAGCATTATCTCCTGCAATGCCTTTAATATATTTTCCTGAAAGTACTCCAAAAGCCATTGGAGAATAGGCTAGCAAACCTATATTTTCTCGCAAAGACACTTCTGCCATATCGCCTTCAAAAACTCTGTTTATAAGTGAATATGCGTTTTGAATGGTCGCCATACGTGGTAAATTATTTACTTTCGATTCTTCCATATAACGCATGGCTCCCCAAGCTTTTTCGTTAGACATACCTATATTTCGAATTTTACCTGCTTTAATTTGTTGATCTAAAGCTTGAAGCACTTCGTTAAAATTGTCTTTCCATGTATCGTCTGGATTATGCTTATAATCTCGCACTCCAAACGTATTGGTTTGTCGCTCTGGCCAATGTATTTGATATAAATCTATATAATCGGTTTGCAGGCGTTTTAATTCGGCATCAATAGCCTCATTAATAGAATTGGCACTAAGTCCTGATGTTCTAATATGTGCCGTATAATCACTTGGACGCCCCACAATTTTACTTGCTAATATAACACGATCTCTATTTCCTGATTTTTTTAACCAAGTTCCTATAATTTTACTTGTTGTACCTTGTGTTTCCGGACTAGCAGGAACAGGATACATTTCGGCGGTATCAATAAAATTAACACCTTGCTCGAATGCATAATCTAATTGTTCATGTCCTTCTGCCTCGGTATTTTGATTTCCCCAAGTCATAGAGCCTAAACATATTTTACTAACTTTTATATTGGTATTTGGAAGTGTTGTGTATTTCATTTATTGATGTTTTTTCATTTCCACAAAGATGGAAATCTTTTGAATTAAACCTTAGTGCTACATTGTAGATTCCTGCCTTCGCAGGAATAACAAGTCACCCCATGTTTTTACATGAAGTGTAAATATAAAAAACCTTTTAGATATATATATTTCTAAAAGGTTTTTTATTCGTTAGCGATTGCAATGGAAAGCCCACAGTGAGGTACGAACGAGGACTTGCAATGAAAAGCGCGACCTGTTCCTGAAATTAATTCAGGATAAAGGTAACGCCCAAAGACTAATTATCGTTTAACAAACGAGATAACTCATCTAATTTAGGAGTTAAAATAACTTCAATACGTCTGTTTTTTGCGCGTCCTTCTGGTGTATCGTTAGTTGCAATTGGTGCAAATTCACCACGTCCTGCTGCTGTTAAATTTTCGGCATTAATAGCATCATTTTCTCTTAAAATATTAACGATAGCTGTGGCGCGTTTTGTTGACAAATCCCAGTTACCTTTTAATTGTCCGCTACCTTGATAAGGTACATTATCAGTATGCCCTTCAATTAATACAGCAATATCTGGGTTATCACCTAACACACTACCTAATTGTTTTACTGCGCGTCTTCCTTCGGCACCTACAGCCCAACTTCCTGAACTAAACAACAGTTTATTTTCCATAGACACATATACTTTACCATCGCGCTGTTCTACCGTTAAACCTTTACCTTCAAAATCGGTTAAAGCTTTTGAAATAGCATTTTTTAAAGCTGTCATTGCTGCATCTTTAGAAGCTATAACATTTTCTAATTCGGCTACGCGGTTAGAACGTTCTTCTAATGCTCTTTTAAGTTTTTCTAAACGTGCATTTTCGGCAGCTAAGGCTTGTTCTTTAGCTTCTAACTGTGCTAATAATTCTCTGTTTTTTTGTGAATTGGCAGCAATGGCTTTCGAGCTATTTTTTTCTAAAGCATCATAAGAGGCTTTTAAATTATCTAAATTAGATTTGGTTGCATTATAATCGGCTTGCAATTTATCACGTTCAGCTAAAGCTTCATTATAAGCAGATTTTAATTGCTTTAACTCATTCTCTACAGCTATTTTTGCACTTTGAAGCGATTCATTTTCTCTTGAAAGCTTTCTGTTTTGACTTTTTAAATTAGCATATTTAGCTTCTAATTCTTTATATATTTTTGGAGAAACACAAGAAGCTAAAAGTGTAATTGACAAGACAACTAATGAAATTTTTTTAATCATTTTATTAAATTCTATTTGGGTTATTTAATTTTCTATTTCTACTAAAATGGGACAATGGTCGCTATGTACCGCTTCCGATAGTATAACGGCTCTTTTTATGTTTTCTTGTAAAGGTTTTGATACCATAGCATAATCTAATCGCCAACCTTTATTGTTTGCTCTAGCATTTGCACGGTAACTCCACCAACTATATTGCTGTTTTTCTTGATTTAAATACCTAAAGGAATCTATAAACCCGCTATCAATAAATTTCCCTAACCATTCGCGTTCTTCTGGTAAAAACCCTGAAACGCCTTTCATTTTTGGGTTATGAATATCTATTGCTTCATGACAAATATTATAATCGCCACAAACTACCAAATTTGGTATTTCTGCTCGTAATTCATTTAAATAATTATGAATCATATCCATATACTCAAACTTATGTTGTAAACGTGCATCATTAGTTCCAGATGGTAAATACATGCTCATTACCGAAACACCATCAAAATCTGCACGAATATTTCTTCCTTCGAAGTCCATTGACTCAATTCCTGTGCCATACTCTACATGATTAGGTTCTATTTTACTTAAAATAGCAACACCACTATATCCTTTTTTTTGAGCACTAAACCAATAGTTGTATTTATAACCAGCTTCAATAAAAACATCTAAGTCTAATTGCTCTTTTAATGCCTTAATTTCTTGTAAACAAATAACATCTGGATTGGCACTTTTTAACCAACCTATAAAGTCTTTTTTTAATGCTGCTCTTATTCCGTTTACGTTATAGGATATTATTTTCATGAATCTATATTATTTTATTAAAACCTTCTTAAGAAAGTTTAGTGAATTTTAACTTAAGGCTTGAAAAGATCCTGACCTCCATCAGGATAGATTTGTTTTATATTAAAAACAAATCTAATTTTAGCTAAAATAAATAATGCTTTACTTTTACACTATTATTTTGATTGCCTTTTAACAAAATATTTTAAACTATTTACAGTTTAAGTACCTCATGAAGTATACACTAACTTTTATTGGTTTACTTATTGGTTTTAGCGTTTTTTCGCAAAATCAATCTTCCAATTATAGAACGATAAAAGTTGCTGTAAAAGATTCTATTTATATTGATAGTGTTAGTATTAATTCAAGTTCATTTTCAATTAAAAGAAATGATGAAACTAATATAGATTCAACATTATATCATGTTGATTTTGGAAAAGCACTTTTAACTTTCAAAAAACCTATAGATACCGATTCTATTATTATAAACTACCTAAAGTTTCCAGATTTTTTAACAAAAACCTATAAACAGTTAGATGAAAGTATTATTGTAGAAAACACAAGTAATCTTCAAAAACTGTATAAATTATCGCAACCCAATAATACTAAAAACACGATTCCTTTTGATGGTTTAACAACCTCTGGAAGTATTTCTCGTGGTGTAACTATAGGAAACAATCAAAACTCTGTTTTAAATAGCGAACTAGATCTTCAAATTACAGGAAAACTAAATGATAACGTATCGCTTCGTGCCTCTATTCAAGATGCCAACATACCCTTACAAGAAAGTGGATACTCGCAACGTTTAGATGAATTTGATCAAGTTTTTATTGAGCTATTTAGCGATAATTGGAATATTCGTGCAGGCGATATTGATTTACAAAACAACAACTCTTATTTTGCTTCATTTTCTAAACGTGTACAAGGACTATCGGTAAATTTGAATCTAGGTGAAGACAATAAAAAAACAAATTTGTTCGCCGCAGGTGCTCTAGTACGAGGACAATTTACAACCAGCCAGTTTACGGCACAAGAAGGCAATCAAGGCCCTTATAAATTACAAGGGCAAAATGGCGAATTGTTTGTGCTTATTGTATCGGGTAGCGAAACCGTTTATGTAAATGGCATCCCTGTTAAACGAGGTGAAGACCAAGATTATATTATTGATTATAATGCTGGAGAAATTATTTTTAACTCCACCTACCCCATAACTTCTGAAATGCGAATAACTGTCGATTATCAATTTAGTGAACGTAATTATTCTCGATTAGTGGCTTATGGTGGTGGAAATTTTGAAAGTGAAAAATTAAAAATAGGTATTTCTGTTTATTCTGAAAACGATTCTAAAAACCAACCACTTCAACAAAACCTATCTGAAGAACAGGTTCAAATTTTAGCAAATGCAGGCGATGATAAAACACAAATGGTAGCATCTTCTGAAATTAAAGAAGCTTTAAATGAAAATAGAATTCTATATAAAAAAGAACTTATTAATGGTGTTGAAGCCTTTGTTTTTTCTAATAATGCAGATGATGAATTGTACCGAGTTACTTTTACACAGGTAGGTACAAATCAAGGCGATTATAATTTAAGTAACATTAATGCTATTAATAATATTTATGAATACGTAGGTGTTTTACAAGGGAACTATGCCCCAATTATTCAGCTTGTTGCCCCTACAAAACTTCAAATTGCCGTTGTTAATGGTAGCTATAAGCCAACAGAAAAAACACAAATTAATTTTGAAGCTTCGGCTAGTAAGAATGATTTGAATTCATTTTCTAATTTAAATGATGATGACAACGATGGATTTGCTGGAAAATTAAATTTTGAACAACGTATTATTAAAAACGACAGCCTTTGGAGTATTAATGCTTTTTTTGATAGCGATTATATTAGTACTAACTATAGAAACATTGAAGGTTTATATAGCCCTGAATTTAATCGTGATTGGAATTTAGATCGATCGAATATAAACGGAATAGGAACTGATTTAGGAAATCAAACGCTTTTAAACTCTGGAATTCGAATGTTTCACCCTAAAAAAGGAACTATTAATTATCAATTTGAACATTTAAATTATTCTGATGGTTTTTCAGGAAATAGGCATATTGCAAATGCTAATTTACTTTTAAACAAACTAAGTATTATTTCATATTCAAGTTTCTTAAATGCCAATTCTAACACCAATACCTCAACGTTTTTACGATCGTATAATACGATTACTTATGGCTTGAAAAAAAGTTGGATAGGGACTAAACTAGCTATTGAAGACAACGAGCAAAAAAACATTTCAACTCAAGAATTAACGGCTTTAAGTCAGAAATTTAAATCGTACGAACTCTTTTTCGGAGTTGGAGATAGCACCAAAGTTTTTGCAGAGATTGGTTATAAAAACAGAATAAATGATAGTATCAGAGATAACGAATTACAAAAAGTAAACACCTCTAATACTTTTTATTTAAACTCTAAATTAGTACAAAATAAGAATACTAATTTGTCGCTTTACTTTAATTACAGAACACTAGATAATGAAGACGAAATAATTGATACTTCGACTTCGCTCAGTACAAGTGACGAGCGTTCTATAAATTCTAGATTACAATACAATCAAAAACTATTTAAACAAATTATACAGTGGAATACTATTTTTGAAACCAATTCGGGTACATTGCCACAACAAGATTTTACTTATGTAGAAGTTGAAGCTGGACAAGGCACATACACTTGGATAGACTATAACGAAAATAGTATTCAAGAACTAGAAGAATTTGAAATCGCTCAATTTCAAGACCAAGGCAAATATATTCGTGTGTTATTACCAAATCGAATTTTTATAAAAACGCATCAAAACAGATTAAGTCAAACACTTACTATCAATCCGACGCAATGGTCTGTAAGCGATAAAAAAATGCAAAAATTTTGGTCGTATTTTTATAATCAAACCTCCTATTTAATAGATAGAAAGTTAAAACGAAACAATAATAGTTTTAATTTAAATCCGTTTGAAACCAATTTAGAAAACCAATTAGGATTACAATTAAACTTTAGAAATGTCTTGTTTTTTAATCGTGGAAAACAAAATTACACAACGTCTTACACCTATTTATCTAACACTTCTAGAAATATACTATCTATTGGCTTTATTGAGAATAGTTTAAAAAGTCAGCAATTAAATTTTAACCATAAACTAGCTGAAAGTTGGCTAGTTAATCTTCTTACAGCTTTTGATACAAACGAAAGTATTAGCGAAAATTTTGCTAGCAAAAATTATAATTTTGAAGAAAGCCGTTTTAACCCAAAATTATCCTATTTATTTAACGACAATTCTCGTTTTGATATCTTTTATCAATATGCTTCAAAAGACAATACCATTGGTAGTTTAGAATCTTTAAAACAACAAAAGTATGGCGCTTCCTTTTCATTTGCTAACAAAGAAAAAGGTGCCATAAATGGTGAATTTAATTTTTTCTCTAACACATTTACTGGTAATGCAAATACGCCTGTATCATACCAAATGCTAGAAGGACTACAACCTGGAAAAAACTTTACGTGGAGTTTGTTAGCACAAAAAAAACTAACCAATTTTCTTGATCTTAACTTAACCTATTACGGAAGAAAAACCGAAACTAGCCAAACCATTCATACTGGTTCTGTTCAGTTAAAAGCTTATTTTTAAATTTTAGAAGTATCTATTTTTTCAAAAATTGAAATAATACCTTTAACAGCTTCTATATAAAATTTAGGATGAATATTTTCATAATCGTCTGTTGGTTCATGATAATCTTTATGGTCTTCAACCCCAAAATATAAGAAAGGAATCCCTTTTTTATAAAAATTAGCATGATCTGAAGCATACACCCAATTCTCTAAACCATCATATCCATCGTGCCCTAAAATAATTTTTATCTTTTCTGATTGCTTCACATTTTCAATAACATGTTTAAATAGTTTATTTATTGAAGCTCCAACAGCAAATAATTCATTTTTATCGCTACGGCTAATCATATCTAAATTAAGATTTGCCTTAATTTGTTTTAACGGCACCACTGTATGATTTACAAAATATTTAGAGCCTTGTAAATCTAACTCCTCACCATCAAAAGCTGCTAAAATTACCGAATGTTTTGGTGGATACTTTTTAAAATATTCAGCAAAGGCAAATAATGCGCTTATACCAGAAGCATTATCATCTGCGCCATTAAATATTTCTCCGTTTTTTATACCTTCATGATCGTAGTGCGCACTAATAACAATGTATTCATTAACTAATGTCGTTCCTTTAATAAGTCCTAAAACATTTGTTCCGTTATATTGTTTTCTATGGTTTATAAATGAAAAATGTTGCTCGTAAGATTTATTTATAGGTAAAACATCTAACTTAGAAAATTCATTAATAATAAACTTCTTAGCTCTTACTGCTCCTTGAGTACTGGTGCGTCTACCTTCATATAAATCTGAAGACAATGTTTTTAAATTCTGAAGTAGAGCTGCTTCATTAAAAGAAACAGTTTTTTCTTGAGTTAATGTTTGTCCGCTAATCTCAAAAAAAGAGAGTAATAGAAAAAGACATATTCCTTTTATATACATTAAAATATTTTAGATACTAAAGCTAAACAAAAAATCCCATACAAAATGTATGGGATTTTAATTTTATAAAATTAATAGCGTTTTTATAAGTTCGCTTTCATTAATTCTCTATTCATTCTAGCAATATTATCTAATGAAATTCCTTTAGGACATTCCACTTCACAAGCTCCTGTATTAGTACAGTTTCCAAAACCTTCTAAATCCATTTGAGCTACCATGTTTTTAACACGATCTGCAGCCTCGACTTGTCCTTGAGGTAATAATGCGTACTGAGAAACTTTAGCGCCTACAAATAACATTGCAGAAGAGTTTTTACAAGTAGCAACACAAGCACCACAACCAATACAAGTTGCAGCATCCATAGCTTCATCGGCAGCATGCTTAGAAATAGGTAGTGAATTTGCGTCTTGTGTATTACCTGATGTATTTACAGAAATGTAACCTCCGGCTTGTTGAATACGCTCAAAAGCCATTCTATCAACAATTAAATCTTTTATTACAGGAAAAGCTGCGGCTCTAAATGGTTCTATAGTAATAGTATCTCCATCTTTAAACATACGCATGTGTAACTGACAAGTAGTTACACCTCTATCAGGCCCATGTGCTTCACCGTTAATATACATAGAACACATTCCGCAAATACCTTCACGACAATCATGATCGAAAGCAACAGGCTCTTCTCCAGTATTTACTAATTGTTCATTTAGAACATCCATCATTTCTAAAAAAGACATATGCTCTGAAATATCAGTGACTTTATAATCGACCATTTGCCCCTTAGAAGAAGCGTCTTTTTGTCTCCAAATTTTAAGTGTTAAATTCATAGTGTCTTTATTATTTGTATGAACGTTGTTTTAATTCGATATCTTTAAATTCTAATTCTTCTTTATGTAAAACCGCATCAGCTGGTTCTCCTTTATATTCCCAAGCAGATACAAAAGCGAAATCTTTATCATTACGTTTTGCTTCTCCTTTTTGCGGGCCATCTTCCTCTGCAGATTCTTCTCTAAAATGTCCTCCACAAGATTCTTCTCTTGTTAAAGCATCTTTTGCAAATAACTCTCCTAACTCTAAGAAATCGGCAACACGTCCAGCTTTTTCAAGCTCGGTATTCATTTCATTAGCACTTCCAGGTACTTTAACTTCTTTCCAGAATTCTTCACGAATAGCTTTAATTTCTGCCATTGCTTCGGTTAATCCCTTAGCATTACGTGCCATTCCTACTTTATCCCACATTACTTTTCCAAGTTTTTTGTGGAAATAATCAACAGATTTTGTTCCTTTATTATTTACGAAGAAATCAATTCTATCTTTTACTTCTTTTTCAACTTCATCAAATTCTGGAGTATCAGTTGGAATTTTTCCTGTTCTAATATCATCAGCTAAATAATCGCCAATTGTATAAGGTAATACAAAATAACCATCGGCTAAACCTTGCATTAATGCAGAAGCTCCTAGTCTGTTTGCACCGTGATCAGAGAAATTAGCTTCTCCAATACAATAACATCCAGGAATGGTTGTCATTAAGTTATAATCAACCCAAACACCACCCATTGTATAGTGAACTGCTGGATAAATCATCATAGGAGTTTTGTATGGATTTTGATCTACAATTTTCTCATACATTTGGAATAGGTTTCCATATTTAGCCTCTACTATGGCTTGACCTAATTCGTATATTTTTTCTGCTGATGCATTTTTAATATTATGAATTTTTGCTTGCTCTTTCCCGTAACGTTCAATAGCAGCTGCAAAATCTAAATACACCGCTTCTCCTGTTGCATTTACACCGTAACCAGCATCACAACGTTCTTTAGCAGCTCTTGATGCAACATCACGTGGTACTAAGTTACCAAATGCAGGATAACGACGCTCTAAATAATAATCTCTTTCATCTTCAGATAAGTCGGTTGGTTTTTTACTTCCTTCTCTTATCGCCTTTACATCTTCTATATTCTTAGGAACCCAAATACGTCCGTCATTACGTAACGATTCAGACATTAAAGTTAATTTAGATTGGTAATCCCCTGAACGTGGAATACATGTTGGGTGAATTTGCGTATAACATGGGTTAGCGAAATAAGCCCCTTTTTTATGAATTTTCCAAGCAGCTGTTGCATTAGATCCCATAGCATTGGTTGATAAGAAATATACATTTCCGTATCCTCCTGAAGCAATTACTACAGCATGAGCAGAATGTCTTTCTATCTCCCCTGTAATTAAATTACGAGCTATAATACCTCTTGCTTTACCATCAACTTTTACAACATCTAGCATTTCATGACGGTTAAACATTTCAATTTTACCACGAGCAATTTGTCTATTCATTGCTGAATATGCTCCTAATAATAATTGTTGTCCTGTTTGACCTTTAGCATAAAACGTTCTAGATACTAATACACCACCAAATGAACGGTTATCTAAAAGCCCTCCATAATCACGAGCAAAAGGAACTCCTTGTGCTACACATTGATCGATAATATTTGCAGACACCTCAGCTAAACGATAAACGTTAGCTTCACGAGAACGGTAATCGCCTCCTTTTACGGTATCATAAAATAATCTGTATGTTGAATCACCATCACCTTGATAGTTTTTCGCTGCGTTAATTCCACCTTGAGCTGCAATAGAATGCGCTCTACGTGGTGAATCTTGATAAGCAAATGCTTTTACATTATATCCTAACTCTGCTAATGTTGCAGCAGCTGAACCTCCAGCTAATCCTGTTCCAACAACAATAACATCAATATGACGTTTGTTTGCAGGATTAACAAGATTGATTTTATCTTTATAAGTTGTCCATTTATCTTTAATTGGACCTTTTGGTACTCTTGAATCTAAAGCCATACTATACTAAGATTAATGGTTAAAGTGATGAAAAAGTGCAATAATTATAAATCCTAAAGGAATTATAATTGAATACATTTTACCAATATTTTGTAATGTTTTCTTTCTTGATGCCGTAACTCCCATAGATTGGAATGCCGATGTAAAACCATGTGCTAAGTGTAAGCCTAAAAACACAAATGCAACTACATATGCTGCTACTCTCCAGATAGGAACAAACTTGTGTTGTAACTCGCCAAAATATCTTGTTGGATCTTCTGGTAAAAACTCTATATACTTATGATTTACTTCTGGCAACCAAAAATCAATAAAGTGTAATAAGATAAATGCCAAAATAGCAAGACCACTATAAATCATATTTCTACTCATCCAAGTAGAATTTGCTGCACCATTATTTCTAGCATAAGCAACTCCTTGCGCTTTTTTGTTTTTAATTTCTAAAACAAAACCTAAAACAAAATGAAATACAACACCAAAAATTAAAACAGGCTGTAAAGCAAATTGCACTAATGGATTGGTTCCCATAAAATGGGATAACTCATTAAAAAGGTCTTCACTAAAAAGCGATGTTATATTAACCGCTAAATGAATAATTAAAAAGAAAATAAGGAAGAGAGCCGAAAGTGCCATGGCTATCTTTCTTCCAATTGAAGATTTAATAAATCCGCTCATATTTTATTAGTTATTTTATGTTATGCAAATGTAGGTCAGGGAGCTTTTATAGACAACAAACAATTGTCATGTTTTTGTTATTTAGAATGGTTTTAACTAAGTGTTTTGTTAACTCTTATTATTCAAAAATAATTTTTTTAGTAATCATAGCGTTCTCTGAATGTATGTTTACAAAATACATTCCTTTCGTAATACCTGTTAAATTAATTTCTTTTATTCTAGATGTATCGGAAATATTAATATTAGATATTAATCGTCCACTTACGTCATAAATAACTACTTTTTGTAAGTTAATAAAAGATTCATTTTTAATATAAAAACGCCCAAAACTTGGATTTGGATATACACCAATTGAATTAATTAATTCTTGATCTTCAACACTTAAGTTACATGAATATTCTACCATTGGAGATTTTGATGAGAAGCATGAAAAAGAAGGAAGGTTTGACTCACTTCTACTTTGAACATCATTTGCTGCAGCAATATTATTTAACGACAATACTCTTTGTTGCTCATTTAAACCAATAGCATAATGCATAACATCATTTCCATTATTACTAAAAGGGGAATTATCTATTACATGAGCTAACTGATGCGCATGTCCTAATTCATGAAGAGCTACACTCTCAAAATCAATTTTAAATCCCTGTGTTCCTATACCATAGTACCAATCTTCTCCATCATCAAAAGCAATATCTATTTCAGTTGTATATGCCTCAAAATCTTCAAGACTACTCCCGCAACCAGAAAAAGAATAGCTTGTTTGACCTAAAGTTCCAACAGGTAACTCCGATCCAACATCAAACCTTATAATATTTACACCATTTGAATCACTAGAAACAGTATTGCCAATTGTAAAATTTATACCAGTTTCACATCGCCAAGTATCCAATGCACTTAAAAAAGCTGATTTTGCAGATGTATTTGCATTAAAACTTGTTTGCATATTAAAAATATAACCTCCACTTCCATCATTATTAACATGCCTTGTTTGGTAAGCATAAATAATTCCAGAATCAGCAGGTAATTCAAATTCTCCATTAATTTCTGAATAAGGAATCGTTAAATCTTCAATAGATGTTATACTATTTAAAGAATCATCAGTTACTATAATTTTTCCAGTACCAGCTCCAGATGGCACTTGAACAGTAATAGATGTGGAAGACCAAGTTACTTGTGTATCTAAGGCGTCTATAAAAGTATCACCTCCATCATCTCCACTACTAAAACTTACCTTCCCTTTATTTACACCAAAATCTCCTGTTGAACCAGGAGGTATAGAAATTGTTATTATTGATTTTGTTCCAGCAGTTATAGTTGTTGGAGAAAAACTAATAGCATTAGGGACTAATGTTTTACTTGTTTTTGAAGTTGTTTTAAGACTCGTAATTTTTGGCAATTCAACATACTCTATGTATTCTTTTTTTGTTAGCAGTATAATATCATTATATAAAGAACTTGAAGTGCCTTTTCCCGACTTAAAAGGATGTATTATTTTATTATCATGCAGTCTATATTTATAAAATCCTTGCAAAGAACTATATACTGTAAAATTCTTTTTATTTGAAACTTTATCACTATATATAGTATTATTATCATTTAATGTAAAAACACCTAAATCTCCTTTATTTAACTTTAAGCTAGGCACAATTAATTGATTTTGCATTCCAATAGTACCTCCTCGAGTAATTATTTCTATTGTTTCCTCTGGTTGTCCTTTAAAAACTTTATATACTTTAACAATATTAGATGTAAATATCTTTTCTTTAGTTTTGTCCCAAAATGAATTTTTAGATATAACCTCTCCTTCTACTACTAAGCTAGAATTCTCAATCTGTTGCTTTAAAGATACTTTTCTTAATAACTTTTGAGCATTTAGATTAGAACTAGCTAGAAAGATAAAACATAAAGCAATTATTAAAATTTGCGTAATATTTCTTTTCATAATAATTAAAAAACAATCATTTTATTTAATTGTAATATTACCAAATATAACAATTATTAATATAATATTTATTTAGCTTTGTTTTTTAGTTAATGCATATTTAATATTTACAAGCAATTATGAAATACTTACAGATAAACAACTCCCTTTTTATACAAAACAGAAAAAACTTTATCTCTAAAATGCAACCAAATAGTTTGGCTGTTTTTAATTCTAATGATATATACCCCATAAGTGCAGATAGCACATTGCCTTTTCAGCAACACAGAGATATTTTTTATCTAAGTGGTGTAGATCAAGAAGAGAGTATTTTAGTTTTATTTCCAGACTGCCCTAACGAAAAACATCGTGAAATCTTATTCTTAAAAGAAACTAACGAACACATCGCCATTTGGGAAGGTGAAAAATTAACTAAAGAAGCTGCTTTTTCTACCAGTGGCATTAAAACTGTTTATTGGCTACAAGACATGGAAAAAGTCATGTTTGAATTAATGACACAATGCGATACCGTTTACTTAAATACCAATGAGCATTATAGAGCTTCAGTTGAAACAGAAACTAGAGAAGACCGTTACACTAAATGGTTAAAAGAAAAATATCCTGCACACGCCGTTGCTAAAAGCGCTCCAATTTTACAAAGACTACGCTCTGTTAAAAATCAAATTGAAATAGACTTAATACAACACGCCTGTAATATTACTGAAAAAGGATTTCGTCGTGTACTAAATTTTTTAAAGCCTGACGTTTGGGAATATGAAATTGAAGCAGAGTTTATGCATGAGTTTTTAAGAAATCGCTCAAAAGGGTTTGCTTACAGCCCTATTATTGCATCTGGAAATAATGCCAACGTATTACATTACTTAGAAAACAATAAACAATGTAAATCTGGCGACTTATTACTTTTAGATGTTGCTGCTGAATACGCCAACTATTCTAGTGACATGACGAGAACAATTCCTGTTTCTGGTCGTTATAACGAAAGGCAAAAAAATGTTTACAACGCTGTAAACCGTGTTAAAATTGAAGCAACAAAAATGCTTATTCCAGGAACTGATTGGGCAAAATATCATACTGAAGTTGGAAAACTAATGACTTCTGAACTTTTAGGCTTAAGACTACTTGACAAAGCAGATGTTCAAAATGAAAACCCTGATTGGCCTGCTTACAAAAAATATTTTATGCATGGAACATCCCACCACATGGGATTAGACACGCATGATTACGGTATTTTAACTGAACCTATGCAAGCCAATATGGTATTTACTGTTGAACCTGGTATTTATATTCCAGAAGAAGGTTTTGGTATTCGCTTAGAAGACGATGTTGTTATTCAAAATTCTGGAGAACCATTAAACCTTATGAAAAACATACCTATTGAAATTGAAGAAATTGAAGATTTAATGAATTCTTAAAAAAGAAAAGAGGGTTGTATTTAAAATACAACCCTCTCGCTAGCAATACTAAAAATGTATTTTATAGAGTGACTAATTCAAATAAATAATCGTTTAGTTTTTGCAGCGTATTAATTTTATCTTTTGAGTTTATTAATAAGGAAATATTATTGTTACTTCCTCCATAAGATATCATTCTAATTTTAATATCCTGTAATATTTGAAATAACTTATAGGTGTTTTCATGAATAACCACTGAATGCCCTACAAGACAAACAATACTTTGGTTTTTATCTACTTCTACTGACGAAAACGTTTCTAACTCAGCTACTATTTTATCTAAGTTTTTGTCATCATCAATAGTTAACGACACAGCAACTTCCGATGTCGTAATCATATCAATAGACGTTTCATAAACTTCAAAAATTTCAAATACTTTTCTTAAAAAACCATGAGCCTGTAACATTCTACCAGACTTAATTTTTATGGCAGTAATATTATCTTTTGCAGCGATGGCTTTAATACCGTTTTCAGAAGTTTTACTTGAAATTAAAGTCCCATAAGCTTCAGGATCCATAGTATTCTTTAAACGCACTGGTATACAATCTTTTCTAACTGGCGTCACTGTTTGTGGGTGCAATATTTTAGCACCAAAATAGGCTAATTCGGCAGCCTCATCAAATGATAGGTTAGAAATTGGCTTTGTATTTTCAACATATCTAGGATCATTATTATGCATCCCATCAATATCTGTCCAAATTTGCACTTCTTCAGCCTTAATAACAGCACCTATAATTGTTGCTGTATAATCACTTCCACCGCGTTGCAAATTCGAAACTTCATCATTAGCATCTAAACAAATAAATCCTTGTGTAATATATATTTCAGAATCTTCTGCATCATTTAAAACTGTTGCAAAATGTTGTTTTATATACTCAATGTTTGGCTCATTTGCTTCATCAATACGCATAAAACTTAAAGCTGGTAATAATGCCGAACGAATACCTTCCTGCTTTAAATACGCATTAAACATATAAGTAGAAAGCAACTCTCCTTGTGCAAGAATATTGTTTTCTAAAACTGTTGAAAAAGATTTATAAGTACATTCAACTAAAAAATTGAAAACACTAGAAACATATTCTTTTACATTTTTATTTAAATCATCATTTATTATAAGACCATCAATTGTCTTAAAATAAGTTTCATGCAAACCTTTAATCTTGTCTATAGCTTCATTAGGGAGCTTATCTTCAATATTTTTTGAAATAGCTACTAAATGATTTGTTGTACCAGACATAGCCGATAGTACAACTACCTTTTTCTTACCGTCGTTAATAATATTTTTAACGTTACATATATTTTCAATGGAACCAACTGATGTGCCCCCAAATTTCAATACCTTCATTTTCATTAATTTGAGCGCTAAACTATAACTACTTTAAGCAATAAAGATATTTATTAAAAAAAAAGTATATTTTTGCACAAACTGTTAAATAATTAACATTAAGTTTCTTTTTTTATGTTTAAACCATAAATTAATTGACACGTATAATTATTACATAACAATAAATATTTACTAAATGAAAACGGTATCGAATTGTGTTGAAGACATTTTAATAACACAACCTTATTTAGAAGAAGCGCTATCTAGAAACATAATAAACTTTAGTGCTCTAGCTATAGAATTGACAGAACCTATTAGTAAAATGCTAAAAAAAGAGGTGAAACCCGGAGCTATTATGATGGCTTTAAGACGCTATAATCCCCCAGTGACTTTAGGGAATTCTATAAAAATGAAAAAAGTTATTCAGAATTTAGGAGACATAACGGTTCGTTCTAATTTAAGTGATTTTACCATAAAAAATTCAGACACCATCATTGATAATCATGCTAAGATTTTAGAAAGAATAAATCAAGAAACAAAACTATTTTACACATTTACAAGAGGTATTCACGAAAGTAACATTATTATTTCTAGTGTTTTAGACGATTTTACTCGTGAATGCCTCAAAAACGAGACGTTTCTAGCTACTCAAGACGGACTATCGGCAATCAGTGTCAATTTACCACAAGACAACTCAAAAATAGCAGGTTTATACTATCAGTTTTTTAAACGATTGGCTTGGGAAGGCATCGTACTTTACGAGGTTATTTCAACAACAAACGAATTCACAATCTTAGTTGAAGAAGAATTTGTAGATAAAGCTTTTTCTGCTATTAAAAAGGTGAAAGCTTAATTTTCACACATTCACAACAACTAATTTTATTCTTTTTATTGATTAAAAACACCTAATTATTATTCAACCAATCTAGATTCTGGTATCTCGATATAATCACTATACATTTGCCAAATCTTAAAACCTCCAGCAACATTCATCACATTAGTTATTCCATTATTTCTTAAAATTAATTCGGCTAAATACCCTCTTAAACCTTTTTGACAAAAAATAATGATTTTTTTATCTTGAGATTTAATAAAACCAACCTGTTTTCTTAATTGATCTAATGGATAATTAACTGCGTCAGGAATGGTTCCTTTTTCATACTCTTTAACTGTTCTTGTGTCTATTAACAAATAATCTTCCTCTGAATTATTTTGCATAAAAGACTCTAATTCTTCAACTGAAATTTGCTCACTTCTTTCATTTAAAATATTCTCAGTTACGAAACTAGAGACAACAATAGGATCTTTTGCAGGTGAAAATGGAGGCGCATAAGCCAAATCTAGTTGAGATAAATCTGTTATTTTTAATTTAGCATAAATGGCAGTACTTAACACATCTACACGTTTATCTACACCAACTTCACCAAATAATTCCGCTCCTAAAATGGCTTCAGTTTCTGGGTTATAATATATCTCAGTAATTAAATCTTTTTGTCCTGGATAATAACCTGGAGTAGATCCTGCCACCGTTAAAACGGTTTTAAAAGGTATACCTTTTTTAGTCAAAGTTGCTGCATTCATCCCAGTTCTTGCCAATGTATAATCAAAAACTTTTATAATGGCAGTTTTGTAAGCACCTTTAAATTCAATAGTTCTTCCAACTACATTTGCTCCTGCTGCTCTACCTGCTTTATTAGAATGTGTTCCTAAAGGAAAATAATCAAACTCATTGGTTTGTAAATTTTTAATAGACACATTATCACCTGCCGCATACACATCTTTAATAGATGTCTCCATAAACTCATTAACTTTTAAGGCACCATTGCCAATAACTTCAGCTCCTTCTTGAACCAACAAATCTGTATTAGGCTTTATTCCAACACTTAAAATCACAAAATCGGTTGAAATTTGTTTTCCATCATTAGTTATAACAGATTGAATACTCCCATCTTTATCAATATCAAATTTAGAAACCAAACTTTCAGTTAAAACCTCTATACCTTCAGAAGTTAAAACGTTAGCTGCAAAGTTTCCAAATTTTTGTTGCCACATATTTAGTACGTGCGTAGAACCTTCAATTAACGTTACTTTCTTACCTGCGGCTTTTAAATTTTCAGCTACTTCAACTCCAATTAAACCAGCCCCAACAACTGTTATATGCTTTGACTCTTCTGTTAATCCTTCCTTAGTAATTTTATCAAAATCAATCATAGAACGACAGGTAGACCAATTACTAGCCAATTTTATATTTCCAATTGGTGGCACTACAGAACTTGCTCCTGTCGCAAAAATTAGTGTATCATATGCATACTCATTAACACTAGAAAATACCAACTTCTTTTTAGTGTCTATTTTTATAATTTCCTCATTTAAACGAACATCTATATTAAATCTGTTTTGAAGTAATTCTGGTTTCACAACCATTAACTTATCTCTACTTTCAATAACACCAGAAAAAGCATAAGGCATGCCACAAGTTGCATAACTAATATTTGCTCCTTTTTCAAATAAAACAATTTCAGCCTGCTCATTTTCTCGTCTAGCTTTTGCGGCTGCAGAAGGGCCTGCAGACAAACCTCCTATAACTATGATTTTTTTCATTTTGCTTAAAATTTCTAAACAAATTTGAATCAAAAATTTCAATAAGAATGTAATATTTGTTACTCTAACGTTTGCGTTAATTGGGTGTTTATAAATTTATTTTTCAGGATAAACACTCAATATGAAACTGCAACAATTATATCTTTGCTTAAAATAATACAAACATGGTTTTAACATACAAAGGCATTAAGTTATTCTATACTGATGAAGGCAAAGGTTCTCCTGTTATTTTACTTCATGGATTTTTAGAGAACAGTAATATGTGGCTTCCTTTTATTCCCGCATTATCAAAAAAGAATAGAATTATTTGTATTGATTTATTAGGACATGGAAAAACAGGATGTCTTGGCTATATTCATAGTATGGAACTTATGGCAGAAGCTGTAGAGGCTATTCTTTCTCATTTAAAAATAAATAAAGCAACTCTTATTGGACACTCTATGGGCGGATATGTTGCGCTCGCTTTCGCAGAAAAACACCCAAACAAAATAGAAGGCTTATGCCTTATGAATTCTACAGCAGAAGCAGACTCTAAAGAAAAACAAATTAATAGAAACAGAGCCATTGTTGCCGTTAAACAAAATCACAAAACATTTATACAACTTGCCATATCTAATTTATTTAGACCAAAAAACAGAACCATTTTTTCTGAAGAAATAAAACAAATAAAAAAAGAAGCCTTAGAAACACCTTTACAAGGTATTGTTGCAGCCTTAGAAGGCATGAAAATCAGAAAAAACAGAACCTCTTTATTATCGAATAATGATTATAAGCAAATGATGATTATTAGCAAAAAAGACCCTGCTTTAAATTATAACAACTTAATACATCAAACAAAAGACACCCAAGTTAGAATTATTGAATTTCCTGACGGACACATGAGCCATATTGAAAATAAATATCATTTCCTACAAAAAATAATGCATTTCATCGAAAAAATAAGTATTTTATCAACAATTTGAGTTCTTTTATTTATATTTAGTCACAAATAGTTTTCGTCATGAATAAAAAAACTAACCAGCCAACTTTAATTCCGAAAATATATTGTGGTATTTTTGGACATGATTATCAAGTAACCAAGAAAGTCACTTATCATGTTAAAGAATACACTTGTTGTCATTGTAAAAAACAATTAACAACAAATAGTAATGGAAAATTAATTGAATTAACACCTAATTTTAGAGAAATTAATGACATACTTGAGCGTATTCACTCCAAAAGAATGTTACGTTTAAAGAGAAAAACTACCACTTCGTCGATTTACTTGCATGCTGTTAAAAATTAACAATCTTTTTTAATACTTTAACATACTCTTACTAAGACTAATAAATAGCAAAAAAAGTAAATGAAAAACATTCAGTGCAAAATGTTCGGTCACGACTTTCAAGTAACAAGAAATGTGACGTATCATGTTAAAGAATACAGCTGCAAAAACTGCAAAAAAGAACTTACTACAAATGGCAGTGGAAAATTAACAGAATTGACTCCGAAATTTAAAGAAATAAACGATGTGCTAGAACGTATTCATTTTAAACGCAAAATTAGAACTAAAGAACAAACTGTAATTAACAGTAACTTATTAGTTTTTAAGCATTAATATTTTTCCACCCCTGAGCCTTTAAAGGTATTTTTGTATCTGCCCTTGTAACTAAATCAATTCCAGCGTTAACTTCTTTCATAAAACCAATTACTGTAAAATTTGGATTTGCTTTAATTTTTGGAAAATCGGCTTGTGAAATTGTAAATAATAACTCATAATCCTCTCCTCCATTTAAAGCTACTGTAGTACTATCAATATTAAATTCTTCACATACAGAAATCACTTGTGGATCTAACGGAATTTTAGCCTCATACAAATCACATCCTACATTACTTTGCTTACATAAATGAATAATTTCAGAAGACAAACCGTCACTAATGTCTATCATAGATGTTGGCTTAACATCTAAATCTTTCAATAACTCAATAATATCTTTACGAGCTTCAGGTTTTAATTGACGCTCCATTAAATAAGAATACATCTCTAAATCTGGTTGATTATTAGGATTTACTTTATAGACTTCCTTTTCGCGTTCAAGTATTTGCAATCCCATATAAGCAGCTCCTAAATCACCAGTTACAACCAGTAAATCATTTGGTTTTGCTCCATTTCTATAAACCTCCTTATCATGTTCTACTTCTCCAATAGCAGTAACAGAAATTAACAAGCCCGTAGTAGAAGACGTTGTATCACCACCAACTACATCAATATTATATATACTTGCAGCTGTTTCAATTCCTGCATACAAATCTTCTAAGGCTTCAAGCGGAAACCTATTAGACACCGCAATAGAAACAGTAACCTGTGTAGCTTTGGCATTCATAGCATACACATCTGATAGATTAACAACAATAGCTTTGTATCCTAAATGTTTTAACGGCACATAACTTAAATCAAAATGAACACCTTCAATAAGCAAATCGGTTGTTACAACAATTTTCTTTTTATCAAATTCTAAAACTGCAGCATCATCACCAACACCTTTAATTGTTGACTGCTGTTTAATCGTAAAATTTTTAGTTAAATGATCTATAAGTCCAAATTCGCCTAAATCACTTAGCTGCGTACGTTGTTGATTTTTATCTTCTATCATACTGCAAAAATAAGAAGCTTATTTATATTAATTAGCAAGCATTCAAAATTAAAAAGCTTCAAAAACATTTTAAAAGGTAGAATTTTTCAAGTCAACACAAACACAATTTTAACCTATAAGACAAAAATAAAGATCTTTTCACCCCATTATAAAACACTGATTTTCAAAGTAAAATTAATTAAAAGACAAAATAAGACTACATTAAATATGTGTTTTGACTAAAAAATATGTTTTTTATCTATTTTTTCATATATTTATCTCACTTAACCTCCTAAAGAATTTATTATGAATACAAAAAAAACCAATCTTTTTTGCTCAGTTTATGGTCATAATTACATTCATTTAAGTCATGCTAATGAAAACACACCTAAACTAATATGTAAATGTTGTAAAAGTTATTTTGACTTTAAAAGTGATGGCACTATAACTCCTGTTATATTAGAAAAAACGCAAGAACAAGTATCTTTAATCTACATGAAAATCACAGCTTAAGCATAAAAATACTTTATGATAAAAATCATACTTTAATTAGGCAAGAACCTTTAATTTCATCATTCCTTTCTTAATAAGAAAAACCTATTAGACCATATACTAATATAATGTTAGGTTGTATGGAAATCCATGACTTATATTGTATATTTGCAGTCTATTTAGACAAAATCTAATTAAAGATTATGATAAAAGTTTCTGATACAGCTAAGAAAAAGGTTATTGAATTAATGACTGATGACGGCTATAACCCAACCGAAGACTTTGTGCGCGTTGGTGTAAAAAGTGGTGGTTGTTCTGGATTGTCTTACGATTTAAAGTTTGATAAAGAAAATAACGAAGGTGATAAAGTATTTGAAGACAATGGGGTAAAAATTATTGTTGACAAAAAAAGCTTTTTATATTTAATAGGAACTACACTAGAATATTCAGGAGGGCTAAACGGAACTGGTTTCGTATTTAATAACCCTAACGCAAACCGCACTTGTGGTTGCGGAGAATCGTTTTCATTATAAAAAATAAGAAGTAATTATGTCGAAGTATACAGAAGACGATTTACGCGAAGAGCTTAAAACAAAAGAATACGAATACGGTTTTTATACCGATATAGAATCTGAAACATTTCCTATTGGTTTAAATGAAGATATTGTGCGTGCTATTTCTAAAAAGAAAGAAGAGCCACAATGGATGACAGATTGGAGATTAGAAGCCTTTAAGGTTTGGAAAGATATGACCGAACCAGAATGGGCGAATGTTAATTATGAAAAACCAGATTTTCAAGCAATAGCTTATTATTCTGCTCCAACAGCAGTTGATCCTAACAAAACATTAGACGATGTAGATCCCGATTTACTTGCTATGTACAAGAAATTAGGAATTTCGGTTGATGAACAGAAAAAAATGAACAATGTTGCTATGGATATTGTTGTAGATTCTGTGTCTGTTGCAACAACATTCAAGAAAACTTTAGGCGAAAAAGGCATTATTTTTATGAGTATTTCTGAAGCTATTAAAGAGCATCCAGAACTTGTAAAAAAATATTTAGGAACTATAGTTCCAACGAAAGACAACTTTTATGCAGCCTTAAATAGTGCTGTTTTTAGTGATGGTTCTTTCTGTTACATTCCAAAAGGTGTAAAATGCCCTATGGAATTATCAACTTATTTTAGAATTAATCAAGCAGGAACAGGACAATTTGAAAGAACCCTAGTTATTGCAGATGAAGGTAGTTATGTAAGTTACCTTGAAGGTTGTACTGCACCAAGTAGAGATGAAAATCAATTACACGCAGCCGTTGTAGAGCTTATAGCTTTAGATGATGCCGAAATAAAATATTCAACAGTACAAAACTGGTACCCTGGAAACGCTGAAGGAAAAGGTGGTGTTTACAACTTTGTAACCAAAAGAGGCTTATGCGAAAAAAACGCTAAAATTTCTTGGACACAAGTTGAAACAGGTTCTGCAGTTACTTGGAAATACCCTTCATGTGTATTAAAAGGCGATAATTCGGTTGGTGAGTTTTACTCAATTGCAGTAACAAACAATTACCAACAAGCCGATACTGGTACAAAAATGATTCATTTAGGTAAAAACACGAAGTCGACCATTATTTCAAAAGGAATTTCAGCAGGGAAATCACAAAACAGCTATCGTGGTTTAGTTCAAATTAATTCAAGAGCAGATAATGCCCGTAACTTTTCACAATGTGACAGTTTATTAATGGGTAACGAATGTGGCGCACACACCTTCCCATACATTGAAGCAAAAAATAAATCGGCAAAAATAGAACACGAAGCAACAACTAGTAAAATTGGTGAAGACCAAATTTTCTATTGCAACCAACGTGGTATCGATACAGAAAAAGCTATTGCTTTAATTGTAAACGGATTTAGTAAAGAAGTTTTAAATAAGCTTCCTATGGAATTTGCGGTTGAAGCTCAAAAATTATTAGAAATCAGTTTAGAAGGAAGTGTTGGATAAATTCAATAAAACAGAATGAAAAAAATATTTTTTACTCTATTAATTCTAACAGCTATTTTAAGTTGTAAAAACGAAACAAAATCTGAAGCAGAAAAAATAACTGATAGTTTAAAAGAAACTGCTAAGCAAAATGACGGATTAACCACATTAAAAGGTCAATTCGTATTTTATGATGATGCCGCTGTATTACAAACACCTACAGAAATATATGGTGTGTTTATTACAGATAAAATGAAAGAGTTAGAAACACTAGCAAAGCAACACAAAAAAGCACCAACCGATATGGTTAAGGTTGAAATAAAAGCTAAAGTTTCAACACAAAAAGATGACAAAATTCTTTGGGATAAAAAAGTTGAAGTTGTTGAAATAATAAAAGTTTCAGCAATAAATAAAGATAATAACGTAGTTAAATTAGGAAAATAATAGCATGTTAAAAATAACAAATTTACAGGCCAGTATAGAAGATAAAGCCATATTAAGAGGCATTAATTTAGAAGTAAAACCAGGAGAAGTACACGCTATTATGGGACCTAACGGTTCTGGAAAAAGTACATTATCTTCTGTAATTGCTGGAAAAGAAGAATACGAAGTTACAGACGGCACCATTCTTTTTAACGACGAAGATATTAATGACCTAGCTGCCGAAGAACGTGCACATAAAGGCGTGTTTTTATCTTTTCAATACCCAGTAGAAATTCCTGGAGTTTCGGTTACAAACTTTATAAAAACAGCTATTAACGAATCTCGTAAAGCTAAAGGTTTAAAAGACATGCCTGCTAAAGACATGCTTAAACTTATTCGTGAAAAAGCAGAATTATTAGAAATTGATAGAAAATTTTTATCACGTTCTTTAAACGAAGGCTTTTCTGGAGGTGAGAAAAAGCGTAACGAAATTTTTCAAATGGCTATGCTAGAACCAAAACTAGCTATTCTTGATGAAACCGATTCTGGCTTAGACATCGACGCCCTACGCATAGTAGCAAATGGCGTAAATAAACTTAAAAGCAAAGACAACGCTGTTATTGTAATTACACACTACCAACGTTTGTTAGACTATATCGTTCCAGATTTTGTACACGTACTTTATAATGGCCGTATAGTAAAATCTGGTGGTAAAGAGTTGGCACATGAGCTTGAAGAAAAAGGATACGACTGGATTAAAGAAGAAGTAGACGCGTAATTAGTTAGCAGTATTCAGTTTACAGTAGTTTACTCAACTGATTACTCTTACTAATCTATTAAATAATAAAACAGTTATAAATTATACAGACTTAGTAGTACTTTTAACTGCTTACTGAAGACTGACCACTGAAGACTGAAACATGGATTTAAAAGAAAAATTATTATCATCCTTTTTAATTGTTGACAATCAAGTAGACATAGACTCCTATGTACACGATGTTAGAAACGATGCTATAAAAATATTTAAAGAAAAAGGCTTTCCTTCTAAAAAAGAAGAAGCTTGGAAATACACATCTTTAAATAAAATTTTAAAAAAAGATTATAGCGTTTTTCCTAAGCAAGAAAATGTTATTGAATATAGAGATGTTCAAAAGTATTTTATTCATGAAATAGACACCTATAAAGTTGTGTTTGTTGATGGAAAATATGCATCACATTTATCTAGTACTACGCACGATGGTATGGATGTTTGCCTTATGTCTTCAGCTTTAACAAAACCTAAATACCGTTTAATTATTGAAAACTATTTCAATAAAGCTGCAAGTACAGATAGTTTAACATCATTAAACACAGCATTTGCAAGCGAAGGTGCATACATATACATACCAAAAAACAAATTGGTAGATAAGCCTATTCAAATTATAAATTTCTCTACAGGAAACGAAGCGGCAACTATGTTACAACCACGTAACTTAATTGTTGTAGAAGAGAATTCGCATGTACAAATTATAGAACGTCACCAAAGTTTAACCAAAAATGCGGTATTAACAAATAGTGTTACCGAAATTTTCACAAACAAACGTGCTATTGTAGATTATTATAAAATACAAAACGATAATAGCGACGCATCCTTAATAGACAACACCTTCATCAAACAAAAACGAGAAAGCGTAGCATCAGTACACACTTTTTCATTTGGAGGTAAATTAACACGTAACAACCTTAACTACTATCAAGAAGGCGAGCGTATCGATTCTATATTAAAAGGTGTAACCATTTTAGGAAACAAACAACATGTAGACCACAATACTATGGTACATCATATCGAACCAAATTGCGAAAGTCATCAAGATTACAAAGGCATATTTGGCGATAATTCAACAGGTGTATTCAACGGTAAAATAGTTGTAGAAAAAGAAGCGCAAAAAACAAACGCCTTTCAATCAAACAACAATATTTTAGTAAGCGACAAAGCATCTATAAACACCAAACCACAACTAGAAATTTTTGCCGACGATGTAAAATGTTCTCACGGTTGTACCATTGGTCAGTTAGACGAAAGCGCTATGTTTTACATGCGTTCGCGTGGTATTCCAGAAAAAGAAGCCAAAGCTCTTTTAATGTATGCCTTTAGTAATAATGTATTAAGTTCGGTTAAAATACCAGAAATAAAACAACGTATCACCAAAATTATCGCAAAAAAACTAGGTGTTAATATTGGGTTCGATTTATAGAAAATTTTGTCATTCCCTCGAAAGAGGGAATCTCATAAAAAGAATTAAATTATATTTTTTTTGAAGCTAATCCCGCTTTCGGCAGTCGCTCTCTGCGAGGAGCTCCAACAAATGCCTCTATCGGGGCTAGACATAAAGCTATGTTCAAGGTAAACGACATAAGAAAAGATTTTCCCATTCTTTCTCGCAAAGTAAACGGAAAACCATTAGTGTATTTCGATAATGCAGCAACATCACAAACACCACAACAAGTTATAGATGTTATTGTAGATTATTATTCAAACTACAACGCAAATATCCATCGTGGCGTTCATACCTTAAGTCAAGAAGCAACAGATTTATACGAACAAGCACGTATTAAAATTCAAAAGCATTTCAATGCAAAACATGCACATGAAATCATTTTAACATCAGGAACCACACACAGTATAAACTTAGTTGCAAACGGGTTTTCTGCCTTATTAAAAAAAGGAGATGAGATTATAGTCTCAGCTTTAGAGCATCATAGTAATATTGTACCATGGCAAATGCTTTGCGAACGCACAGGAGCCAGTTTAAAAGTCATTCCCATAAACCAAGATGGTGAATTGATCATGTCGACATTTGATGAATTACTATCAGAAAACACAAAACTTGTTTTTGTAAACCATGTATCAAATGCTTTAGGCACTATAAACCCTATTGAAACCATTATAGAAAAAGCACACCAAGTAGGCGCAGCTGTTTTAATTGATGGCGCACAATCGGCTCCACATATAAAACCTGATGTTCAAAAATTAGATGTCGATTTTTACGTTACCTCAGCTCATAAAATGTGTGGACCAACAGGAGTTGGCATGCTTTACGGAAAAGAAGCATGGTTAAACAAATTACCACCTTATCAAGGCGGCGGTGAAATGATTGCCGAAGTCACTTTCGAAAAAACAACCTACGCAGGTTTACCTCATAAATTTGAAGCTGGCACACCAAATATTTGTGGTGGCATTGCCTTTGGAGCCGCAATAGATTATATGAACACGATTGGTTTTAATACTATTGCAGAGTATGAACATGAACTTTTAGAATATGGTACTAAAAAACTTCTAGAAATAGAAGGTTTAAAAATTTACGGCACTTCAAAACAAAAAGCATCGGTTATATCATTCAATCTAGAAGGTATTCATCCGTACGATGTAGGTACCATTCTAGATAAATTAGGTATTGCTGTTAGAACAGGACACCATTGTGCACAACCTATTATGGCTTACTTTAAAATACCAGGAACCGTAAGAGCTTCGTTTTCATTTTATAATACAAAAGAAGAAATTGATGTTTTAACTGAAGGCATTAAAAAGGCTAAAATGATGTTGTCTTAATCCTATAGTTATATTCTTTTAAAACATTTCTTTCGTAATTTCATTTTATATAGATAAACAGAAACAATACCTCTGTTTTTTTAAGTATTTAACATAAATTTTTACATAAAACGCAATTTTTTGTTAAAATTTATTATCTTCAACGCTGACTAATTCAAATTTATATTTCAAATGAAAAAATTATTATTAAGTATGGCTGCTGTAGCCTTGTTATTTACAGCGTGTAATGATGAAAAAAGTGAAATCGTTCAAGAACAAGCAGTTGATATGAGCGATTTTTATGTTTTCACAGATTCTAGTGAAGATTTAAGTTCTAAATCTGCTAATTCAAAAAAAACATACAAAACATGTTATTCCATGGAGGTACTTAACAGACAACTTAAAGAAAATCCTGGTTTAGAAAAGAAAATGTATGATATAGAATATAAAACCAGAAAATTTATTACTGCTAAAGGAAAGCCAACAAACGGTGGCGGTGGTAATGGCGGCGGTGGCGGCGGAGAATCCGATGTAGACGTATTACCTATTGATGATGGTTTAGGAATAATTAATATTCCTGTATACGTACATATTGTTCTTCCAAATGCTAGCGATGTTACCAACACACAAATTCAAGCTCAATTAGATGTTCTAAATGATGATTTTGGCTCTAAAAACACAAGCCAATTGCCTTCTGGTGCTACAACTTTTATTAATGATGTTTCAAATCCAGGTATTAGTTTTTCTTTAATTGGTACAGATAGACATAATGACAACACTCCTGAATGGGGAACAAATAATGCTGTAAAAGCTGCATACCCTCCTATTAATCCAGATTCTGTATTAAACATTTGGGTTTGTAATATTGGTGGTGGTATTTTAGGATATGCACAATTCCCAGGTGGAAGCCCAAGTACAGATGGTGTTGTTTTATTACACTCTAGTTTACCTGGAGGTTCGGCGGCTCCATACAATTTAGGAAGAACTGCCACACATGAAGTTGGACACTACTTAAATTTAAGACATATTTGGGGTGATGGAAGATGTAGACAAGATGATTTTGTTGCAGATACACCTTCTTCTGACGGAGCAAACTATGGTTGCCCTTCATACCCTACAGTAAACTGTAAATCAGCTGATATGACTATGAATTATATGGATTATACAGATGATGCATGTATGTATATGTTTACAGACGGACAAAGCAATAGAATGCGAGCTCTTTTAGCCAGTGGTACAAGATAATATTCGTGTAAAAACACTTATAAAAAATTTAAAAGACGCCAACTTTGGCGTCTTTTTTGTATATTATATTTAAATATTCAATTCATGAAATTTACAACAATACTACTTGCTTTATTTATGCTTCAATCCTGTAAATGCCAAAAAGAAACAACAAGCATGCTAAATAACTCATCTCAAGAAAAACAAACTGAAGTACTATCTGGAGCCTATTCAATCTCATTAATTGGGACTAACAAAAACCTCCCTGAAAAATTAAATATCTTTTTTGAGGAAAACACAAATAAAGTATCTGGATTTGCTGGATGTAATCGCTTTTCTGGAACTTATACAACAAAAGCAAACACTATAACTTTTAGCAAATTAATAACTACAAGAATGTATTGCGAAAATGTTATGGACATAGAGAAACACCTACTAAAGACATTATCTGATGCCAATATATTTTCAATAAAAAAAGGGCAACTAAATTTAAAAAAAGATAATGTTATCTTAGTCGAAGCATCAAAAAGCCCACTTAATACAATACAAACAAAAAATAGTTATATTATTGAATACACAGCTTCTTCTAGAGGTGTTTTTAAACACATTATTATAAATAAAAAAAACATTTCTATAGCCTCAAAAAGAGGCGGTAAACCTACTATAAAAGAATACAATGAAGCTTATTGGAATAGCCTTTTAGAAACTATTAAAACATTAAATATTGAATCCATTTCAACTCTTGAAGCCCCAAGTAAAAAGTTTCAATTTGATGGAGCACCATTAGCCCATTTAAAAATAACTAAAGGAGAAGTAACTTATGAATCATCCCCTTTCGATCATGGTAATCCGCCTATAGAAATAGAAACACTTGTTAAAGAAATTCTATCTATTTCAGAAAACATTGAATAGGAACGTTTGATGTTGTATTTTTACATAAAATTTTAAGTATGAGTATTGAAGACATTCAAAACGAAATAATAGACGAATTCTCAATGTTTGAAGACTGGGAAGAACGTTACCAATATATGATTGATTTAGGGAAAGATTTACCTTTAATTGACGACCAATATAAAACCGATAGCAACATTATAAAAGGTTGCCAAAGTAAAGTATGGGTACATGCCGAAATGAAAAACGATAAAATAGAATTTACTGCAGATAGTGATGCTATAATCACCAAAGGTATTATTGCTATTTTAATACGTACGTTTTCAAATCAGCATCCAAAAGATATTATAGACGCTAATACCGATTTTATTGATCAAATTGGTTTAAAAGAACATTTATCACCAACTAGAGCAAATGGCTTAGTAAGCATGGTGAAGCAATTAAAAATGTATGCCATAGCATACCAAACACAATTGAAATAAGGTTAATTCGTTTAACGTTTAGCTGTTTATAAAACCTCTAAACGACTAAACAAATAAACGCATAAACATTAAAAAATGAGCAACACAATAGACACTGCCGATTTAGGTGAAAAAATAGTAAATGTTTTAAAATCTATTTACGACCCAGAAATACCTGTAGACATCTACGAATTAGGTTTAATTTATGATGTTTTTGTAAACGAAGATTACGATGTAAAAATATTAATGACTTTAACAACGCCTAATTGCCCTGTTGCAGAAACTTTACCTTTAGAGGTTGAAGAAAAAGTAAAATCTTTAGACGCTGTAAAAAGTGCCGAAGTTGAAATTACTTTTGACCCACCATGGACTCAAGAACTTATGAGTGAAGAGGCTAAGTTAGAATTAGGAATGCTTTAGAATTAAAACTAAATACCATGATAAAAGAAGTTATAAAACAAGAAGAAGATGTTGTGGCATTAAGCCCTACTTTAAATAGAAAAGTAGTTCATTTAAAAGATTTAATGATTACGGTTATTGAGTTTACAAATGGTCCTATGGCACAACCAGATCCACCACATAATCATCCGCATGAGCAAATTTCATACGTTGCAAGTGGTTCTATTAAATTATTCATTGAAGACCGTGAATATATTTTAAATGAAGGCGATGTTTTTAAAGTAGAATCTAATCTTAATCACTGTATTCAAACCTTAACAGAAAATGTTAAACTTATTGATGGGTTTGCTCCAATACGTGAAGATTTTCTTTAAAATTTAAAAACACATAATGCCAGACGAGATTATAAATCGCGTAGCGAATAGCAAATTAATAACTTTAAACCTTGAAGATTATTATCCTGAAGGTAAACGTATTCTTTTCGATATAAAAGATTGGTTATACGAAGGGTTTGTTTTGCGTGAAAAAGAGTTTCGAAATCAAGTAGCCGAATTTGATTGGTCACAATACAAAGATTGTTATGTGGCATTAACTTGTAGTTCTGATGCTATAATTCCTGGTTGGGCTTATATGCTTATAAGTATTCAATTAGAATTGTTTTCTAAAAAAACAATTATTGGCAACCTCGAGGCTTTAGAAACAGCTATTTATCAAGATGTTCTAAATAATTTTGATACTACCGAGTTTAAAGATAAACCCATCATTATAAAAGGCTGCTCAAAAAAACCAGTACCTCAAAATGCCTATATTATGCTAGCAACTAAACTAAAACCTGTTGCTAAGTCTATTATGTATGGTGAGGCTTGCTCTTCTGTTCCGCTTTACAAAAACAAATAATTTTACTGTGACTTAACCCGTCAAAGCGGTGTCTTACTATCTATATTTACAAAAAAAATTATCAAATTAATAAAATGAAAAAAGCACTATTATTACTTTCCTTATTTATTGGAATTTCTTCAATAAATGCTCAAACTAAAGAAGAATTAGAAACTCAAAAAGCAGAAAAACAAGCTGTAGCAGATGCTGCTCAAGCAGAAGCAAATGCTTTACAAGCAAAAATTGATGCCCTACCAGGATGGAGAAAAGGTGCTTTTGGTACCATTGGAGGGAGTTTATCTAATTTTAATAATTGGTATTCACAAGGTACACCTAATAATGTATCTGGTAATATAGGCTTTACTTTAAATGCTTATGCAAATTTAATAGAAGAAAAATTCTTCTGGAGAAACTCATTAAACACTAATTTGAATTGGGTAAAACTGGATAAAAAAGATGATGCTACTGATGATGATAGCTTCAACCCTACAACTGATGTCTTTAATATTTCATCATTATACGGAAGAAACATAACTAAAACATTAGCAGCTTCTGGATTAATGGAATACAGAACAACGTTACTAGACAACTTTAACGACCCTGGATATTTAGATGTTGGTATTGGTGTAACTTGGACGCCTATTCAAAATTTAATAGTTGTTATTCATCCTTTAAACTATAACTTTGTTTTTAGCGATAATGATACTGTTTTTGAATCTTCAATAGGAGCCAAAATTGTTGCAGATTACACAAGACAAATAGGCGCTATAAATTTTAAAACAAACTTCTCTACATTCCAAAGCTACAAAAGCAGCGATTTATCAAACTTTACATGGACAAACTCATTTGGCTATACCTTATGGAAAATGATTGGTATTGGTTTTGATTTTGGATTAAGAAGCAACAAACAAGAAGCTTTAAATTATGCATTAGCTCAAGTTCCTGCAACAGCAACTTCTTTTGAAGATGTTGATAACAAATTACAAACCTATTACACTATTGGTTTAAGTTATAAATTCTAAGTAAAACATTTTTTATTTAAAAGCGCACTTATAAAGTGCGCTTTTTTTATATCTAAACATAAAGTTTATTTTAAATTAAACGCATTTTATCTGATTAATTTGCATTTAATCGAATTTATTTTTATATTGCACTCGATTACTAAAGATCAATTTCTCTCTACTTTGGTTTCATTATAATTGTTTTGCCCTAAACACTAAATGAACTTAATACAATGACTGAAAATAGCAACAAAATTGTTTTAGCAGAAGACAACACCACACTTTCCTTATTGCTAAAATTCAGATTAGAAAAAGAAGGATATAATTTATTCATAGCAAAAGATGGCAAAGAAGCTATAGAATTAATAGAAGAACACACTCCAGATTTAATTATAACCGATATCATGATGCCTTTTATAAGTGGATTAGAGGTTATTAGTCATGTTAGAATAAAATTAAACATCGACTCACCAATAATAGTTTTTTCAGCGGCTGGTCAAGAAGAAATGGTTCTTAAAGCTTTTAACCTTGGCGCCAATGATTTTATGGGTAAGCCATTTAGTCCCAACGAATTAATGATACGAGTAAAACGACTTTTAGGATAAAATCTATGCTAGAATACGACACATATATTAACTACTTAAAAGACAGCCCAACACTAATTAAAGTTGCTTGGAGCACTAGCTGTTTTTTATTATTATTGATTGTGTTGCTCTCCATCTATTTAAAATCTGTACGAACATATTTAAGAAAAAAAGAGTTAGAAGATTTACAGTTTAAAAAAGAATATGAAGCATCATTAATTGAATATCTGTATTCAGGAGATGATAGTGGAAACATTAATTCAATACAAGAATCAATTATTGAAAACATTAAAGTTTCAGTAAACAACAAATCAAAACGAAAAATAATCATAAATGTTCTATATGATTTAATGAATGAAGTTTCAGGAGAAATGTCTGATTCAATAAAAACATTTTATTATAAAACAGGACTTATAAATGATGCACTAAAGCGTTTAGAAAGTAAAAAATGGCATATTATAGCAAAAGGTATTGGAGAATTAACACGCTTTAAAATTGATGAGGTTCATAATAATGTTTCAAAATTTATAACGCACCCAAAAAAAGAGGTTAGAAAAGAAACGCAATTATACCTTGTAAGTCTATATAAATTTGAAGGTCTTTCGTTTTTAAATAAAATGACAACACCTTTATCGGAATGGGCACAAATACAATTACTAGAAATTTTACAAAATTTTGACGATCAACAAATTTGCGATATAAAACCTTGGTTAAAATCATCAAATGATAGCGTCGTATTATTCTCTTTAAAATTAGCACAAATCTATAATCAATTTGAAGTTCAAGATACATTAATAGAATTACTATCTCACACCTCTAAAAAAATTAGAATTTCAGCTATAGAAACTTTAACCCATTTATATGGTCTTGAAGCAAAAGAAATGCTTAAAGCTAACTTTAATGAATTAAGCTTAGAAGAACAAATTTCATTCTTTGGTATGCTTGAAAAATTAGTCGTTCCATCTGACGAACCTTTTGTAGAAAAACACTTATTTCATAAAAACTTTGAAATACAGCTTTTAGCTCTCAAAATATTAAAATCAATTAACCTTGATAAATATATGGGTTTAAGCAAAATGCCTATTGACGAAAAAGATTCTTCAATGTTAAAACTAGTAGACTCATTATAATTATGGATACAAGTAGCGTTCAAATAATTTTAAAATTACTGCATTTCATCTTTTTTGGGTATGCATTTGCAGCCATATTATCATATATTATTTTATCAGTAATTTCAGGAAAAGAAACCATAGAATATCTTAAAAAAAACAGCTTTGTTAATTATAAAGACATACTATCTTCTACCATGTCGCCTTCAATAACTATTATTGCCCCTGCTTATAATGAAAGTCTTAATGTTGTAGAAAATGTAAGATCATTATTATCTAATCACTACGTTAATTACAGTGTTATTATTGTTAATGATGGCAGTAAAGATGACAGCTTAGAAAAACTAATAGAAGCTTATGATTTAGAAAAAATAGAGTATTTAATTAATGATAAAATTAAAACAAAACCACTAAGAGCTGGAGTTTTTAAATCTAAAAACCCTGCTTTTGAAAAGTTAATGGTGGTTGATAAAGAAAATGGCGGAAAAGCAGATGCACTAAACATGGGCTTGAACATTAGTAAAACAAAATATGTAGCCTGTATAGATGTAGATTGTTTATTACTAGAAGATGCGCTTCAAAAAATGATAAAACCTTTTCTTGATGAAACAGGAACAAAAGTTATTGCTGCTGGAGGTGTTATTAGAATAGCAAATTCTTGTATTATAAAAGGTGGAAAATTAATAGATGTTAATTTACCTAAAAACCTACTTGTTCAATCTCAAATTTTAGAATATTTACGAGCATTCCTTCTTGGAAGAATGGCTTGGAGCAGACTAAATGGGCTCTTAGTAATTTCAGGAGCTTTTGGTATATTCGATAAAGAAATAGCCATTGCCGTTGGAGGCTACGACACCCATACTGTTGGTGAAGACATGGAGATAATTGTTAGAATGCGTCGCTATATGGAAGAGCGAAATGAAAAATATAGAGTTTCATATATCCCAGATCCGTTATGTTGGACAGAAGCTCCAGACAGTTATAAAATATTTATATCGCAACGAAATAGATGGACACGGGGTACCATTGAAACTTTAAAAAAACATAGAAAAATTGGTTTTAACAGAAAATATGGATCATTTGGCTTATTAAGCTACCCATATTGGTTAATTTTTGAGCGTATGGCTCCAATTATTGAAACAGTAGGACTTATTTATTTTTTCATATTAATTGCCTTAGGAGAAGTAAGATGGGAATATGCCTTATCATTTTTAGTGTTATCATATTTATTTTCAGTATGTTTTTCCATTATTGCCATTTATTCTGAAGAACTAACTTTTCATCAATACAAAAAAAGAGGCACAGGATATAAACTTGTTTTATTAAGTGCTTTAGAACCTTTTATACTTCATCCTTTTGTATTATATGCTGCTATTAAAGGTAATTATGATTACTATTTTAATAAGAAAAAGAAATGGGGCAGCATGGTAAGAAAAGGATTATCAACCATCTAATAACTTTAAGTAAAAATATTCATGCCGTATCGTTTCTTAAATAAAGATATTTATAAATATATCAATCTAACCATGGCATTAATTGGTACATTTTGGTTTATGAGCTTGTTTGAGCTTATTATGACTAAATCAAATCACACTAGTTTTTTATTAGCCGTTATATTTAAGTTTATAAACGACTTTTGGTGTGGTATAATCATTGGATTATTACTATTTCCCATTTCATACTTATGTAATTTATTTCTAAAAAAATACGTTTTTACTATAGTTAAAGTACTTTTTGTTCTTTTAGTAATTATTCAATTTTCATTAGTAAAGTATAGCTTAACCACATTACTAAACTTAGGAGCAGATCTTTTAGGATACTCCTTTGATGATATTTTTAATACAGTTTCAGCGTCAGAATCATTTTCGATTACTTATTTTATTCCCTATATAGCCTTTCCGCTTCTATTCTTCTTATTATTCTATTTAATAACAAAATATTCAAACGAACGCATCTTAATTGGTGCAGGTGTTATCGTTTTCTTACTATTTGGGAGTTTAAAATTAGTACTAACAAATATATCTGATGTTAATTATCAAAACAAAATAGTTTTTTTAACCTATGACATTTATAAATTTCAAAATGAAAAAAACAAATTAAATGCATATAAAACAGATAGAAATGACTACCCTTTACTAAAGCCTTTTAGTAATTCTAAAGATGTTTTATCTCCTTTTTTTAATACCAAAGAAAAAAAGCCAAATATTGTTGTTATAATAGTTGAAGGTTTGGGAAGCGAATTTATGAATAACGGAAGTTATAGTGGCTTTACACCTTATTTAGATGGTTTAGTTTCAAAATCGTTGTACTGGAATAATTTTGTAAGTACTACAGGAAGGACATTTGGTGTTGTGCCATCATTGTTGGGCTCTTTACCATTTGGTGAATCAGGTTTTTTAGAATTACCTAAAACACCATCTCATATTTCATTAGTAAGTATTTTAAAAGCTAACGGATATTCAACTTCATTTTATTCTGGAGACCAATCTAGTTTTGATAAAAAAATAAACTTCTTTGAATATAATGACATTGATAATATTATAGACGAAAACAAATACGGTCCTGAATACACTAAAACACAAGCTAACTCTGGTGGGTTTTCTTGGGGCTACCCAGATTCCGAAATATTCAGAAAAACTTTAGCATCATTAGATAATACAGAAAAACCAAGATTAGATGTTATCATGACGCTTTCTAATCACGAACCTTTTAATTTTCCTAACAAAGAACTTTACGAACTTAAAGTTGATAGTATTTTAAATGCCAATAGAAATCTTAAAATTTCAAAAGAAGACGTATTAGATAATAAAGACATTTATACAAGTTTATATTACACAGATGCTTCTATAAAAGGCTTTATGACTGCTTACGAAAAGCGTGAGGACTTCAATAATACTATTTTTATTATTACAGGAGATCACAGGCTTATTCCTATTTCACAAAAAGATAAATTGTGCAGATTTCATGTGCCATTATACATTTATAGCCCACTTTTAAAGCAAGCAGAAATATTTAAATCGGTTTCATCACATTGGGATGTAACACCTAGTTTATTGTCTTTTTTAATAAAAAACTATAAACTTAATAATCTTCAAGAAACCGCTTGGATGAGCGAAGGTTTAGATACTGCCAAACAATTTAGAAACGTTCACAAAATACCGTTAATGCGTTACAAAGGGAGTATTAACGATTATATATACAAAGACTATCTCTTGTCTGATGGTGAATTATATAAAATAAATGAAAACTTTGGTACCTACAAAGTTCATGAAGAAGCGCTTTCTAAAGAAATAGCAGATTCTTTAATGTCCTTTAAAAAAATGAATGCCTATGTTACTCAACGAAATAAAATTTTCCCCGATTCATTAAATATATATGTTAAACCTAGTATTGATTTTTCAGAAAAGCAATTAGCTATGATTAATACTATGGCTGAAGGGTTAAATTTTGATCAAACTTTTCAACTAGCAAGAGAAAAAGCTTTTAACAAAAAACGTAAAGAGTGTAGACTACTTTGTGATTATATTTTAAACGAACTCCCTAATCATTCAGATGCTAGAACTCTAAAAGGGAGAACTTATGCTTGGGATGGTGATTACGAAAAATCGGAAACCGAATTATTAAACGTTATTAAAAGATCGCCTTTCTATTATGATAGCTATATGGCACTTTTAGATTTATACTGGTGGTCTAGTCAAGATGAAAAATCGGAAGCGATATACAAACAAGCTCTTAAAAACAAAATAACAGAACCTGAGCTTAGTCTTAAAATGGCTAAAGCTTATGTTAGAATGCAAAAAGCAAAAAAAGCTATTAAATTAATGGATAGTATTACTAGCAAACACCCTAGTAATAGTGATTACAAAATCTTTAAATCTACCTTAAAATAAAAGGTTACTATTATGAAAAAATACATCGCTATAATATTAATGCTTATTAGTTTTTGTTTTTACGGACAACAAAAAGTATATAATGGCAACCCAGATACTTCCTTTAAATTAGCAAGAGAGCTAGCATTTAATAATAACCGAAAACAAGCGCAAGACACCTTACTATCTATTTTAACCAAATACCCAAATTACAACGATATTCGTTCTTTTTTAGGAAGCACTTATTCTTGGGATGGTAACTATAAAAAAGCAAAAGAAGCCTTTAGCTATGTTTTAAAAAATGACCCAAAAAGATTAGACACATGGGAAGCAGTAATTAAAAATGAATTATACAGTGAAGCACCATTTAGCGCATTAAAATTGGCAAATACTGGCTTAGAACATTTTCCTGAAAGTCCAGAATTACTGTACTTAAAAGCTAGTGCAGAAGAAGCTTCAAACAAACCTGAAGAGGCATTACAAACTATTGAAAAATTATTAAAAAACAACCCAAAAAACGAAAAAGCATTAAGCTACAAAACCACTTTATCCAACACTCTTAGACACAATATAGTGGGTATTAGAAATTCCTTAGAACTATATTCTGATGTATTCGATCCTATGCAATATTATTTCTTTAAATATGTAAGACAAACTAAATATGGATCCGTACATGCTAAAGTAAATTTTAGTCGTCGATTTGCTTCTAACGGAGTACAATTTGAAGTTGATGCATACCCAAGAATTGCAGAAGGCATTTATGCTTACTTAAATTTTGGTGTATCTAATTCTTTTCTGTTTCCAGATATTAGATATGGTGCCGAAATATATAAATCATTACCTAAAAGTTTCGAGGCTTCATTAGGATTTCGATCTTTAAAATATAGTGAAACTACAAATATTTACACAGGTTCTGTGGGTTGGTATACAGGCAATAATTATTGGTCTTTTAGAGGTTATGTTACACCTGGCGATTCTGGAGCTAGTATGTCGGGAACACTTACTTTTAGAAAATACAGAAGTAATGCCGATAACTTTTTTAGTGTAGAAGCAGGTATGGGGTTTTCTCCAGAAATTTACCGATTTGAATTTGAAGGCAACGAAAATTCTATTATAAATCTTAAATCTCAAAAAGTAAACTTAGGCTACTTTTTTAGTACCAAAAATAATAAAAATGCTTGGGGCATACGCACAGGCATCGTACATCAAGAAATTAGTTTCGACCCAGGATCTTATTTCTGGATTTTTGATGTTGGTCTTTCTTGGGAACTTAAATTTAGATAAAATTTATTGCATCTCATTTACATCATAATCAGGATACAAGAATTTATTATAAGGAAAACGTGTAACATGAATTTCACGAACCTCATCGTAAACACGCTTTTTAAAGTCTTCTAAATTTTGCTTATTTAATGCCGAAATAAACAAGGCATTATTACCTACTTTACTCATCCACGTACTTTTCCATTCCTCTAACGAGTTATGTCTTTCGGTTCGTTCAGTTTCTAAATCATCCTCATCAATATGCTCTTGCTGATATGCATCAATTTTATTGAAAACCATAATGGTTGGTTTATCACCACTTTTTATTTCACCTAAAATTTTCTCAACAGACGCAATATGCTCTTCAAAATTAGGATGCGAAATATCAACTACATGTAATAATAAGTCGGCTTCTCTAACTTCATCAAGTGTACTTTTAAAACTATCTACCAATTGTGTTGGTAGCTTTCTTATAAATCCAACTGTATCAGTTAATAAAAATGGCAAGTTTTGTATCACCACTTTTCTAACGGTAGTATCTAAAGTTGCAAACAATTTGTTTTCGGCAAAAACTTCACTTTTACTTATTACATTCATTAAAGTAGACTTCCCAACGTTAGTATATCCAACTAATGCTACACGCACCATTTTACCGCGATTACCACGTTGCACAGACATTTGTTTATCAATGGTTTTTATTCGCTTTTTTAGTAAAGCAATTTTATCGCGTACAATACGTCTATCAGTCTCAATTTCAGTTTCACCAGGACCACGCATTCCAATTCCCCCTTTTTGGCGTTCAAGGTGTGTCCACATACCACGTAATCTAGGTAACAAATATTCACATTGCGCCAATTCTACTTGGGTTCTTGCGTAACTTGTTTGCGCACGTTGTGCAAAAATATCAAGGATTAAATTGGTTCTATCTAAAACCTTAACATTAAGAATTTTACTAATATTTCGTTCTTGTGCAGCCGATAATTCATCATCAAAAATAGCGGTTCCAATATCATTTTCCTCAATAAACACGCGAACATCTTCCATTTTACCGGTACCTATAAACGTTTTAGAATTAGGCATGTCCATTTTTTGAGTAAAGCGTTTAATAGCATACCCACCCGCAGTGAATGTTAAAAACTCCAACTCATCTAAATATTCTTTAGACTTTTCTTCATTTTGTTCTTTAGTTATAACACCTATTAAAACAGCGCGTTCTAAAGATAAATCTTTCTCTTCTATCATATAAATAAGTAATATGCAAAGTTACATAATTGTGAGCGTTTTATTTGAAAAAGGACTCCAAGATATAAAACATCAAGGTTTCCTTAAAAATTGTTATTCTCGTTAAAGCGGAAATCTAAAATATAGAATTTAAGAAAATTATATTTTTAATATTTTTAAACCTATTTTTGATCTATGACAGAAACTTTTGAAGACATTCCAGTAAGACCCGATTTACAAACTATTGCTTTTTATAATATTGAAAATTTATTTGACATTTATGATGATAAGCATACTAATGACAACGACTTCCTGCCTACTTCTGTAAAAAAGTGGACACCAAAACGTTATGATAATAAACTTAGAAAATTAAGTTTTGCTATTTCTAATATTGGAAAAAAAGAAACTGGTAAACACCCTGCACTTATTGGACTAGCTGAAGTTGAAAATGCTAAAGTTATTGAAGATTTAATAAGCTCAAAACATCTTGAAGATTGTAATTATGGCTATGTACATTACGATTCGTTAGACGAACGTGGTATTGACGTAGCACTGTTATACGATAAAAATGCTTTTGAAGTATTAACGTCTGAACCTTTTACTATTGAATTAACTGATGAAGATGGATCGCCTGATTACACCAGAGACATCCTACTTGTTACAGGTTTATTAGATGGCGAGAAAATACACGTACTTGTTAATCATTGGTCGTCTAGACGTGAAGGCGAAAAGGAAACAGAATTTAAACGTATTGCTTCTTCTGATAAAGCAGGAGAAATTATTTCTAACATACGCTTTGAAGATGAAAACGCTAAAATTGTAGTAATAGGCGATTTTAACGATGACCCTTCAAGCAACAGTATTAAACGCTTGGTAGAAGGCTTTGATTTGTTTAACCCTATGGAAACTTTACGTTCTTATAACCGAGGGACCACAAACTACAACCGCCAATGGAACTTATTCGATCAAATAATAATTTCTACTAATTTTTTTAAAAGCTCTGATAATTTATTTGAATACAGTACTGCAAATATTTTTGATGAAGATTTTCTAAAACTTTTTAAAGGAAAATTTAAAGGCACGCCTTTTAGAACTTACGTTGGAAAAAAATATAAAGGAGGTTATAGCGATCATTTTCCTGTGTATGCTGTTTTTAAGAAGTAATTTATTAATAAAACCGACAATACTGTTTTTGTCATGTCGACGCTAGGAGACATCGCATCTGGCATATAACCCTTATTATGTGATGTCTCCTTACGTCGACATGACAACGGGTTTAAGATTCATTTTTAAACAGCCATAGAAAGCACATAAGCCAACCCTAATACAAGAATAGGTAGCAAGAATAATAACCAAATATTATAAGAGTTAGACTTCTTTTTATTCATTTTTGCATTAATCATCATGCGGCGTTTACCTGTATATACTAGCCAGTTTTTAAAGCATACAAAGCCTGAAACCAAAACAAATATAATCCACGCTTTTTCCTGAGACATGGTACTCACATGCATTTGACTAAAAAAACCTGCAAAGAAAAGACCTAAAAGCAATAACAATGCGCATTGTACAACAGACACATATAGTATAGCAATAGTATTAGCTTTTTGCTTGTATTTAGGTTTGAAATATGAAAAGATATTGTAAAATAATATGTCGAATGCGTTCATTTAAAATATTTCAAGCGAAAATACTATTAAAATTTATAAAGCTTATTATCATTCCACATAATCAACACTCACTTCATCCAACTCATAAATACCATCAAAAGTATCTTGACCGCTACCAGTAAATTTAAAGGCTACATACATAGTTCCCATAGCACAAGATAAATCAACCGTTCCAGAATTAAACCATGGCACAAACGAATCGGAATCTTTAACCACATAGGCATCAGAAAGCACACCCCAAGTTGCAGATGTAATATTTTCTTCGGTACCATCCCAATCTAACGAATACAAGACTTCCAAAAAGCTACTATCGGCTAAACTATTTGAAGTTTTAAAACGAAGCGTAACACTGTTATAAGTATCTAAATTAATGGCTGGCGTAATTAACCAACCTATGTTACTAGCATCACCAGAACTAGCCGATTGAAATCTTGCCGACCTTCCTAAAGACGCATTAGAACTTGTAGAAGAGAATCCTTCCCATGCTTCCGTTCCTGCTTCTATATAATTTGTCCAACCATCAATTACTATAGGCTTATTGTTTTTTTGAGATTCGAAATCTTCATAAAATAAATTACTACTTCCTATGCTAGAGGCTAATCCGCAATTTAATTCCATAGGATCACACCGTTCGCTACTATCAAGATTTACATCTGTAGCACTATTTACAATAACCACATTAAAATCATCTCCAAAATCTCTACTAAATATTCCTGTAACACTTCCTTTTCCTTGTGGTACAATAACCGATTTAAAATCTGAAAATGTACTAGTTTGCATAAGTATAGAAACTCCAGAATCGCAACTTTCTAGAGTACGCAAGCCATCATATTCATCAATAGATTCACTGGCATAAGAAGCACCTAACTCAAACCTATTTAATTGCATATTATCTAGCCGTATTAAGGTGTTTAAATCGGCATCGGTTAAATTTTCGGGACTTACTATTTTCGGAACTATAGTTGCTACCTCATTTGTTCTTATAACAATATCGCGATATTCAGCTGGTTGAATTTGCTTCACTTTAACGGCATCGCCTTTTCCTATGGTTATGACTCCGTTTGTTTCACCAATGGTTAAACCTGCTAATTTGATATATACTTTTCTTCCAAACTCATAAGTATCAGACAAGCTACTCACATTAATATCGACTTTAAGTCCTAATCTTTGGTCGGCATCTGTACTACTATCATCTATTTTATTTTGAATAATCAATTCTTCAAAAAAGTTACCTGCGGCATCACTTGAAACTACGTAACCTTCAATATAAATATCTTCATCATCATAAATTCGTGCTATTAAATCACCGTTATTTATTGCTTGCTCAAACCTTTGATGTATAGCTCTAAACGTGGTTAATTTATTATCTGGAATGCTTATATTTTCTGATTCATTGGGTGTTGGAATTTTATAATCGTCATCATTTACACAAGATGCCATCATTAAAACACTTAAAAGAATATATAGTTTATTCATGCTCTTATCTTTTTAAAATCTTACATTCAAATTAAGGAAATAGGTTGCCCCACGACCGTACCAATATTTAGATCCGAATACAGGTTTATCAAGCGCTTTATCGTCTCTTAATTGTCTGTAGTTAGCATTCCTGCCTTGTTCGAAACCACCTGTTTTATACACTTCATCTAACAAATTATTCACACTTGCGAAAAGCCCAATATAATAATCACCAACAAGCCATGATTTTCCTCCTGTTAAGTTTACAGACATATAATTATCAAAGGCTTCTTGTTTTAAAAGGTCTTTAGCAATAGTTTCATCATAATCTATAAACGGTTGTCCATCAACATCGGTATAAAAATTATAGGTTCGGGTTAACGGACTAATATCTATATATGTTTTATCAAAAAAATTAGCTGTAGCTCCAAACCACCAATAATCAGGATCGCGATACTCGAATCCAACAGAATAGGCTTGATGTGGACCAACCGCCAACTTATAATCTTTTAAATATGACTTCCCCAAATACACATTCTCAAATCTATCTGAAGACAGATATAAATCGGGGTTATTAGCATAGGTATATTGTCCGTAGGCCACCGCACCTTTTAATTTAATTGTAGTTGTAACTTGTGCTTCAACACCTAATTCGGTACCTAAATGGTTTTTATCAATGCCCTGTAAAATTTCTTGAATAAATTCAGTGTCATCATTTCCAGATTGCTGTGTTCCCGACTCTGCAATAACATTTCCAATACCATCGGCAAAGAAAAATGAAATTTCGTTAGCGTCTTTCAATGTTGTATAAAATCCTGTTAATTTTGCTTTTACAATATCAGACCGATAAATATAACTCGCATCAAAAGACATGACTTTCTCTTCAGTAATATTGGGCACGATGTTGTGATTCGATCTAGAATTTGAATAACTATTTCTAATGGAAGGTCCTTTGGTAATATATCCTGCATTTATATCTATAATATGCTTTCCTGATATTTTATAGGTTGCTCCTGCTTTCAAACCCATTCCCAAAAAAGATAAACTTTCGCCTTTACCTAAAGAATTATTTGCAAACGATTCATTTTGAAACAAACCTTCTCTTTGATATTGTGTATTTGCAACATTAGCCGAAGCATAAAAATCAACTTTATTATATTTAAATTGTGCTTGTACATAGCCCGAAAAAACACTAGCAAACATATTGTAATTGTAACCATAGGTATCGCCTACTTGCGCAATAGCATTGGAGTTTTGTAAATCGTACTGAATACCATCGAAACTATCGACATTTAAAAAGCCTGTACCTCCTAGTAAATCTAAAACCTCTGCATAATTTTCAGATTTTAAAGTTTTATAATTCAACGCAGCATTGAATAAAAGATGCTCATTAATATCATTTTTATAAACCGTATTTATTGATAGTTGTTTATCATCTACTCTATCTTCATACAACATGTATGTGGCATTTCTTCCTAAGGATGTATTAATTACATTGGCTTCATATAATTGTTCCCAATTAAGTTGTCCGTTATTTAAAAATTCTTGTTGTGCTTGGTATGCAAAACCTAAATCGTTTGGAAAATTGCGTTCAAAATAACTTGGTAGTTTTTGGTAATAACTTGGGCTTGGATTTGTACCACCACTTTCAAAAGTATCATGCCCATCGTTTGTGGTTACTAAATTTGCGCCACCATAAGCCAATCGACTATTTCCAAATTTCCCGAATTGATAACCGATGTTTGTATTTAATGAGGATTTTGTGTTGATGTTCCAATAATGATTTAGCATCACAATAGGCTCGATGACTTCTTTAATACGTGAATTTCGTATTTCACCATCTTGATAGCCCCAATATTCATTATACTTTATGCCTTTTAAATCGTAAACTTCTTGTGTATTGGCTGATGATTTCCCGCGTTTGTTAGGTGCATAAATTCCCGTAAAACTTAAACTGTGTTTATCATTGAATTTCTTTTCCGCGGAAGCGAAAAAAGAATTAGAATCATAAATTGTTGCGTCTTGATAACCTTCGTTTCCCCAACGTCGACCTAAAGACAGCGTGTACGCCCAACCACTTTTTAAAAGACCCGAGGCATAAGTTGCCATAAGCCTGTTTGAATAACTTCTGTTTGAAGACGAATAGGTAATACGACCTCCTGATTTCATTTGAGAAGCTCTTGTATTCATATTAATAGTTCCTAAAAGCCCTCCAAAATTATAGTTTGATGGCGTTAACCCCGTGGTTAGTTCTTGATTTCGCAAAACATCATTCATACCGCCCCAATTACTCCACTGTGGTCGACCATTATAAATTTTGTTCATTTCAATTCCATTAATTAAAACGGAACTATTATCTGAATCTAAACCTCGAACCCTGAAAAAAGAGGAGCTAAACTCGAAGGCAGCAGTACGCTGAAAAACATCTAAAGATGATGAAAGCAAACCAGAAATATTACCGTAACCACTTTCGTCTCCATCTAATTCATCATCAGATAACGTAATAGTAAACACATCTTGAGAAGACGTGTCAAGATCTAAAGTCATATCAGTAATATTGACTATTTCACCTTCGTTTACAATAATTGGATATCGTTTTGTAAGGTATCCTAGCTTAGAAATTTTCAGAACTTGTTCTCCCAAAGGTACATTTTCAATAAACTGAAACGCACCTAATTCATTGGTCACTTGTATTTGTTTAGTAGCTTCAATAGTAATTGTAACATTTGAGATAGGCTGAAAAGAATCGCCATCAATAACGCTCCCTTTTATTAAGGTTTGCTGTGAACTAGCAATAGTTGTAAACTGCCAAAAAAACAAAAAGAACAAAAATTTATTCATACTAAATTAAAACACAAATTGTTTTAAAAACAACTACAAAGGTAAGAAATTTATATTAAATAAATATTTTTGAAATAAATTTTGTATTATAGAGACTACAAACAAAGCAATATCTTATTAATATGAATTGTATTAAACCATATGTTTTCCTTATCTTTTTATGTGTAATTATTAGCATAAATGCACAAGAAAAAAGATTCAAAATCCACACTATAGCATTCTATAATTTAGAAAACTTATTTGACACCATAAACGACCCAAATAAATTTGATGAGTACAGCCCAATGATGGAACTTAAAACAGATAGAAGTGAGATTTACAAAAAGAAAATAAAAAACATGGCACGTGTTATTTCTGAAATAGGCTTAGATATAACACAGAATGCTCCTGCAATAATTGGAGTTTCAGAAATTGAGAATAAAGAAGTTTTAAATGACTTAGTAAACGATTCTTTATTATTAGTAAAAAATTATGGCATTGTTCATTATGATTCTCCTGATGCTAGAGGTATTGACGTAGCACTTTTATACCAGAAAAAGATATTCACACCTTTAACAACCAGTAAACATGAACTTAAAATTTATGATGACACAACAGGAAAACGTATTTATACACGCGATCAATTATTAGTTAGTGGTAATTTAGATGACGAGCTTATTCATGTTATTGTTAACCATTGGCCATCGCGTCGTGGCGGTGAAGTACGAAGTAGAGCAAAACGTGTTGCTGCTGCTAAAGTTAGTAAACACATAGTCGATTCATTACAATCCATAAATCCATATGCCAAAGTTTTTATTATGGGCGATTTAAACGATAACCCCACAAACAAAAGTGTCAAAACTATTTTAAAGGCTAAAAAAGATAGAAGAAAAGTGCCTTTAAAAGGCATTTATAATCCTTTTGAAACATTCTATAAAAATAGTATAGGAACAACTGCTTATAGAGATTCATGGAGCTTATTTGACCAAATTATGGTAACACAACCGCTACTTAAAAAAGATTACACGTCTTTTAGGTATTATAAAGCAGGTATCTTCAATAAAAACTACCTAATAACTAATACAGGAAAATACAAAGGCTATCCTCACAGAAGTTGGTCTAACGGTGGATTTGACAATGGTTTTAGCGACCATTTTCCTGTTTATACTTATATAATAAAGGAAGCTTCTAGTGCTCAAACTAATTAAGAGTATTATCTACATCCAAGTACTCCAAGGAATTCTAGATAACAACAATACTAAAGCAATTGTATAAAAAACAGCTATGGTTTTTAATTTTGCTTTAGACGTTAGTTTCTTTTTATGTTTAGAATATCCAATCGTTATTAATGCTACTGCAATAATATTAACAAACGGATGTTCAACAAGGTATAATCTTGCAATAGAATTACTCATAACGCCACCTCCTAGCTCACTCCATAATTCAAATCGAGGTGAGACAAAATATAGTATCAAACCTATTAATAATTGAATATGAGATACTATTAAAGTGAACAATGATATTCTGAAATCTTTTGCTTCGTATTCTTTATCTCCTAAAGTTTTAATTAAAGCATTTGCAACAGCTACAATTAAAATAAAAAGCACCAAATATGCCCAGTATGAATGAATTGATAATATGATTTCGTACATGAATAACCTTTTTTTAATTAGAATAACAAATGTAATAATTAAAAGTATAAAAAAACCGCTTCGTTTGAAGCGGTTTTTAAATTGATTAACTATTAGCAAATTTATTCTTATATATTTTTTTAGTTTATTACTATTTCAAAGAAAACAATACATAAACAAAGATTAATATTACGTTAAAAGACATAAATAATTTAAATATTCAATTGATTTTAAGATATAAACAATAAATTTGTAACAACTACAAAGTCTAATTAACTAAAGATTCATTTCATGAAAAACCTATTTATTTATACATTCACTTTTTTATGTACTATATCTTCTTTTGGTCAAATTCAATCTTATTATAATGGTCTCGATTTGACAAATACAGGTGAAGATTTATTCATAGAATTATCAACTAGAGTAAAATCGACTCATATATCAATTCCTTACACATCTTCAGCCACTGATACTTGGGATGTTTTAAAGCAAGCGGAAGAAGACCCAAATAATCCTTCTAATGTATTATTGATTTATGGTTTTGATGATACAGATGGTGATTATAAAACTGATAGAACAAGATTAAAATCTGAGACTGACACTGGAGGAGGTGTTCCAGGTAAATGGAATAGAGAACATATTTTCGCCAAGTCTCTAGCAAACCCTGTTTTAGTAACTGATGATCCAGGTCCAGGAACAGATGTACACAATTTAAGACCAGCTGATTCAGAATGGAACTCTCTACGTAGTAATCGTAAGTTTGCAGATGGAAATGGGGATTCTAAAATTATAGCAGGCAATGGAGGTTGGTATCCTGGTGATGAATGGAAAGGAGATGTTGCACGTGCTATTATGTACATGTATTTACGGTACAATGGTGATGGATCTAAGACTTCTGAAACACAATGTTTACCAAAAGACATAGGTTATGGAAATATACTATCTGCAGACATAAATATGATAGATTTATTTTTAAAATGGAATGCTGAAGACCCTGTCTCAGGTTTTGAAGACCAACATAACCCTGTTGCAGAAGGAATTCAAGGTAATAGAAATCCTTTTATTGATAATCCTTATTTAGCTACACTTATTTGGGGAGGTTTAATAGCTGAAGATCGTTGGGATTTAAATGATAATTCAGATACAGAAGCTCCAAGTATTCCTCAAAACTTAATAGCAACAACTATTAAAGATGATGAAATTGAAATTAGCTGGGATCCTTCTACAGATAATGTTAATGTCATTGATTATTTAATTTATTTAGATGGCGTGTATTTACAGTCGACATCATCAACTTCTACTTTAATTGAAAATTTAACCGCAAACACGACATATCAAATTACTATAAGAGCTAGAGACAATTCTTCTAACTTGTCTGCTGCCAGTGAGATTTTGAATACTACAACCTTACAAGGGCCAATAGTTTTATTTTCAGAAAATTTTGAAAACTGCGGTGATTTAAATTTCATTACATATAGCGAAAGCAGTACTAAAGATTGGGCGTGTAGCCCACAATATGGAGAGAATAATTCAGGTTCTATTGGTATTAATGGCTACCAACAGGTAACTTTAAGTAAAGACTGGCTAATCACATCTAGTCCAATTGATTTTGATACAAGTTCTGGAGAAAAATTGAGTTTTTATACTGATGCCGCTTACGGGACATCTACATTAGAATTGGTGTATTCATCAGATTATGATAAAACTGATACTCCTGAAAATTTTATATGGACAGCAGTACCAAATGTTACAATTCCTTTACATTCTGATGGTTCTGGAACCGAAGAAGTATACACTTTTACCGATATAGATATTAGCGAAATTACAGGTTCTGTTTATTTTGCATTTAAATACTATTCAAACAACGAGCCTACTCGTTGGACTGTTGATAGTTTTGAAATTATAGCTGGCAGTTTACTTGGTATTGATAATTTAAATACTGAAAATCTTAGAGTAAAAGTATACCCAAACCCAAGCAATGGTAGTTTTATCTTTTCAGTTCCCCAAACCGAAAAAGTAGTAACTATTGAATTATACTCTATACAATCACAGTTAATTTCTAAAAAAACATACAACGTTGAAAACGGAAAGGTAGAAATGGATATACAAGATGAACCAGCTGGCTTATATATAGTTAAAGTGAATTCAAAAAACAAACGTAATAATACCACTCTTAAACTAGTAAAAGGATAAAACTATTTCTAGTATGTTAATACTGCTAAAATATAAAAAAGCCCATTTGTAACAAATGGGCTTTTTTAATTAATTAAACAGAATAAAAGTAAATTAAAGCTTAACATTCAAAAAGTATTCAACTACTACTAAGAATATGGTACAACATAATCAAATAGGTATTATATTTTTTTAAGATTTATAAATTTAGTCTACTTACTAAAAATTAGTTTAACCTAGAACTGAATTATTATTTAGTTTAAAATAAATAATTACAATATATATAAATAAAAAGACCGTCTTAAAGACGGTCTTTTCTATTGTTTAATAGAATTGTAAATTATTCATTAACAACCCACTCACCACCAGTTTTAATAAGACTGAAATTCTCAACCCCACTACTTCCGTTATAAATATCTACAGAAACGATATATTTTTGGCCTTCAGCAGCACTAGGGTCTAAACTATCTAGTACAACTCCAATACCAGTAATCATCTGATCATCTGTCCAGCCAGAATTACCTCCTGTTCTATTAAAGTTTCCAAAATTTGATAAATTTCCAGCAGCATTTTCAAAACCAGATACGTTTAGTAAAGTTTCTCCAACCAAAGTATAATCATCTGATGTAAAAGTATACCTAATAGTATTATCTGGTACCCAAACCCCTGATTCTAAACCAAACTGAAGTTTTGAGTCAATTGTTGATTCATAAGCAACCCATTCTCCTTCTATTTTTGTGTATAAATTACCTCTTGTCTGTGCTCCACTTGAGCTAGATACATAACCATAAATTACATTTAATGCTTCACCTTCTAATGCATATGGAAATTTAATATTTAAAAATGTTGGTAAATAATTATCTGGTTGCGTTGAACTTCCAAAAGTTTCAATACCCATAGAGGCAAAATCTTCATCATTTACTAAGTAAACCCCATCAGTAGCTATTTCCCATACGTCCTCTGTAAAAGTATAAATTACTTTATTAGAGGTTTTATTTCCAACTATCTCATCTTCTAATACATCATTGGTCATAATTGCCGACCATGTATTTGCTACACGAATACCATCTATTAGAGCAGTTGGTCCACCACCACCTTGACGAATTCCGATTCTATTTGCTGTGTTACCAGCAACACCTGTGTTTGTTGCTTCTGGTGTTGTAGGTTCTGTAGCTTCTGGTGCAGTTAAAACATATAAATTTGATGTGCCTGTAGCCGTATCATAAGTTGAAACTATTAAGTAAGTTGTATTTAAGGCAAAAGGAGTAGCACCATATGATAATGAACTTGAGCTTGCCCCTATACCAAATAAAATATTTCCAGACCCATCACTTTTAGCTCCAACTCTTGCAGAATAACTGAAACTACCATCTTCTTCCATTAAATGGAAAAAATAAGTTCCATCACCAACTTCACTTAAATTTATTAAAGCACTCGCGTAAACTGTTCCAGTAGATATTATTGATGTAAGCGAAGTATTAACATCTTCAGAACCTGAACTAGATATAGCTAAAGCGCCTCCTAAATTAGTACTAGGATAATCTGCCATAGATAAACTTGTAGTTGCAAACATTAATTGGTTAGAAGCTCCTGAGTGATTTGTCCAACTTCCCCCCGAGATAGTTGTTAAGTCTCCTGCTGCAGCTCCATAATCAAAATTTTCTTCAAGAGAAACAGTTGGAGTAACGGTATATGCACTTCCTGTAAATTGAAAATATGAAGCAGCAACATAATCGCCTTCTTTAGGAGAACTATAATTATTACTAAGAATATCAGCAATATAATCTTCTGGTGTTGCATCAGATTGAAAACCTAATAAATCACTTCCACTTAAAGCATAATCTTCTTGCTTTAAGCTATAATCTCTTAACCAAAATGCATTACCAATATATAATCTAAAATCCACAGTTACAGACGACCCATTACTTAAATATGGATATAATTCAGATAAATAATCTGGTAACATTGATTTAGCATCATCTTCTGAACTAAAACTGCCAAATGATAAATCTAATTCATCATAGTCATCATCACTAAGTGTTAATTCAACTTCTTCAACAACACCTGGATTATTAGCATTAGCGTCATCATAAATATCTTCTAGAGGATTACAACCAATAATGATTGTTCCTAATAAAACTGTATATAAATAAAATATTTTTTTCATTGCTCTTTTTTTAAAAATTTACTTTTAATCCTACACTATAGGTTCTACCTGCTCCAAAATACACTAAAGCAGTTCCTGCAGTTCCATCTACATCATTTGCATCTGACACATATTCTGTATTAAACACATTATTAATTTTACCATTTAATACAGCTTCAAATGAACCTATATTAAATACATGGCTTATACCTGCATCAAATAAGCCATATTCAGGAACCTCCCATGTATCTGGAAGACCTTCTGTACCTCTATTTGTAACTTGATAAGAAGCAAACATATCTCCTGCATAGTTATAATCTACATAAAGATTTGATTTTTTAGCAAATTTATAATTTGCTCCTAAAGCAAACGTGGTTTGTGCAGCGTCACCAACTTTTAAATCTTTTGCAAATACATCAACTTCTCCTACAGGTGTGCCATCCTGAGTTCTTACTATAGCAGACACATTGCTTTTCCATTGCCAATCTCCTAAAGAAGCCATCCCTGTAAAAGATAATTTATCTGAAAATTTATATCTAAAATCAATTTCTACTCCTTGGTGCAAAGCATCCATACCAAGTAAGTTATATAAAACCCTTTCATCTCCAGGATTTGCGCCTGGTAAAGATCCATTTATCCCTTTATCTAACCAACTAGTACGATAAAGATTAACATTGGCAGAAAATTTTTCACTTCTATATCCATAACCTAATTCTACACTAAATACTTTTTCGTTTTCAGCCTCTTCATTAACATCTAATAAATCATCATCCTGAAACGCAACACCGTCTAAAAATGGTGCTTTAGAAAAATACCCAACATTAACAAATACATTATTATTAATATCTAGGTTATAGTTACCACCACCTTTAACTCCAAATCCAAAAAAGTTAACATCGTCTGATTTCCTATCATTAAGAGGAATATCAGAGTTCATAAATTCCTCTTTTTTATAATTGGTATTAGAAATATCTGCAGCCATAAATAAATTTAAAGACTCATTAACTTGATACTCTGCCTGACCAAAAATACCTGATCTTAAAACAATACCATCATAATCTTTATTATAACGATCTCCAACTCTTAAAGGCTTACCAAAAGCAAAAGTATCACTCTCATTATCTAAGAAAAATTGTCCACCTAATAAATCTTCTACTTCATACCAGTGATGTCCAATATAAGAACGCGCATCTAAACCTCCTGAAATAGTTAACTTATCATTAATTCTGTTTTTATAAGTAGATAATATACCATACCATTCATGTGAGTTTCTTGAAGCAGAAATTATATCTGTAGAACCAGCAGCGCCATTTGCAATATTTTCCGCTACAATTCTATCAAAATCTATAGGTTGTAATCCTGAACTTCCTGTTCTATAATCATCAGAACCAATTTTAGAACCTTCATCTCGACGTCCACCTCCAGAACCAAATGACGCATATAAAGCTGTTGATAAAACTGAACTATCATTAATATTCCATAAATGATTTAATGAAATTTGAGGTTTATGATAAAAATTATAAGATTGATGATACACCTCTCCATTTTTATAACCCCAATCTTTATTAGCCTTTTGTGGTCCAGAATCTGTATCTAACAATTCAGAAATTGTAGAACGATTGAAACGTTGACCATGAGTTTGTTGTGCTCCAAATGCAGTAAATGTTAATCTGTGACTTTCATTTATTTGCTGTGCTAAACTTATAAAGTAATTGTAACCTGAAAATTCACCCCCATCTATATATCCATCTCCGAAAATTTTTGAAGCACTAACCGTAGCTGCAAAACCTTTATCTGATAATCCAGTAGAATATGTCATTCCATATTTTAAGTAGCCATCATTTGCAATCCCAGTAAAAAAGTTACCACCTTCTTCTGCATCAGTACTTTTGGTTAAAATATTTATTGTACCACCTATAGAAGGTACTGCTACTTTTGAAGCACCCAAACCTCTTTGTACTTGCATTGAAGAAGTAACATCTCCTAATCCTGCCCAGTTAGACCAATAAACACGTCCGTTTTCCATATCATTAACAGGAACTCCGTTAATCATTACAGCTACATTTTCAGAACTAAAACCTCTCAAAGAAACTCTACCGTCACCATAACCTCCACCAGCTCTAGTTGCATAAACACCTGGAGTTGCTTTTAATATTTCAGGAAATTCTTGTGTACTTAACTTTAAAGAGATGTCTGCTGCTTTAATAGTAGAAACTGCAACTGGAGTTTTTCGATCTACAGCCACAGATGCAATAATTTGAATTTCTTCTAAACCAACTTGGCTAGATTCAAGTTCAATATTACCCATAGCTTTATCTCCTGAAAAAGAAATAGTTTTAGATGTATAACCTACATAGGTAATTACAATTTCTCCTGAGCTAGATTGTGTGGTTAAAGAAAAATTACCATCAAAATCTGTAACAACACCATTGGTTGTTCCTTTCTCAACAACATTTGCTCCAGGCAAAGACATGGTTGTACCTGCTTCTAAAATAGTACCAGATATAGTACTTTGAGCCATAATTACCGTAGAAAACAAGATTCCTACAGCTAACATTAAAAAATGCGTAGTTTTTTTCATAATTAATTATTTGAAATTAGTCAAGGCAAAAATACGCAGAATTGAAGAATATACATTACCCAATTGTTAAGAAAATTAACAATTGTTAATAAAAAAAAGGTAATAGTATTTTTAATACTATTACCTTTTTTTGGTTTTTAATGAGAATAATTTTGCGTTTTAATTAAAACGCTTATAATAATTCAATAAATTATGAGTTGACGAATCATGTTCGCTATCCGCAGTATTGTTAAATTCATGTAAAATTTTATTAGCTAATTGCTTCCCTAATTCTACTCCAAATTGGTCATAACTAAAGATATTCCAAATAATACCTTGTACGAAAATTTTATGCTCATACATAGCAATTAATTCCCCTAAACTTTCTGGTGATAACTTGTTAATAAATATGGTATTTGTTGGTTTATTTCCTTGAAATACTTTAAAAGATGTTAAATCTTTACTAGCTCCTTCTGCAACAACCTCTTCTTTAGACTTACCATTTAACAATGCTTCAGTTTGCGCAAAGAAATTAGACATTAATTTATCTTGATGATCTTTGTTTCCGTGCAACGAATTAGCAAAACCAATAAAATCGGCAGGAATTAATTTAGTTCCTTGATGAATTAATTGAAAAAAGGCATGTTGCGAATTGGTTCCTGGTTCTCCCCAAATAATGGTTCCTGTTTGATAATCTATAGGATTACCATTTCTATCGACACTTTTACCATTACTCTCCATAATACCTTGTTGCAAGTAGGTTGCAAATTGACTTAAATATTGAGAATAAGGAATAATAGCTTCACTTTCTGCTCCAAAAAAGTTATTATACCAAACACTTATTAAAGCTAAAACAACAGGTATATTAGTTTTAAAATCTTCATTTTTAAAATGCTCATCCATTTTATTAGCTCCTTTTAATAAGCTATCAAAATGATTATAACCTACAGCTAAACTAATACTTAAGCCTACGGCACTCCAAAGTGAAAAACGACCACCAACCCAATCCCACATTGGGAAAATATTATTTTCATCTACTCCAAAAGCTTTCACATTTGCTATATTAGTTGATACGGCTACAAAATGCTTTGCAATAGCTTCTTCTGAAGCCGATTGTAAAAACCAGTCTTTTAATGTATTCGCATTAGAAAGCGTTTCTTGTGTAGTAAATGTTTTTGAAACCACTACAAAAAGTGTTGTTTCTGGATCTAATTTTTTAATGACTTCATTAACATGGTCGCCATCTACATTACTAACAAAATGTGTTGTTAAGTGATTTTTATAATACTGAAGTGAATCTACAACCATTGCTGGCCCTAAATCAGATCCTCCAATACCAATATTAACAACATCGGTAAATGCTTTTCCTGTAAAGCCTTTTCTTTCACCATTAACAACCTCATTAGTAAATGCTTCTATTTTCTGCTTTACTTTATAAATCTCTGGCATAACATTAACACCATCAACAGTAAAATCTGAATTTTTAGGCGCACGTAATGCGGTATGCAAGACTGCTCTTCCTTCTGTTTCATTTATTATTTCACCAGAAAACTGACTTTTAATAGCTTCATTTAATTTAACGGCATCGGCTAATTCTAGTAAAAGCTTAAATGTTTCTTCTGTAATTCTGTTTTTCGAAAAATCTACATAAAAATCTTCCCACTTAATTGTGAAGTTATTTGCTCGCTCTTTATCTTGAGTAAACAAATCTTTCATATGAACATCGTTAATTGAATTAAAATGCTCTTGAAGTTTTTTCCAGGCTTCTGTTGTCGTTGGGTTTATGTTTGGTAATGCCATTTTATGAGTTTGCTTGTTTAACGATTGTCTGTATCTGTTGTTGCTCTTCTTCAATACTAGGTAAAAAGAGTGTATTATCTAGTTGGGATTTTATTGGATCTATAAAATCTAAATACTTTTTCTTTAATGAGTCTGAAATTGGTTTTGCTTCTGGTAATTTTTGTTTAAATGGATCGACCTGCCTACCATTTTTCCAAAAACGATAGCATACGTGTGGACCTCCTGTATTACCTGTCATACCTACCCAACCAATAACATCGCCTTGTTTTACAAACTGCCCAACTTTTACTTTACGCTTTTTCATGTGCAAATATTGCGTTTCGTAAGTAGCGTTGTGTCTTATTTTTACATAATTACCATTTCCTCCAGTATAACTAGATTTACTAACCGTACCATTAGCTGTAGCCATAATAGGCGTGCCAATTGGTGCTGCAAAATCGGTTCCTTTATGCGGACGTACCTTATAGCCATAAACAGCAATTCTACGCTTAAGGTTATATCTTGAAGAAATTCGACTAAACTTAACTGGTGCTTTTAAAAAAGCACGACGCTGATTTTTTGCTTTTTCATCAAAATAATCTACAATACCTTTAACAGAATCTGTCATAAATTGAAAGGCATAAAAAGGCTCTTTATTATGCTCAAAATAAGCTGCTTTTACATCATGAACACCAGTATATATCGTATCATCTATATACTTATCTGTATAAATAACTTTAAAACGATCTCCTTTTTGAAGCCTTCTAAAATCAATAGTCCATGCATATATTTCGTCTGCTAGTTTATTTGTTAATACAGCACTTACGCCTTGTTCATCTAAAGTTTCTGAGATACTACTATTAATAACACCTGTAACTACTTTTTCGACATATTTAATAGGCTTCGTTCTTTTATAAGCACGAATAGAATCTTGAAAATTAATAACCACATAATCTTCTTTATTAGGCTGATAAACAAAACATTTTGCTGTTTCTAAAGAATCTTTAGCACATAAAAGCGTATAAGGCTTACCAACTTGTAACCCTCTTACTATATCAAAAGTATCTTTTGCTGTTTCAGCAATATGAAATATCTTAGGATAACCAACGGAATTCCTTTCTAAAATTTGTCCAAAACTATCTCCACTTTTTATGGTATCTCTTTTAACCACATAATCGCTTAATTTAAAACCAAACTCGAATAATTCTTTAGGCTTTTCAATAACCGCTAAGTCTTCTTCAACTAAATTAGATTTTGAATCGTCTTTACAGCTAATAAATAATAATGCTAATAGTGGTAATACTAAATATCTGTTCCCCAATTTTCTATTTCTTGCTCTGTCCATAATTCTGGAAAAAATATTCTCTTTTGATATTTTGGATGCATGTATTTTACCCATTCACTTCCTCCTGTTGCTTCGGCTGTTTTTCCGCCAATATTTAAATAATGATTTGCTGTATTGTAATGTGCCATTACCCATTTTATATTAACGGTATAATCGTAATGACGCATAGCATCAACCAAGTCTTTGTTTTCTCTTGCTTCTTTTGGGAGCGCTTTAAATTTAGAAAACAAATTATTTGTTTGATAAAATTTAGCAAATCTAATAAATTCGTCTTTATATCTTTCTTCAAAAACTGTTAATGTGTAACTTTTATTGCCTGTTACATAATCTTTCCCCGCAGCTTGCCAATATAAATATTCAAACGCATTTTCATAAGATGAGTTTCTATCAAAAGTACCTCTAAAGCGTTTATCAATGAGGTTTACAAGTTCTGTAGATGCAAATTCAATTTTTCTATATTGTGCACTTTGAAATCCGCTTGCAGGTGTTAGTGTAGTTCTAAACTTATTATAATCGTCTATATCCATACCATCTTTCATAATACTAAAAGACGATGTAAGCATATCGAAATAACGACTAATGCGCATTAATTTGGAAGTAAAAAGGTCTGCATCAACCTCATTGGTTTTTGCTACCTGATCTATTTCCCAAAGTATCATTTTAAATAAAAGTTCATTTATTTGATGATACATGATGAAAACCATTTCATCTTTAAAAACGGTACGTTGTACTTGAAGATTTAACAACGCATCTGTTTGAATATAATCCCAATAGTTTATAGGCTTACTATTTAATAAACCTTCAAGATAAGCTTCAGAATCTTGACCTATGGCTTCGTATTTTTCTTTAAGTTGGTTTTCTATTTTAGATTTCAAAATTCCTTAATTATTGACAACTATTTTGAACGGATGTTTTAACCCTTTAAAAGCTTCTAAATCGGCTCTTAAAGAACCGACAGCTAAATCGGCCTTGATTCGTAAAGGTAATTTATTTTTGTCTTTTGAAACCCAAAGTGTCAAACTTTCTTCTTCTTTAAAAACACGACCTGCCATAACATACGGTCTAAATTTTAAAGACTCTATTTCTCCAAATTCTGTATCAATAGTTTCTTCTCCTAAATATTTAAGCTTAAACCCGTAATTTTCTTCATCAAAAAACATATCGACACGAACTTCATCCCCTACTTTCAAATTACTCGTATCTAAGTTATTACGCAAATAATAAAATGTAGATACCATATCTTGAATATTAGGTTTTGTATCTATCACCGATTTTTTATTATGCTTCTTATCATTAACGTAAGCTTTATTTTTTTCTTGATCGAAATCTATTTCTAAATCTTTAGTATGGCCTCCTTCATCAATATTTCTAACAAACTTATATGGCATATTGGTTTTTTTATCAAAATAGCTCTCATACCTATCTTTTACTTTAAAAAACCATTTTATCATACCTGTAGTCCAGCCTTTACCCACTACATGATATACATCTTTATCTCCAAGTTTAGAATCTTTAACGGTAAGTGTCGCATTTCCTGCTTTCATCCAGCCACTATAGCTCATTTTAAATTTAAACCATTCGCCATCTCCATACGCAGATTCTTGCTGCGAAAAAGACATTTGCATGGTAAAAACAGCTATTATTATAAGTAGTATATTCTTCATTTGTTATGGGTCGTTGACATGTAACTTCTTAAATTTACATTTATTGTTTTTAAGTTAGAAATTACAATTACTATTCCAAAAATATAAAAATTCTTAAGACATCATGTTTATATAAGAAGTTCTTAACGTTAATTTGTTACAAAAACCCTCCATTTTAATTTTGATAGAATTGAGACCAATACTGAACAACATTTAAAACCAAAAACCTATATTAAAGAACCAAACACTTTGCTTTTGTTCTGGCGAGTAACTATATTTTACTTGAACAGGGCCAACTAAAGTTTCCATAGCATAGCCTAAGCTATAACCTCGATAATCTGGAAGCGTAAACCACTCCCCTGTCTCAAAAAGATCATCTTCTATATTTGCCCAATTTCCTTCTAAAGTTAAATGATGTTTTTTATAAACCTCATAATCTGCACTAAAAGATGCTTTAACATAACTATCTCCTGTTAAAGAAATAAAATCATACCCTAAAAATGGAATAAAATTATTTATTAAGTTATTACCATAACCTCCTAGAGCAAAATCTAATGATTTAGTCGATTTTTCTCCAAATTTAAAACCGCCACTGCTTCCTATATTAAAGGCTAACTTATCAGACAAACTAAAGGCATATGCTAAATCTGCTTTTACAATTGCAAAATTGTCAAAATCTTTGTTAAAGCTAGAAGCATAATAATAGTTATGCACATCGCCATTAAAATACACACCACTTTTAGGGAAATACTTATTATCGTAAGTATCTAATTTTAAATTCCCAAAAACACTTAAATAACTTGTTTTTTCAAATATAAAATCATCATTAGGATTGGTTACTGAAAGCGTTTCCGATTTCACCTCCAACCGTTTATGTTCTAGTCCCAAACTTAATGCAAAATCTTTTCTAAACAATGTTTGCAAATAAAACTGATTGGTTTGATCTTGTATATTTGCATCAATTTTATTTAATCCAGTTGTAATAATTTCAGAATCTTCTAGAAATAATTGAGCGCTTATATTCTTATTAAATGTGTTATATCTAGACCTTAAACCCACACTCCAATAAAAACCTTTATCTATTAAATACTCAAAATTATATCTAACATGATCTCCTAAAATAAAGTCTAAAGATGCTACATCATTATCAAATAACAAACGTTTCTGGGTTACATTAATTAAGGCTGCACTTTTATATAAATCGTCAAAATGTATTCCTAATTTTAAAAACGTTGTGTTTTTTGTTTCTTTTAATTTTGCTATTAAATGATAACTTTCATTATCCTTATTTTTAATTAAGTTATATTGAAATGAATCAAAATTATTAGTTGCTACAAGATTTTCAATACCTTTTGCAAAATCGTTATAACTTATTTTTTCGTTAGGTTTTAATTTTAATTTTCCTAAAACATAAGCCCTCGTATAGTTTTTTAATCCTTCAAATAAAAAAGAATTTATAGAGAGGCTATCTTTAGCTTTCATCATTACATGTTCTTTTTCCTTAGTCTTAAAAAAAGGTTTTAATGTTTCATATTTTAAAATAGCAGCTTCCTTTCCTTTTTCAATAATTTTAGAACCTTCATCAAAAGATACTACGGTGTAGTCTTTAATATCTGGTTTTATATAAATATCGGTTTGTTTTGCTTTAGTCTCCATAGCCTTTATGGTTCTAAAGTTATTTATTTGAATTAAAACATCTGGCGCCGATGTTAACTCGTCTCTATTTAACAACCCATCTTGCACATCTACTCCAATAATAATATCCATTCCTTTTGCTCGTAACTCATCAATAGGATAATTATTTATTACACCACCATCTATTAACACCTCACCATTAATATTAACAGGTTGAAACAACGAAGGAAGGGCGCTACTTGCCAAAATAGATTGCGTTAAATCGCCTTTATCTAACAACACTTGCTTACCTGTTTCTACATTGGTTGCTATACAGAAAAATGGAATAGGCAACGCATTAAAACTATCAATATCGTTAACAGGCAATAACAATCTAGAAAGTAAACTATAAGTGTTTTGACCTCTTGAAAGTGCCGAAGGCAACTTAACTTTAAAATGATCGAACGGCAGTGTTAATGCATATTTTTCAGAATTATCGCGTTCATGAAATGCTTTTGAAGCTCTTGGCAAATCATCATTCATAATTTTATCAAAATCTACTTCTTTAAAAATAGAATCGAGTTCTTTTCCAGAATAGCCAGAAGCATACAACGCGCCTAAAACAGCTCCCATACTTGTACCTGCTATATAATCAATCTTTACACCTAAACTATCAATAACCTTTAACACACCAATATGCGCCAATCCTTTTGCACCACCACCACTTAATACTAAACCAACTTTTTGGGTATTCTCTTGTGTTTCATTTTGCGCTTTCGCTGAAAGAGAAACGATTATGAACAGGGTTAATATGATGGTTTTAAAGTTCAAAAATTTTGTTTTATCCTATATTACTTCTCATGATAATAATTATAAACTTTTTCAGCACGAGATACACCAACAACAGCTTCCAACTCATCTAATTTTGCATTAGCAACACGTTTTGCCGACTTAAAATGTTTCAATAAATCTACAATAGTTTTTTCACCTATTCCAGAAATAGTTTCAAGTTCTGTATTTAAAGCCCCTTTACTACGCTTATTTCTATGGTGCTCTATACCAAATCGGTGTGCTTCATTTCTTAAAAACTGTATCACTTTTAAGGTTTCGCTTTTCTTATCTAAATATAAAGGAATTGGATCGTTCGGATAGAATAATTCTTCTAAACGTTTTGCAATACCTATAATGGCTATTTTTCCTCTTAAATTTAAAGCATCTAAACTTTTTAATGCTGATGATAATTGCCCTTTTCCGCCATCAATTATAATAAGTTGTGGCAATGACTGGCCTTCATCTAACAAACGTTTATAACGCCGATACACCACTTCTTCCATAGATGCAAAATCGTCTGGCCCAACAACTGTTTTTATATTAAAATGACGGTAATCTTTTTTACTTGGTTTCCCGTTTTTAAACACGACACATGCCGCAACTGGATTCGTTCCTTGAATATTAGAATTATCAAAACATTCTATATGCCTTGGTTCTTCATGAAGACGTAAATCTGTTTTCATTTGCGCCATAATACGATTGGCATGCCTATCTGGATCTACAATTTTTATTTGCTTGAAACGATCCATTCTAAAATACTTCGCATTACGAATCGATAAATCTAAAATATGTTTTTTATCGCCTAATTTAGGAATGGTTACTTTAAGAGCTTCTCCTAAATTAACTTTAAAAGGCACATAAATTTCTTTTGAATTAGAATTAAATCGTTGTCTAATTTCAGTTATTGCTAATTCTAATAATTCCAAATCGGTTTCGTCTAATTTCTTTTTTATCTCTAAGGTATGAGAACGAATGATAGATCCGTATGATAGCTGTAAAAAATTAACGTAACCATAACTTTCGTCACTAACTATAGAAAACACATCTACATTGCTAATTTTTGGGTTTACAATAGTCGATTTTGCTTGGTAGTTTTCTAAAACTTCAATCTTTTCTTTTATTTTTTGAGCTTCTTCAAACTGCATGTTTTCAGCAAAACTTTTCATTTGAAGTTTAAACAAGCTTAAAGAATCTTTAAAATTTCCTTTTAAAATTTCTTTTATAGCTTTAATGTTTTCGTTGTAAGCTACTTCTGTTTCCAAACCTTCACAAGCACCTTTACAGTTTCCTAAATGATATTCTAAGCATACTTTATACTTACCAGCATCCACTTTTTCTTGAGCTAAATGGTAATTACACGTACGTAAACTATACAAACCTTTTATTAAATCTAACAGTACATGCACGGTTTTTCCGCTGGTATATGGTCCAAAATATTCGCTACCGTCTTTAAAAACACGTCGGGTAGAAAACACTCTTGGGAAACGTTCTTTTTTTATACAAATCCAAGGATATGACTTGTCGTCTTTAAGCAGTACATTATATCGAGGCTTATGCTTTTTTATTAAATTATTTTCAAGTAAAAGCGCATCCGTTTCTGTATCAACAACTATATGCTTAATATCTGCTATTTTTGTTACTAATACGCGGGTTTTCCCATTATCATGCGTTTTAGTAAAATAAGAACTTACCCGTTTCTTTATATTTTTAGCCTTTCCTACATAAATAATAGTGCCTTCTTTATCATAATATTGATAAACTCCAGGTTGGTTTGGTAGTGTTTTTAATTGTATTTGTAAATCGGGAGTATCCATTAAATCAAAGGTAATTATTTTAATTTTTTATTGCTGAAATACTACTTATATAAATGTGTTAAACTTTTAAATAATTTGATTTTTGAATTGACAAATTCACTACATTTCGCCACGTTTTATAAAACCTTAAAATGAATAAAAAAATTATCGGACGCATTGATATTGTTGACTTCCCCAAATTAGGACTATTCAATATTGATGTGAAAATTGATACAGGTGCCTATACATCTGCCATTCATTGTTCTAAAATTATTGAAGAAAACAATAGTTTAATATGTATTTTTAATAGTGACGACCATAAAAACTTTGGAAAAACAGAAATTATTTTCGACACCTTTTCGCGTACCAACGTAAAAAGCAGTAATGGTTTTAAAGAAAATAGATATAAAGTTAAATCTGAGGTCATATTTTTTGGAAAAACATATAAGATTAACTTAACTTTAAGCACTAGAGAGGACATGAAATTTCCGGTATTAATTGGTAGACAATTTTTAAAAAGAAAATTTATGGTTGATGTAGACTTGGAAAACGTTTCTTTTTACAAAAAAGCACAATGAATATAGTAATCCTATCAAGAAATTCAAACCTATACTCAACTGAAAGATTGGTTGAAGAAGGCGAAAAAAGAGGTCACAAAGTAGAGGTTATAGACCCATTAAAATGTGATATTATCATAGAAAAAGAAAAACCTACTATTTATTATAAAGACAGGTATTTAGATTATGTAGATGCCATTATTCCTAGAATTGGAACCTCAGTAACCTTTTATGGTTGTGCTGTAGTACGTCAATTTGAAATGATGGGCGTTTTTACCATAGTAACATCTGATGCCATTCAACGTTCAAGAGATAAACTACGCAGTTTACAACGCTTAAGTAAAGCAGGAATAGGCATGCCTAAAACGGTTTTCACCAATTACTCTAGAGATGTTGAAGAGGTTATAGAACATGTTGGAGGTACTCCTGTAATTATTAAATTATTAGAAGGCACTCAAGGTTTAGGTGTGGTTTTAGCCGAAACAAAAAACGCAGCAGAATCAGTTCTTGAAGCTTTTAATGGCTTACAAGCCAGAGTAATTGTGCAAGAGTTTATAAAAGAAGCTGGCGGTGCAGATTTAAGAGCACTAGTTGTTGATGGTCAAGTTGTAGGCGCTATGAAACGACAAGGAAAAGAAGGTGAGTTTCGTTCTAATTTACACCGCGGCGGGTCGGCAAATATTATAAAACTAAATCATGACGAATTAAAATTAGCAATGAATGCTGCTAAAGCTTTAAAACTACCTGTTTGTGGCGTAGACATGTTACAATCTTCTCGAGGCCCTTTACTTTTAGAAGTAAATTCTACTCCTGGATTAGAAGGCATTGAAGCTGCTACAGGACGAAATATTGCAAAAAGCATTATTCACTATATTGAAAAAAATAGCCATAAAAAATAAATGACTCTACCAAATACTAACATTTTAACTATTCTAAACACAAAAATATACCCTGGCGAAAGCAAAGAAGTTAATTTTGATGTGGCCAATTTACACACTTCAACACCTGTAAACATTCCTATTATTGTTGAACGTGCAAAAAAACCAGGCCCCATTGTACTATTTACTGCTGGTATTCATGGTGACGAGGTAAATGGTGTAGAAATTGTTAGAAAATTAGTAGCTAATGGCATAAACAAACCAAAATGCGGTACCATTATTTGTATGCCCGTTATTAATGTTTTCGGATTTATAAATTTAAAGCGTGAGTTTCCAGATGGTAGAGATTTAAATCGTGTTTTCCCTGGTACTAACAATGGCTCTTTAGCAAGTAGAGTTGCTTACAAATTAATAAACGAAGTACTTCCTTATGTAGATTATATTATGGATTTTCATACTGGTGGCGCTGGTCGTTTTAATGCCCCACAAATCCGTATAACAAATGGAGATTCTCAACTTAATAATTTAGCTAAAACCTTTGGCGCTCCTTTTGTTTTATATTCTAAAAACATATCGAAATCATTTAGACATACCTGCTTTAAATTAGGTAAATCTATGCTTCTTTTTGAAGGTGGAAAATCTTTTCATATTGATGAAAATGTAACAACTGCAGGCGTTAACGGCGCTAAACGCGTTTTAAAGCATTTAGATATGCTAAACACTAAATTTAAAGTATCTAAACCTAAAAAAGAAACCGTTTTTATTGAAGAAAGCAAATGGCAACGGGCTAAATACTCAGGCATGTTTAGAGCAAAAACACCTATTGGCAAGCATATTGAAAAAAGGGAAGTTTTAGGAAACATTACAGATCCTTATGGTAAGTTCAATTACGAAGTAAAAGCTCCTAACTCGGGCTACATAATTAATGTAAATGAAGCACCTATTGTGTATCAAGGCGATGCTTTATTTCATATATCAACTAAACTTGAAGCTTAGATTATGACGAAATCTGAACTACGTAAAACATATAAAACACTTCGTAACAATTTATCAGAAAATGATATTGATGAGTTTAGTTTAGCCATTGCCAATCAGCTTTTAAAACTTCCTATTTGGGAGTATAATTTCTATCATATTTTTTTAGCTATAGAAGAACAAAAAGAAGTTAACACCGATTATATTTTAAATATTCTTTCGGGTAAAGACAAAAATATCCTGATTTCTAAAAGTGATTTTAAATCAGGAGACATGACTCATTTTCTTTTAACTGATAACACCGCTATTAAGAAAAACAAATACAATATTCCTGAACCTGTTGATGGTATAGAAATTTCAAATGACAAAATTGATGTTGTTTTTATTCCGCTTTTAGCTTTTGACAAACAGGGAAATCGTGTGGGTTACGGCAAAGGTTTTTATGATCGGTTTTTAGCCAACTGCAAACCTGAAACCATTAAAATAGGGTTGTCTTTTTTTGAAGCAGGCAATGAAATTAATGATGTTTACGAAAGCGATGTTCAATTAGATTATTGCGTGACGCCTGAGTTCGTTTATAAATTTTAGTTATTACAATTCTCGCAATACGTTTCTCTTAAATAATTATTTTCTAATAATTGAAATGTAACACCTCCATCTTCAACAGCATTAAATAATTTACAATAGCGTGCTTTATTCATATTAATAGCATTTAACATAATAGTTTTATAATTTAAATCTTTAGTAAAATCGACATTTACCAAGGTTAAATTTAAATAGTAAAACAATAAATCTTCATTAATATCAATACTTCTCGCTTTATTTTCAAGCAATTTTACAGACATATCTATATTAGCATAGTAACTAAAAAATTGAGCTAAACTTAAATAATCATAATCTGATAGCGGAAACTTATTATAATTATTATTTATAAAAGCAACCGATTTATCTTTATTTGCATAATCTCTTTTTCTCATTAAATTTTCGGCTTTAACAATATGAAAATTAACCATCATTCTTGAAATAAGCGAACTATCAATTCCGTAATTCTTTAAAGCAGTTATTTGATTTTTTAACTTGGTTTCATTTATTTCTAGAGCTCTAAAACGCCATAATTTAATTTTTAAAGCTGTAATATTATATTTTACTTCTCGATCTTTTGGAACTATTTTTTCCAGTTCTAATAATTCATTATAAACAATTAAAATCTCTCTAACATTCAGCATATATCTATAAGCAGAATTTTTATTAAATATCTTAACAAATTTTTCTTGTTTTGGGATATTCATTTTTCTTAAAATGTCTGGCGACACTTCTTTTCCTTTAAGCCTTTCAAAAATTGAATTTTGAATATCAATTGCTTCATCTAATTTTTCGGCAGTAATGGCGGCATTAAATTTATTTAATAAAACATCGGTAGACATTGTTTTATACTTGTCTTTCTTTTCTAATTCTAACTCTAAAACCGCCTTTCTATGGTGCTTTAAAATAGATTCCATTTCGCCTGAAAGCCCTCCTTTTAGTTTTGCTTTAATTTGAGTTTTACTCAAACCCGATAAACTTTCGTGCTTTGTTCCTTTTATATCATTTAAAAACTCTACCCAATTTTCTGAAGAAGAAACTTCTGTATTAATAGTTGGTTTTTGAAATGTTTGTAATGCAGCAACAATACTATTTGCACGCTGCTCCTGCAATTCTATATTTCTATTTAAGCTTCCCTCTATAGATGAATAGGCCTTAATATTTATAGCTTTAATATTAAAATCTGTTAACCGTAAAGAATCGTAAATGGGCTTTATATCTTCTTGTGAATAATTAGATTTATTCTTTTCAAAGGGAATTTTAAACTTCATCGTTTTGTTTCTAATAACAAACGTTTCTTGTTCAGTTACTTTTATTTCTTTTGGGTTATATGTTAAAGAATCTAAATACATTCCCATATCTAATAACTCCCAAGGATAAGACTCTAAATCATAAATTGTATAGTAATGACATAAGTTTTTATTATTTAAAAACAGGATATTATATTCTAATTCATCATTAATAAAACCTTCAGGAATTTTGCCAACATAAGCTCTAAAAACACTTTCTCCATTTGGCTTCAAACCTCTCCTTAACTCCTTAGTATAAAAAGGCTTAAGCAAAAACCCTCGTATTTGAGTCTTCTTTACAGATTCAACATCACATGCATACCTATCTTTTAAAACTATATCGATAGCCACACCATCTCCAGCATTTTTAAACAATAAATTAAACCAGTTTTTATCGTTAACCTGAAAATATAGATTATTCTTTTCTCTTTGTATTGAAAATTGAACTTCTTTAGGTTTTTGATTAAATACTTGAAAACATTGCTGACACTTTTGATCTCTATCGTTTCCTGGAAAAATAATGTCGTAAGTATTTTGTGCGCTAACAATATTTGAAACAAATATGAAACACAAGGCTAAAGTCAAGTATCTACTTTTCATTAATTAGGATTTTAAAATATAAAGATAACGAATACCTTTAAGAGTAGAAAAATACTTACTTGTAAAATTAGGAGGACACTTAATTTTTAGAAAACGCCTTCTTATTAAATACAATAAGCATTATAAAACCAGTACTTATAGCCATATCGGCTATATTAAAAACGGGTTCGAAAAAGTTAAAACGCTTACCACCATAAAAAGGAACCCACTGCGGTAAATCTACTTCAAATAAAGGAAAATAAAGCATGTCTACAACGCGACCGTGTAATAAAGAATCGTATCCGCCTGCATCTGGTAAAAACGTTGCAATTTGGCTATAACTATCATCAAATAAAACACCATAAAAAACAGAATCTACAATATTACCTAAAGCCCCTGCAAATATTAGAGAGATTGCTATTACCAATATTTTTGACCCTTGTTTTCTGGTTGTATCGTATAACCAATAGCCAATACCAAATATAGCAACGACTCTAAACAACGTTAAGGCTACTTTGGCAGTTCTATCAGAGATAAAAGAGACAAAATCACTAATTTTTGTTCCCCAAGCCATTCCATCGTTTTCAATAAAATATATTTTAAACCAACTAAAAACGGCAACTCTTTCATGAAGTGAAAAATGGGTTTTAATATATATTTTGCTAACCTGATCGATAAGTAAAATAAGAATTATTAAGAAAACAGATTTTTTTAGTGACATATAAAAAATAAAAACGCCTCAATATATGAGACGTTTTAATATATAATTAAAATAAAATTATTGTATGTTTTTTGCTTCAATACTTAAAGTAGCATGAGGCACTAACTTTAATCGTTCAGCATTTATTAGCTTACCTGTAACACGACATATACCATAGGTCTTGTTTTCTATTCTTATTAAAGCATTTTTTAAATCACGAATAAATTTTTCTTGACGAATAGCTAATTGCGCATTAGATTCTTTACTCATAACAGCACTTCCTTCATCAAAAGCTTTAAATGTAGGAGATGTATCTTCTGTACCATTATTATGATCATTCATATACGCACTCTTAATAAGCTCTAAATCATGCTGTGCTTTTTCTATTTTTTCTAAAATTAGCACTTTAAATTCTGCTAAGTGTTCATCTGAATATCTTGCGTTAGCTTCTCCCATAATTTTTAATGTTTTTGAATATACAATTTGGTATTTACATCATCAAAAGCAATTTCTATACCATTCTCTAATTTATCAATAATCTCAAGTTCGTTTGTTAATGTTTCCGATTTTATATATGCTCTATTTGCATCTACTGCACTAGTAATATATTCGTCTTTTTGAAGCGTTACATCTATTCTATCAGTTACTTCAAATCCTGAATCTTTACGTAAATTTTGAATACGATTAATTAACTCTCTAGCAATGCCTTCTTTTCGTAAATCATCACTAATTGTAACATCTAAAGCTACTGTTAAAGCACCTTCGTTTGCAACCAACCATCCTTCAATATCTTGTGATGTAATTTCTACATCTGTGCGTTCTAAAATAATATTTTTTCCGTTAATATCAACCTCTAAATTACCATTTAATTCTATTTTGTTAATATCTTCTGCTGTAAAGTTAATTACTGCAGCTGCAATGGCTTTCATATCCTTTCCAAAACGCGGACCTAACGCTTTAAAGTTAGGTTTTATTTGTTTTACTAATATATCTGAAGCATCTTCTAAAAGCTCTACTTCTTTTACATTTACTTCATGTTTTATTAAATCTGAAACCGCTAAAATCTCTTCCTTTTGTTGTTCATTATCAATTGGAATCATAATTTTTTGAAGTGGCTGGCGCACTTTTATCTTTTCTTTAGCTCTTAACGAGAGTACTAAAGACGATATTGTTTGTGCACTTTCCATTTTTCGCTCTAAAGACTTATTTATAAAACCAGCATCTACCTTTGGAAACTCAGCCAAATGTACACTTTCAAATTGTTCAGTTTGTGTTGTTTTTGTTAAATCTAAGTAAAGCTTATCCATAAAGAAAGGTGCAATTGGCGCTCCTAACTTAGCAATAGTTAACATACACGTGTAAAGTGTTTGGTATGCCGAAATTTTATCTTGTTGGTAATCGCCTTTCCAGAAACGTCTTCTACTTAAACGCACAAACCAGTTACTTACATAATCTTGAGTAAAGTCTGAAATAGCACGAGCCGCCTTTGTTGGCTCATAATCTGCATAATATTCATCTACTTTCTGAATAAGCGTATGTAATTCTGAAAGAATCCAACGATCTATTTCAGGTCTTTCATCTAAAGGAATATCTGCTTCACTATAAGTAAAACCATCAAGATTGGCATATAAATTAAAGAATGAATATGTATTATAAAGTGTTCCGAAAAACTTACGTTTTACTTCCTCAATACCTTCTAAATCGAATTTTAAATTGTCCCAAGGATTCGCATTAGAAATCATATACCAACGTGTAGCATCAGCACCGTAATTCCCTAAAGTTTCAAAAGGATCGACCGCATTACCTAAACGCTTAGACATTTTTTGTCCGTTTTTATCTAACACCAATCCGTTAGATACCACATTTTTATAGGCAACAGAATCGAAAACCATCGTTCCAATAGCATGCAACGTATAGAACCAACCACGTGTTTGATCGACGCCTTCTGCAATAAAATCGGCTGGGTATGATTTTTTACCATCAATTAACTCCTTATTCTCAAACGGATAATGCCATTGTGCATACGGCATAGAACCAGAATCGAACCAAACATCAATTAAATCGCTTTCACGGAACATTTTCTGTCCTGTTGGAGATACTAAAACAACCTCATCAACAATGTTTTTATGTAAATCGATTTTTGCATAGTTTTCTTCAGAATTGTTTCCAACTTCAAAATCGGCAAAAATATCTTCAGCCAAAACACCTGCAGAAACCGCTTTTGCCATTTCATTTTTCAACTCTTCAACCGAACCTATACATATTTCTTCTTTACCATCTTCTGTTCTCCATATTGGAAGTGGAATTCCCCAATAACGAGAACGCGATAAATTCCAATCGTTAGCATTTGCTAACCAGTTTCCAAAACGCCCTGTTCCAGTAGCTTTAGGTTTCCAGTTAATTGTTTCGTTAAGCTCGAACATACGCTCCTTAACATCGGTAACTTTAATAAACCAAGAATCTAACGGATAATAAAGAATAGGCTTATCGGTTCTCCAACAGTTAGGATAACTGTGTTTATATTTTTCAACCTTAAAGGCTTTATTTTCTTCTTTTAATTGAATAGCAATTTCAACATCTATAGAACGCTCTGGTGCTTCTCCTTCATTATAATATTCGTTCTTTACATATTTACCTGCATATTCAGCCATTTCTGGTCTAAATTTACCTTGTAAATCGACTAACGGAACTAAATTACCATTTTCATCTTTTACCAACATTGGTGGCACTTCTGGCGTAGCTTGTTTTGCAACCAAGGCATCATCTGCTCCAAATGTTGGAGCTGTATGCACTATACCTGTTCCATCTTCAGTCGTAACGAAATCTCCAGAAATAATTCTAAATGCATTTTCAGGATTATCATTTGGCAATGCATATGGCATTAATTGCTCATAAGTAATACCTACTAAATCTTTACCTACAAACTCTTTTACAACGTAAAAAGGAATTTTTTTATCGCCCGATTTATATGCTAATAATTCTGATTTTTCTTCAACTTTATTAAACTTTCCTGAGAATTGATAGTTAACTAATTTCTTAGCTAAAACCACATTAATAGGTTCAAAGGTATATTGATTATACGTTTCAACTAAAACATATTCAATTTTTGGACCAACAGTTAAAGCGGTATTACTTGGTAATGTCCAAGGTGTGGTTGTCCAAGCCATAAAATGAATATCGCCTTCATTTTGTAAAAATTCCGGTAATGACTCTGGTTTTGCTTTAAACTGAGCTACAATAGTAGTATCGGTTACATCTTGATACGTTCCTGGTTGATTTAACTCATGAGAACTTAAACCTGTTCCTGCTTTTGGAGAATATGGTTGAATGGTATAGCCTTTATATAATAAGCTCTTATTATATATTTCTTTAAGCAACCACCAAACAGATTCCATGTATTTTGGGTCGTAGGTAATATATGGGTCGTCCATATCTACCCAGTAACCCATTTTTTGAGTTAGATCATTCCATACATCTGTATAACGCATAACTGCTTTACGGCAAGCAGCATTATAATCTTCAACAGAAATGGTTTTACCAATATCTTCTTTAGTAATACCTAATTCTTTTTCTACACCTAACTCTATAGGTAACCCATGGGTATCCCAACCAGCTTTACGCTTTACTTGGTAACCTTTCATGGTTTTATAACGCGGAAAAATATCTTTAATAGCTCGCGCTAAAACATGGTGTACACCAGGTAATCCGTTTGCAGAAGGTGGTCCTTCAAAAAACACAAATGGTTTATTACCTTCTCTAGTAGATACACTTTTTTCAAAGATGTTATTTTCTTGCCAATAGTTTAAGATTTCATCTGCAACATTTGGTAAGTCAAGTCCTTTATATTCAGGAAATTTCGCGCTCATTTACTATATATTCTTATAAGGATGCGAATTTAAGAATTTATCCTTAAATGGTTAATTTTTATACATAAAAAAAGCCAAAACAATTGTTTTGGCTTTTTTTGTAATTTTTTAATTTTTAATTAACTATTATTTTTTTACTAAGAACTTGATGATCTTCTGTTCTAAAATATGCTATATACGTACCACTTGATATATTAGAAATGGTTAATCCGTTTTTTAAACTTTCTTGTGAAACATCGCTAAATTCTAAAACTATTTGACCTAACATATTTACAATTGAAATTTTAGATACTGAAGTATTTAACTTTTTCGCAAACAACTTATGCTCAGAGTTTTTATAATAAATAAAGTTCTCTGTTGTTAATGCTTCTTCAGCACTTAATCTTTTCTGTTCTGATTGAAATACAATTTCAAACCTTGTATTAAACTTACCTTGTTCTGATGTAAACTCGTAAGCCTCTCCTCCTCTTAAATCAAAATACGTTCCTGTTTCATTATCTTTTAAATATATTTCTTGATTTTCATCTATATTTTCGAATTCTGTAATTTTAATATTAAATGTATTACTACCCGATGATATAAAATTTAATGGAACTACTTTATCTGCAGTTATCTCGCTATAGGCTTGAATATTCATATCCTTACCTTCTAAACTTAAATGCAAGTCATTATTACTAGCACCTATACTTTTCGCATCATAACCATAATCATATTCATCACTTGTATATGGACTAAATCCTAAAAGCAATTCTCTTCTTGTTTTTGGACCTTCTACTGAATTAAATTCTAAACGCATTTTTCGCATTATGTTATCAGCACCTTCTTTATTTGAAGTATTACTTTTTGATGATTTACTATTACCTGATTTTGAAAACACAGAACCATTATTATAAGTACCATCTGCATCAGCTTCTTTTATAAATACACGCTGACTGTTATTAAACTCAACAACTCCATCTGCTATAATTTCAACAATAAAACCTTGGCCAACGGGAAGGTATCTTGATGGAACAACTGCTCCTTCTCCACCTCTTGTTGTTGCTCCAGAACGTCCTACAAACTGAGATGCTCTAATAGCTCCTAACTTATTTACTTCTGCATAACCACCATTATAGTCATTAAGATTATGAGAACTTCCACTCCATTGTTGCCACAAATTCAACGCCCCTTCTATTACCCCTTCATTATCATCTATAAACTTATGAATATCTATAGCTGAAGCATATGGGTTTCCTAATAAAAATTCCGTTTTCGACTTATCAGCAACCGATCCTGGCCCTCCTACATCTTTAACATCTACTAATATAGTACCGTTATTGGGTTTCCCTTCAAAAATATATTGTTGCTCTGTACTTGGAATCCCTGTTCCTTTTTGAGTATAACCAACACCTGGTTTTAAATTTGAAGATGGTGCTATTTGCTTCCAATCCCAATATGTTTTTCCGTTTATAAACGTGTACAACCAATAGGTACTTATGTTACCATTTGCCGTATAAGCTGGTGTAAATTGACAATTCATTTCTGTATCATCTTTTAACATTTCTAATTTAAAATTAGAGTTATTTGAATTATTGGTTGTTCCATTATTGTCAGATAAACTTGTAGCTTCTTTTGTTCCTACCGGAGATCCCCAATAGTTGTACCAATAAGCACTTGAAGTTCCTTCTTGACGTCTTTTTACCTTACCATCTGCTGAGGTTACTAAATCACTCGTTTTAGTTTGTAATAACTGAGAATCACTCATTAAATCTAAGGTACCATTTAGCTCTAAATACCAGTTGTTTTCTACTAAATGATCGCCTAGAATTGTTAATGTTTTATCTGTATCAATTATAAGACCAGACGTTTTAATATTATGATTAGCACTTACATCACTTGATATTTTTACAACAATCCAATCTTTATTATTTGCAGAATCTTCTATATCCCAAACATCGCCATACAACCAAGTAGACTCTGAAACCCAAGAACCATTACTTAATGATTCATATGGCATAGGAGCTGTTTGGTCTTGAACCGTTACATTAGACAAATAGATATCTCTATTATACCCTGAATAATCTAAAGTGCTTCCTTTTTTAATACCTGACATAGGGTAATAAGCAATTAAACTACCCCAAGAAACTGTTGCATTTGAAGAAGTATCTTTAATATCTTTTACTATAAAAGCTCCTTTAACATTTCCTGAATCATCTTCAATCTCTTGGTATATCATTTGTTGAATTTGATCTTTGGTTAATGACGTATTAAACACTCTAACTTCATCTATAGAACCTTTAAAATATTTTTTATCATTATCAGTACTTGACAACCTTCCAATTTCAAAATTTCCGTTTGAATTATTAGTATTTTCAATAGACGAACCTCCTACATTTTCAGAACCAACTAACTCACCATCAACATATAACTTCATTTCTCCTGATGATGCTGTATAAGTCCCTGTTAAATGATGCCATTCACCCAATTTAATTAAATGCGAAATGTCTCCAATAGTATTTTCTTGACTTCCTACTGTCTTTATTGTAAACATAGGTTGCTTACCACTTTGCAACCACAATCTGCAACCCGAATCTTCTCCTGCAACAACCATATCGGTAGTATTTCCAGCATCAGATTTAACCCAGGCCATTATAGTTACATTATTTAACCCTTCTATAAAAGAATCTCTAGATAAATAATCATCTATTCCATCAAAATCTATGCGGGCATTAATTGACGGATTTACATCAAACAAATCTCTGTAATCTAAATCACCGCCTGAATTTAAATCGCTATCACCATCAGGTAAAATAGATAAATCTAAAGGGTCTTCTATATCTTCATTTACATCCCATGAGGCATCTTTAACACCGTTTGTTTCAAACGGGTTCACTAATCCGTCTTTATCAGAATCAGCAGCCGAAGCCCCATTCGCCATACCGTTCTCTTTAACATCTAATTTCCCATCATTATCTGAATCAAAATCCAAATAATCTGGTGTTCCATCACGATCTGTATCTTCAGGAGATAAAATACCTATTCCATAATTATCATCTACACCATCATTATTTGCATCTGTTATTCCGGATCCATTTCCACTGGGCACTATATAAGCAAATGTTGATTGTGCTTCTACATTATCTGGTATTCCATCATTATCTGAATCTAAATCATGACAATTAGAAATACCATCATTATCAGCATCAAAAATATCAAATGCAATAGGGACAACTCTTGCATTCACGGAATATCTATTTTCCTTAGTAATTATTGTATATGTTATTGATTGTATTCTTTTATTATGGTCTAAACCTAAAAAACTTAAAGTACCAAATAATTGATCTGAGTTAGATTGAGTCCCTTCTTCGGGGGAAGGATCGACAATAGAAATAAATCCTCCTGTACTACCTTTTTCCGCCAGAGTTCCTGCAGAATTAAACAAATTATATGTATTACCTGCAATAGTAAAATCTAAATTACTCTGTGTGCTAGCATCATCATAAACCACAGTAAAATCACCTATATTACCTGTTCCAATCAAATTATCAAACCACAATTCTAAATTAAGAACAGGTTGTGCAAAAGTAAGCGTATAAGTAGCGCCAATACTTACATCTGCTCCTCCTTCTCTATAATAAAAAGTGGACCCATTTGTTTTAGCAGTTCCGTTTACCGTAGAAAACGTAACTGAATTGGCATTACCGCCTATGGTAAACGACTCTGTAAGGCTACCCGAAGTCGTTACTGGTAAAACATCATCACAACCTTCATCAGTATCTAATATACCATCGTTATCATCATCTAAATCTACTGAATCTAATATCCCATCGTCATCTATATCACTATTTTCTTCTGGAGTCGAATTATTATCTGATTTAAAATTAATTTTATAATCTTCAACCTCTCCTGCTTCCCAATTATAATCGCATGACGTAAAATTAGTATTTGTTCCTGTTCTAAAACCAACTCTCATCATTGCAATACCTAATTCAGCTGTATTTGGTATAGGGATACTAATAGGAACATCTATAGTTTTATTTCCACCTTTATTCTTATTATCCTTGACAGTAAATAAAAACCGTTCTCCATTATCCTCAAAATCATCGTCGGTTTCATTAAAATTCATCCATACAACAACTGTATTCTCACTTTTATTCCAGCCATTAATTGTTACACTAACTGTTCCATTTAATATTTCTCCAACAGTAACATCTGTTGGTGTTATTGAAGAATAATACGTATAAGCACCAGTATTACCAGAGCTAGTATTATTAATACTTCCTATTGCTACTTTTGAAATATAATTAGTATTGAAATTTCCAATATTATTTGGAGAACAATAATTAGCATCATAACCTCCAGAACCAGAATCATCGCCATCTGAAGTAAAATTAATTTTATAATCTTCAACTTCTCCTGCTTTCCATTTATAATCGCAAGATGTAAAATCTGTATTTTTCCCTTTTCTTAAACCGATTCTCATTCTAGAAATTCCTGATTGTGCATTATTTGGCACTGGAATACTAATAGGTACACTAATTGTCTTTTTTCCGCTTTTGTTATTTTTATCTTTTATGGTAAACAAAAACCGCTCTCCACTATCCTCAAAATCATCATCGTTATTCGTATTAAAATTCATCCAAACAACTACTGTATTCATATTAGTATTCCAACCATCTATTGTTATTTCAACTGCACCATTAATTGTTTCTCCAACAGCTATATTTGTTGTAGTTACAGAGTCAAAATAATCAACATAGCCTCCAGTAGTACCAGAGCTAGAATTATTTATACCACCTATTTCAACCTTAGAAATATAATTTGTGTTATTTTTATTAATATTTTTTGGGGTACAATATTGCGCATGAAGTTTACTTGTTGAAAATACTACAAGTATAATTATAATAAGATTATAAGATTTGATATAATTTGCTTTCATAGTTTAAATTTCAATAGGATTAAAAATCTATTAATTTTTATACTACAAATAACACAACTATAGTAAAATGGATTATTAAAAAAGCTTTGAGGGGAGCTTATTAAAATTGTATTTAAACAATTTAACGACGCAAAATTATATACACAATATTAAAAGAAAATATCTTTTCGATTAAAAGCACATAAATCTGTGATATTGTTTATTTTAAAACAAAACTAACACAACAACATTAAAGAACCTAGAAAAACAACCACTTATTATCGTTTAAAAACAAATAAATTCGATGAAATGAAATCATAAATTCTCTTTTCACAATTGAACAAAAAGCATTTGTCAAAAAAAAAAAAAAGCCAAAACAATTGTTTTGGCTTTTTTTGATAACTTTAAATTTTTAATTAACTATTATTTTTTTAGTAAACACTTGGTGATCTTCCGTTCTAAAGTAAGTAACATAAGTACCACTTGATATATTTGAAATGTTTAATCCATTATTTAAACTTTCTTGTGATACTTCTCTGAACTCTAGAACTGTTTGACCTAACATATTCACTAGTGATATTTTAGATACTGAAGTATTTAACTTTTTAGCATACAACTTATGATCAGAGTTTTTATAATAAATAAAATTCTCTGTAGCTAATGCTTCTTCTGTACTTAAACTTTGTTGTTCTGATTGAAATACGATTTCAAATCTTGTATTAAACTTCCCTTGATCGGATGTAAACTGATAAGCTGTATCTTCTCTTAAATTAAAATAGGTACCTGTTTGATTATCTTTCAAATAGATTTCTTGGCTTTCATCTATATTTTCTAGTTCTGTAATTTTAATATCAAAGGTATTACTGCCTGATGATTTAAAATTTAATGGCACTACTTTGTCTGCGGTTATCTCGCTATAAGCTTGAATATTCATATCTTGACCATCTAAACTTAAATGTAGATCGTTATTATTAACTTCTGTGTTTTTGGCATCAAATCCATAATCGTATTCATCACTCGTATCCGGACTAAAACCTAAAAGTAATTCTCTTCTTGTTTTTGGACCAATTACCGAATTAAATTCTAATCGCAGTTTTTGCATACTATTATCAATAACTTCTTTATTTGAAGTATTACTTTTTGATGATTTACTATTACCTGATTTTGAAAACACAGAACCATTATCATATGTACCATCCGCATCAGCTTCTTTTATAAATACTCGTTGACTATTATTGAATTCAACCGTTCCATCTGTTATAATTTCTACTATAAAACCCTGTCCTACCGGAAGATATCTAGATGGTGTTATTGTTCCATCTTGCTGACCATTTGTAGCTCCATAAAAACCAACAAATTGGTATGCTCTAATAGATCCTAATTTGTTTACCTGCGCATAACCACCATTATATTCATCAAGATTATGTGAAGAGCCACTCCATTGTTGCCATAAATTTAATGTTCCGTCAATTATTCCTGCATTATCATCTATAAACTTATAAATATCTAATGCTGATGGATATGGATTTCCTAATAAGTATTCTGTTTTTGACACATTAGCAACAGATCCTGGACCACCAACATCTGTAACATCTACTAATATAGTGCCGTTATTTGGTTTCCCTTCAAAAATATATTGTTGTTCTGAATCTGGAATTCCTGTCCCTTTTTGGGTATAACCAACTCCTGGTTTTAAATTTGCTGAGGGGGCAATTTGCGCCCAATCCCAATAGGTTTTTCCATTTATAAACGTGTACAACCAATAGGTACTTATATTGCCATTAGCAGTATAAGCTGATGTAAATTGACAATTCATTTCTGAATCGTCTTTTAACAATTCTAATCTGTAATCTGAATTATTTGAATTATTGATTGCTCCATTATTATCTGATAAAATAGTTACTCCTGTTGCTCCAACTGGAGATGCCCAATAGTTATACCAATAAGCACTAGCTGTTCCTTCTTGACGTCTTTTTATTTTTCCTGTTGATGAGGTCACCAAATCGCTATTACTGGTTTGTATTAATTGAGAATCATCTTGTAAATCTAAGGTTCCGTTTAATTCTAAATAGGAACTATTTTCTACTAAATAATCTCCTTGAACTGTTAATTTCTTATCTGTATCAATTATAAGACCTAATGTTTTAACATTATGATTAGCATTAACATCACTCAATATTTTTACAATACTCCAGTCTTTATTAGTTGCTGCATCTTCAATATCCCATACATCACCATGCAACCAAGTAGACTCTAATGACCAAGAACCATCGCTTAATGATTGATAAGGCATTGGTGCTGTTTGCTGTTGCATACTAGTAATATTATGCAATTTAGTAATTCTATTGTTTAAGGAATAATCCGTTGTTCTATCATAAGATACTATATCTAACATTGGATAATATGCAATTAGACTAGACCACAGCACAGGGTTATTAGTTGATATATCTTTAGAAATAACAACCCCTTTAACATTACCTGAATTTTCTTCTATCTCTTGATAAACCATTTGTTGTATTTGATCATCTGTAAGTAATTTATTAAATACTCTTACTTCATCTATATCTCCTTTAAAATACTCCCTATTTGCGGTAATTTCTGAGGTTCTTCCAACTTCAAAATTCCCATTAGAAGATACTGTATTTTGAATTGAAGCTCCAGTTATTCCTGTATTTTGTGTATCAACCAAAACTCCATCTACATAAATTTTTATTAAACCAGTATTACTAGAAAAACTTCCTGTAATATGGTGCCACTCATCTAAATTGATAGCACTACAACTACACCCTCCTGCAAACTGCGTAGAATTACTAGCAGTTGTTATAGTAAATGTTGGCCTATTCCCATTTTTTAAAGACATTTTACAACCTAACCCTTCTCCTGCAATAGTCATGTCAGTTGTATTACCTGTATCAGATTTCACCCAAGCCATAAGTGTTACATCATTTAATCCATTTATAAATTCTGGCGTAGACAAATAATCATCAACTCCATCAAAATCAAGCTTAGATTCAACAATAAAAGGGTTTATTATAATGTTTCCTCCACAATTCTCTAATATTTCAGCTGTAGTTGCTGGAATAGTTACATCTAAAAGAACATCAACATCTTCAACACATGATGCACAAACAGTATCAAAACCACCACCATCATCTATATCATAATACATATGCCCTGTAATAGAAGCTCCACTTGTTAACGAGGCTGTATTCCTTACTATAAGTACAGAATTAACATCATTCCCAATTAAATCGTCATTACTTAATGATATATTATTTAAAACCATTGCATCATTATTAAAAAACGTAGCTGTACCAAAATTTAAGTTTCCATCTAAAACAAACAACCCATTATTTGTATAATCTGCATTCAAACTCATGTCAGTATGGATATAAACCGAACAATTATTTTTTAATGAACTCGCACCTCCTGAAGATAAAGAACCATAAACTTCTAAAAGACCACAATTTGAATATTCACTAGCAATACTGGCGTCTCCCTGAACAATAGTACTTCCGGTACTAAAAGAAACAAATTCAACACTACCTCCTAATTGTAAATCACCTCCAATGTTTAAAGATTGTCCTGCATTAAAAATTTTAGAAGAACCAGAAGGATTAAACGTTCCAGGAATAAAAACACTACCAGTTTCATAAATATAAAGATTTACATTTTGAAATGACGGATTGGTTGGAAAATCAATATTACCTTCAACCAACACATTAGCTCCATTAATACTAGATATCGTTCCAGAATAAGTTACACCAGGCGCGATATAAAGAAATCCCTTAAAACCACTATTTGCAATAACATCACTATTATCATCTAAAATAGCAACACTATCTCCTCCACCCACTGAGCTTGGAGCAGCTATGGAGCTCCCCATACTATCTACCCAACCTAATGCATCTGTATATGTATAAGTAAAGCTTGACGGCAAATTTGGTGGAGCGAATGTGAATATTTCACATGTTTGAGCACTTAACTTAAAAAAGAATAAGAAACATATAAAAAAGACATTTAATGTTTTTGTAAGTTTCATAATATCGTTCTATTAAAAATTTATAATTAAATAAACAATCTGCTATGAAGACTTGAAGGAAAAAATAATCTTCATTAAATCACTACATGGATTTAAATAAATTAATAGAACAATATTAAATATTAATCAGCTTAAAAACTAATTAATATTTATTTTTTATCGATTAAAGAACAATAATTTCGATGAAAAGCATTTTTGTGAAGGCTTTTTTCTACAAATAAGAAAACAAAAACTAAAAAACTAACTACAACAAACATAACTTAGAACAAACAAGAAACTTATAAAATTATTTAAACCACAAACTCAACCAAATCCTCAATTTTAGAAATCAATTGAATTTTAATAACAGTATTTTTTAAAGAAATTTTATTGTATTTAGATACAAAAATGGTTGAAAACCCTAATTTTTCGGCTTCAAGAATACGTTGTCCTACACGTTGAACAGGACGAATTTCTCCAGATAAACCAACCTCGGCAGCAAAACAAAAATCTTTCTGCAAAGCTACATCTTCATTAGAAGATAAAATAGAAGCAACCACTGCCAAATCTATAGCAGGGTCATCAACAGTAATACCACCTGTTATATTTAAAAATACATCTTTTGCTCCTAAACGAAAACCTGCTCGTTTTTCTAAAACAGCCAGAAGCATATTTAAGCGTTTAGCATTAAATCCTGTGGCACTTCTTTGAGGTGTTCCGTAAACAGCTGTACTTACCAAAGCTTGCACTTCAATCATTAAAGGGCGCATACCTTCAAGAGTAGCTGCTATTGTATTTCCTGATAATTCTTCGTCTTTCTTAGAAATTAAAATTTCTGAAGGATTAGAAACTTCTCGCAAACCAGAGCCTTGCATTTCATAAATTCCTAGTTCGTTTGTAGAACCGAACCGGTTTTTATTAGCCCTTAAAATTCTGAAAACATGATTACGATCTCCTTCAAATTGTAAAACAGTATCTACCATATGCTCTAAGATTTTAGGACCAGCAATATTGCCATCTTTTGTAATATGACCAATTAACAAAACGGGCGTAGCTGTTTCTTTAGCAAATTTTATAAGCTCTGTAGTACACTCTTTTATTTGAGAAATACTTCCTGAAGACGACTCTATATAATCGCTATGTAACGTTTGAATAGAATCTATAATAACAATATCAGGCTCTAAAGCTTCAATTTGTTTGAAAATATTCTGAGTTTTAGTTTCGGTAAGAATATAACAATTGTTGTTTTCAGGGTTAATGCGTTCTGCTCGCATTTTTATTTGTTTCTGGCTTTCTTCGCCAGAAACGTAGAGTGTTTTATACGGTAGCTTTAATGAAATTTGAAGTAACAAAGTACTTTTCCCAATACCAGGTTCTCCTCCTAAAAGTGTTAATGACCCAGGAACTATTCCGCCTCCTAAAACGCGATTAAATTCACCATCAAAAGTATCTAAACGAGCTTCTTTTGATGCATCAATATCTTTTATTCGCAAAGGAATAGACACCCTTTTTGTGGTAGAAGTCGGTGTTTTCCAATCGTTTTTTTCAGGCTTTTGAATCACCTCTTCTACAACCGTATTCCATTCTTTACAGGCATTACACTGCCCTTGCCATTTAGCATATTGCGTTCCGCAGTTCTGACAAAAAAAAGTGGTTTTTACTTTAGCCATTAATACCCAAAATCTGCTTTAATTAAATCTGCCTTTTCAAGCACTAAATCTTTAGTAATACCTGCTATTTCTTTTAAGGTATAAGCCGATTGATAAGTCCGCATCGCCTTTTTAGGCTCACCTGTTTCTTCATAAAAACGCGCCAAATAATAACTTCCTAAAAGTGTTTCCGGATATGATTTTCTAGCCATTTTTCCTAAATCTTCATAATACTCAAAACTTTCATTTTTTTCTATTGCCGCAGAAATCGCTTTAAAATCGTTAATTAAAATCTGCTTATCAATTCCAAACAAATCTTTAATAGTTTGGTACTTTTCTTGAAGGTAAACAACGGGTGAAATTTCTAACTCAAGAATTGTTTCTTTATACTCTTTTTTACTAATAGGTTGAAAAACCTTAAACATACCTTCTATAGCATTTGGTATAGCGTGTGTAGGTACAGAATAATGTGACGGCCCTTCAAAACTATCAAAATCATAATATAAATTTTGGTTTTCAATATTAGAAACATCAGCATTTAAAGCTTTTGTCATTTTTTTAATAAATGACGCATCGTTATCTGTATTTGCTAAATAGTAAAATGTTTTAGAATCTACTTTAGCAAGCACTTCTGGAATATAATCAATCATATTTGGTGCTAATTCTGGACTAACAACTATATATCCTTGAAATAAAGGGTTTGGCTTTAACAAAAAATAATTAATATAGTTTGCAGTTTCTCCATGCCCAACAGCAACTCTAAAGTTAACAGTTCTATATTTGTTTTCTATATAAGGAATAAGTTCCATACCTATAAACTCAAAAAAGGCTGCGCCAGATTCAATAGGTAATGAGTTTTGCTCAGAATACATACAATCGTCATAACGCTTATTAAACTGATTAACACCAACAACAATGGCTTCTGGCATATCCTCCCAATAACTATAATAATCTACATTTCCTGCAACTGCTTCAAATAAATAATCGCCATCAAAGACTATAAAAATGGGATAACTTTTATCTTCATTTGCTTTATAGCCTCTAGGGAGTTGAATTTTTAATTCGCGTGTATCACCTAATTTTGAAGATTCTATAATTTCGTATTTAACTTGCGCCTCTATAAGTGGAGAGACAAAAAACAGAAATAAAAAGAAAAAAACAGAATGCTTCATTATGAATTGATTTGAGATTTAATAGCAGCAAGGTATGAAATAAAGAGAAACTACAAAATGTGTTTGTTCTACTTTTTTCTATTATAAATTGGTAAATAAATAAGTGATAGTCCTCCAAAAACAATAATCATAAGCGTTTGTGATGCCCACATAATCCAACCAAAAGCAATACTCGGTTCTTCAGGTATTCCAAAAATTGAAAAAGCTGCATAAATAGCTAATGGATAAGAACCAATACCACCATTAGTTGCAGCGATACTAAAACTTGCAGAAATAAAACCTATTAAAATAGCGCCTGCTGAAACCCCTTCTAAATCTTCTATAGCAAAAGACGTTACATAAAACATAAGCAAATACATAGCCCAAATAAAAAGGGTATGAAATATATAAGCCCATTTCTTTTTCATCTTAAAAACACTTAGAGCTCCTTCAATTAATCCAATGACGAACCCTCTAATTTTAAAAGCTATTTTTGAATTACTATTTTTTATAAATCTTGTAAAAAACAGTAACAAAACCCCTCCTAAAACAAGGGCTATAATAATTTTTGTGGGATTGAATTTTTCAATTAAAAAACCATAAATAAAATCGAATTGAAGAAAAAGAGTAATTATAATTATACCCAGCATAACAATCAAATCGGCTATTCGCTCTGCTACTATGGTTCCAAACCCCTTCTCAAAAGGCACGTCTTCATAATTTGTTAGTATAGATGCCCTAGCAACTTCACCTGCTCTAGGAATGGTATAATTTATTAAATAGGTAGCAAAAACAGCCATAACACTATTTCCAAACCTAATACTATACCCCATAGGTTCTAACTGAAAACGCCAGCGGTAAGCACGCGACAAATGACTTAACAGCCCTAAAAACATACCCAAAACCACCCAAGTGTAATCGGCCTTTTTAGCATAAACTAACAATTCTTCTATAGAAACTTTAGATAGAGAATACCAGACTAAAAAAACTCCCAATAATAATGGGAGTGTAATTTTTAGTATGTTCTTTATCTTTTTATTCAAAAGCTTATTTTAATAAGTTTGTAGCTTCATCTGGAAACACTAAAGATGGTTTAAACACCTTAGCTTCCTCAATATCCATAAAAGCATAGGTAATTAAAATTAAGGTATCTCCAACTGAAACTTTTCTAGCAGCTGCACCATTAAGCGTAATTTCTCCGCTATTTCGTGGCCCTGGAATGCAATATGTTTCTAAACGCTCTCCATTATCGTTATTTACAATTTGAACTTTTTCGCCTTGTATAATATTGGCAGCATTCATAAGATCTTCATCTATAGTTATACTTCCTATATAATTGAGTTCAGCACCTGTGCATTTTACTCTATGAATTTTAGATTTTACTACTTGTATTTGCATGTGGCAAAGATAATTAATTTAAAGCGATATTATCTATAAGTCTAATATCATCTGCATAGGCGGCTATAAATGCTCTATACGTTTTTTTGTTAGATTTTCGTTTTACGGATTTCAAGGTTTCGGTATCTGCAATAATAAAATATTCTAATTTTAACAAATCATGCTTTGCAAACTCATTTTCAACCCATTCCATTACTTTATTAGCACTTTTTGTGCCAAATTTAATTTTGGCAGTTTTTAAAGTTTTATAAATAAACGGTGCTGCCTCTTTATATTCTGGTTTTAACCTTGTATTACGAGAACTCATAGCTAAACCCGATGCCTCTCTATGAATTTCACAACCTACTATATTTAAAGGAATATGATGTTTCTCAACTAATTTCCTGATAATTTGAAGTTGCTGAAAATCTTTTTCACCAAAATAAGCATTATCTGGTTTTACAATTTCAAAAAGTCGTTTTACTATAGTACCTACACCGTCAAAATGTCCGTCACGAAACCTACCTTCCATTTCAAACTCTAAACCATCAAAATCAAACGATTCAGAAACTGTATTTCCACCATAAACATCATCTACAGTAGGCGCATATACCAAAATAGCATCTTTACTTACTGTTTTTAGTAACTCTACATCATTATCTAATGTTCTTGGGTACTTTTTTAAATCTTCTTTATTATCAAATTGTGTGGGATTCACAAAAATACTAACAACAACCCTATCATTATTTTCTAAAGCCTTTTTAACTAATTCTAAATGCCCCTCATGCAGTGCTCCCATAGTAGGAACTAATCCTACAGTTATATTTTTAGATTTTAAAACATCTAAAGCCGCTGTAATTTGCTGTTTTTCTGAGTGTATTTCCACTTTTTAATAAAAATTTAACGGGTGCAAACTTAAGATTTTACAGTGAAACTGCATAAATTTTTGTACTTTTGCGTGTTTTTTATTTTGATTTTTTCAAAAAGGAACAACATTTGTGTATAATACATCATATTATTTCTTCTTAAATACAAGGAATCATTATTTATTAATACGACAATCATTATTAAGTCAACAAAAACAAACATATGAAAGATAAGAGGATATTATACGTATCATCTGAAGTAGTGCCTTATTTACCTGAAACCGAAATTTCTTCAATGTCTTTTGAAGCACCTCGATTAGTAAATCAACAAGGTGGACAAATTCGAATTTTCATGCCTAAGTACGGCAATATTAATGAAAGAAGGCATCAATTACACGAAGTTATAAGATTATCTGGAATAAATTTAGTTATTAACGACTTAGATATGCCTCTTATAATAAAAGTGGCTTCTATACCTAAAGAGCGTATTCAAGTTTATTTTATTGATAATGAGGAATACTTTAAAAGAAAAGCTACATTAACAGATGAAGCCGGAAAACTGTTTTCTGATAATGATGAACGTGCAATTTTCTTTGCAAAAGGTGTTATTGAAACTGTAAAAAAATTAAACTGGTCGCCAGATGTTATTCATGTACACGGTTGGTTAGCAGCTTTACTTCCTGTTTACTTAAAAGAGTATTATAAAGACGAACCTTTATTTAACCAAAGTAAAATTGTTACTTCTATCTACAATCAAAGTTTTAACAATACTTTAAATAAAGATATGATCAATAAGGTTAAATTTGACAATATTAATGAAGAAGCTATTACTGTGCTTGAAGAACCGTCATTTAACAACTTAATGAAAATTGCTATTGACCATTCTGATGCATTAATAATAGGATCTGAAGATATTACAGATGAATTAAATGATTATTTAAAAGCATCAAACAAACCTATTTTAGAGTACAAAAGCAAAGATGAATTTGGAGAAGCATACACCAACTTTTTTAATACAGAAGTTTTAAGCTAAACCTACATATTCATTATATTATATATGAAAAAGATAATTAAAGCCCTTAAACTACCTATTACTTTTATTTTAATCCTTATTTCCTTTATCGCTTGCGATAAGGATTTTACTGTAATAGAAAGTGATGTTTTGGGTAAAGAAAATTCTAACTTTTTAACAGATAGTGTTTATTTACCTATATCAGCATATAATAAAAAACTCGATTCATTACAGGTTAACGGGCTATCCTCCAATCTATTAGGTTTTTTTAATGATCCAGCTTATGGAAAAACTACAGCTAATATTGTAGCTCAAATTACCCCAACTACATTTAATCCCGATTTTGGAAAAAACACTAAAATTGAATCTGTTGTATTAACTATTCCATATTTTAGCAGAGCTATAACCGATTCTACTTATACAATTAATGATTCATTATATGGCAATTCTCCAATTAAATTATCTATCTATAAAAATGATTATTTCTTAAGAGATTTTGATCCAAACTCAACTCTTGGAACGTCTCAAAAATATTATTCAAAATCCGATGGAACAGTTTTAAATGGAACTTCCGTTATTAATTTTGAAGATCATAAAAGTGATATAATATTTGAAGATGACAGTTTCACCCCTAGTAATAAAAGAATAAGTCTAGATGACACAGATGCTGATGGAAATACTACAACTACATATTCTACACCTGCTTTTAAAACAGAATTAGACACTCTTTTTTGGAGAAATACAATTATCAATAAACAAGATGACCCTGTATTAAGTAATGCTAGTAATTTTAATAATTACTTTAGAGGGTTATACTTCAAAGCAGAAGCTATTAATGATGAAGGTAATATGATTTTATTAAACCTAGCATCAACTGAAGCTAATATTATTATTAATTATTCTAAAGACTCTTCGGTTGCAGGAGAAAGAACACAAGCAACATATCAACTTAATTTTACAGGAAATAAAATTAATACATTTACTACTGATTACAATTTAGTAACATTACAAAATGGAAATAAAATTTCTGGAGACGAAAAACTTTATTTAAAAGGTACAGGCTCTATGGCTATTGTAAATTTATTTAAAGACCAAAGCGCTTTTGATAATTTCATTAATGATTATAGAATCTCTGATGGAAATGGAGGTTTTATTAAACAAGATAATACCGATGATTATAAACTTAAAAGGCTTATTAATGACGTCTTTTTAATTGTTTATGAAGATGAAGACATCAATATTGGCTCATATAGCAATGAATTTCACAAATATGACCGTATTTACGCATACGATATTAAAAACAATCAATCCACTATTGATTATCAAATAGATCCTATTGATTCTAAATTAATAAGTTTAAGTCAAAGAGACACTATTCTAGGAAAATACAAAATACGTCTTACAGAATATTTAAATAATATACTGCTTAGAGACTCTATTAATACAAAAATCGGATTAGTACTATCAAATAATGTAAATTATACTAATAATGCTGAAATTTTAAGCAGTGATGATGATGTAACAGGTGTACCTGCAGCAGCTATAATAAGTCCGAGAGGCACTATTTTACATGGTAGTAATTCAAATAATGATGATAAAAAATTGAAATTGAAAATATTTTATACAGAACCTAAAGATAATTAATAAGTTATACTGTACTGGATTTTCATTTTTAACTAAATTAATAATTGTAAAAAATGAATTTCATCGTATAAAATAAGGACTTTATATAAAAACTATTATTCATTAATATTTATTTTACATATTTGCTATAAATTATTGAACCCCAAAATCTAAATTAAAAATTATGTGTGGAATTGTTGGATATATTGGTTACAGAGAAGCTTACCCTATTGTAATAGAAGGACTTAAACGCTTAGAATATAGAGGTTATGATAGTGCTGGTATCGCATTATTTGATGGCTCAAACCTTAAAGTAGCTAAAACAAAAGGGAAAGTAGTTGATTTAGAAGAACGCTCCGATAAAGAAATAACAAAAACTGGTAATGTAGGAATAGGTCATACACGTTGGGCGACTCATGGTGTTCCTAATGATGTTAACTCTCACCCTCATCTTTCAAACTCTGGTGAACTTGTAATTATACATAATGGTATTATTGAAAATTACGATTCGCTAAAACAAGAATTAATATCCAGAGGATATACTTTTCATTCTGATACTGATACAGAAGTCTTAATAAATTTAATTGAAGATGTAAAAAAGCAAGAAAATGTAAAACTTGGTCAAGCTGTTCAAATTGCATTAAACCAAGTTATTGGCGCTTATGCTATTGCTGTTTTTGATAAAAATAAACCAGAAGAAGTTGTTGTTGCTCGTCTTGGAAGCCCTTTAGCCATAGGCATTGGGAAAAACGAAGATGAATTTTTCATTGCAAGTGATGCATCACCTTTTCTAGAATATACTAAAAATGCCGTTTATTTAGAAGATGAAGAAATGGCAGTTATTAGATTTCATAAAGGTATAAAAATTAGAAAAATTAAAGACGATTCTTTGGTCCCTACATATGTTCAAGAATTACAATTAAATTTAGAGCAAATAGAAAAAGGTGGTTATGATCATTTCATGCTAAAAGAAATTCATGAACAACCAAAAGCAATAACAGATACTTATAGAGGAAGATTATTAAGAAACGAAGCTATTATTAAAATGGCAGGTGTTGAAGATAATATGAAAAAATTCCTCAATGCAAACCGCATTATTATTGTTGCATGTGGTACATCATGGCATGCTGGTTTGGTTGCTGAATATATTTTTGAAGATTTAGCAAGAATACCTGTAGAAGTAGAATATGCCTCTGAATTTAGATATAGAAACCCCGTAATTACAGAAAATGATGTGGTTATAGCCATTTCACAATCTGGAGAAACAGCAGATACACTTGCCGCTATAAAATTAGCAAAATCTAAAGGCGCTTTTGTTTTTGGTGTTTGTAATGTAGTAGGGTCTTCTATTGCTAGAGAATCTGATGCTGGAGCATATACACATGCAGGTCCAGAAATAGGTGTAGCATCTACAAAAGCATTTACAACACAAATTACTGTATTAACACTAATGGCTCTAAGATTAGCTAGAGCTAAAGGCACTATTAGTAGTTCTGATTTCCGTCAACACTTATTAGAATTAGAAATGATTCCTAAAAAAGTAGAAAAAGCTTTAGAATCAGATTCTATTATTAAACAAATTGCCGACATATATAAAGAGTCTTCTAACTGTTTATACCTTGGAAGAGGCTATAATTTCCCAGTTGCTCTAGAAGGTGCATTAAAATTAAAGGAGATATCATATATACATGCTGAAGGTTACCCTGCAGCCGAAATGAAACATGGACCTATTGCTTTAATTGATGAAAACATGCCTATTGTTGTAATTGCAACAAAAAAAGGACATTATGAAAAAGTAGTTAGTAATATTCAAGAAATTAAATCTAGAAAAGGTAAGATAATCGGTATTGTAACAGAAGGAGATGTACAAGTAAAAGAGCTAGCAGATCATGTTATAGAAGTTCCTGAGACATTAGAATCTTTATCTCCTCTTTTAACTACTATCCCTTTACAATTATTATCGTATCATATTGCTGTTCTACTAAATAAAAATGTAGATCAGCCAAGAAATTTAGCAAAATCAGTTACAGTGGAATAACTTTCAATGCTATTAACGTATCATAACACTACGACTAAAACATGACAAAACATCATATTTTAGTCTTTTTTTTGCTAAAAACACAACAAAACACATTTTTTTTTAACAAAAAGTACTATGCGTGCATAATTTTTTTATATTTTTATGCTCAAGTGATATTCAAAAAACATATATTGCTACCCTAAAAATTAACTAATTCTTACTAAATGAAAACAATTATCCAATTTTTATTGTTCCTTTTTTGCTCTATAGCGTTATCACAAACAACAATTACTGGTTCTGTTTTAGATGATAACAGCCAGCCCATTCCTGGAACTAACATAATCATTGTTGGAACTTCTACGGGAACCGTAACAGATTTTGATGGGAATTTTACCTTAAGCTATAACCAAAATCCTCCTTTCGATGTACAGGCAAGTAGTGTTGGTTTTGAATCTATGACCATTGAAGTTACCAGTAACAACCAAATATTAAGTTTTGTACTTAACGAAGGTACTTCTTTAGATGAAATTGTAATTTCAGCTTCAAGAACTCCTGAAAGTATAAGAGAATCTCCTGTTACTATTGAAAGATTTAATGTTAAAGATATTCAATTAGCAACCTCTCCAGATTTTTACTCAAGTTTAGAAAATTTAAAAGGAGTTGATGTAAATAAAGGAAGCTTAACTTTTAATGCTGTTAATACACGTGGATTTGCAAGTTTTGCAAACACACGATTTGTTCAACTAGTTGATGGTATGGACAATTCTCTACCTGGATTAAATTTTGCCTTAGGGAATATTTTGGGATTGAGTGAACTTGATATAAGTAGCGTGGAAATATTACCAGGAGCATCTTCTGCTCTATATGGGGCAAATGCTTTTAATGGTATTTTATTTATGACCAGTAAAGACCCTTTTGATTACCAAGGAGTAAGTGCCTATGTAAAAACAGGGTTAACAGTACAGGATGAAGCTGGTGATAATCAATTTCATGATTTTGGATTTCGAGCTGCTCATGCCTTCAGTGATAAATTTGCTGCAAAAGCATCTTTTTCTTATTTAAGAGGGACCGATTGGTTTGCATCAGACGATAATCAATACACGTTAGGTGCAGTAGGTACAGTTGATGCAATAGATCCTTTTAGATCTGGACCTGCTCATGATGGATTAAATATATATGGTGACGAAGTAAGTTTAGCGGCTTCTGGCTTAAATCTTAATCAAGTTGCGCAACAATTAGAAGGCAGTATTCTTCCTATTGGAGCAAGTGCATTAGTACCAGCAGTAAATGTAGCAAGAACAGGCTATAAAGAATCAGATTTAACCGATTATAAAGCTGAAAGTATAAAGGCTTACTTTACACTAAATTATAGACCTTTTGGAAATAACACAGAAGTTATTTGGAGTTCTAAAATAGGAAAGGGTTCTTCTATATACCAAGGATCAAATAGATATGCCATAAAAGATTTCGCCTTACAACAACACAAATTAGAATTTAGAGGCGATAATTTTTTCCTTAGAGGTTATACCACTATAGAAAATGCTGGAAACTCATATGATATGCGTTTTACAGGAATTAACATGAATAAAGTTGGAGCAACACAGTGGTTTGGCGCATATGCTGCAGCCTATGCTCAAGGTGCTGGACAAATATTAGGTGGTGGTGGAAACCCAAACGATCCTACTGTTCAATCTCAATTGCACGCTGGAGCTAGAACATTTGCAGATACTAATTATACACCACAACCAGGAACTCCTGAATTTATTTCATTATTTAATAAAGTTACAAATGACCCAGACATTACAACTGGATCTAAATTAGTAGATGAATCTAAAATGGATATTGTAGATGGAAATTATAACTTTAGAGATTTACTAAATAATGTTGTAGACTTACAAATAGGTGGTCAATACAGACAATATTCATTGAATTCTAGCGGAAGTGTATTTACAGATTATGATGGTTCAATCGATTATCATGAATACGGAACTTACATACAAGGTATTAAAAAATTAATGGATGACCGATTAAAGATTACAGCTTCCATTCGTTATGATAAAAACGAATTTTTTGATGGCAGTTACTCACCAAGATTTTCATTAGTGTATGCGGCTGGAGAAAATAAACAACATAATTTTAGAGCGTCCTTACAAACAGGTTTTAGAAATCCAGATACACAAGCACTATTTATTGGTTTTGATGTAGGTAGAGCTATACTTGTAGGTTCAGCTCCAGATAATTTAGATAGAAGGTTACCAAATACTACTTTAACAGGAAGAGATGCTTACTCAAATGCTTACACATTATCATCAGTACAAGCATTTGCAGCTAGTGGAGGAACAACCTCTTTAACACCTGTAAATGGCACTGGTATTACACCCCTTGCAGAACAAGAAAAAGTTACAGCATTTGATGTTGGATATAGAGGAAAAATAAGCTTTGTAACTGTAGATTTTAATGCCTATTATAATACTTATGACAACTTTAGTGCTCAAAAATTTGTTGTGACTCCTAAATCTGGTTCAGTAACAGATGCATCAGGGGTTATTGATGTTGCTACAGGGAATTTTCAAGTTTTTAATGTATATACGAATTCATCAGCGGACGTTAGTTCTTATGGTGGAGTTATTGGTTTATCAACAAAAATTGCTAAAGAATTTAATTTAGGTCTAAACTATACTTATTCAAAATTAGATTTTAATCAATCAACTGATCCTGATTTTAGTGCTGGATTTAACACACCCGAACATAAAGTAAAAGTGTCTTTAGGAAATCCTGAATTATTTAAAAATTTCGGATTCAATATTAATGCACGTTGGAGTGATAAATATTTTTGGCAAGCAACTATAGCTAATGCCATGATACCTGCAAGAACAGTAGTTGATGCACAAATAAACTATTTAGTACCTTCCATGAAATCTACATTTAAAATTGGAGGAACTAACCTAGGCGGAAAAGAATATCAAAGTGCAGTTGGGTCTCCTTTTATTGGTTCTCAATATTTTATTTCATGGACAATTAATAATTAATTGATTGGCGAAAAAATTATAACATAAATTATACTTTTAAAACACCTTCAATTAGAAGGTGTTTTTTTATTCCAAAAAACCTATTAAAACCACTTTTTTTTTAAATTAAAAAATATATCTTTGCACGCGAAAACTTAAACTGTTTTCACACAATTAAATCGCATAATATTAAACATATAAGTAATGTCTAAAGTTACAGGTAAAGTTGCACAAATAGTAGGTCCAGTTATCGACGTTGAATTCGGAGCAGGATCAGAACTTCCAAAAATTTACGATTCATTAGAAATAAAAAGACCTGATGGTTCTTTATTAGTTCTAGAAGTACAATCTCACATTGGTGAAGATACAGTACGTACTATTGCTATGGATTCTTCGGATGGTTTAAGTAGAGGAACAGAAGTTACTGCAACTGGAGCACCTATACAAATGCCAATTGGTGGAGATGTTTACGGACGTTTATTTAATGTAATTGGAGATGCTATTGATGGTCTTGGAGATTTACCTAAAGCTGGAGAAGCTGGGTTACCAATTCACCGTCAAGCACCAAAATTTGAAGATTTATCAACTTCTACTGAAGTTTTATTTACAGGTATTAAAGTAATTGACTTAATTGAACCTTATGCAAAAGGTGGTAAAATTGGTTTATTTGGTGGTGCTGGTGTAGGTAAAACAGTATTAATTCAAGAGTTGATTAACAATATAGCAAAAGGTCACGGTGGACTTTCAGTATTTGCTGGAGTTGGAGAAAGAACTCGTGAAGGAAATGACCTTTTAAGAGAGATGTTAGAATCTGGTATTATCAAATACGGTGATGACTTTATGCATTCTATGGAAGAAGGCGGATGGGATTTATCTAAAGTTGATAAAGCTGGAATGAAAGAATCTAAAGCAACGTTTGTATTCGGACAAATGAATGAGCCTCCTGGAGCACGTGCACGTGTTGCCTTATCTGGTTTAACTATTGCTGAGTATTTCCGTGATGGTGCTGGTGAAGGACAAGGGAAAGATGTACTTTTCTTCGTAGATAACATTTTCCGTTTTACACAAGCTGGATCTGAGGTATCTGCATTACTTGGTCGTATGCCTTCTGCGGTAGGTTACCAACCAACATTAGCAACAGAGATGGGTGCGATGCAAGAACGTATTACTTCAACTAAAAGAGGTTCTATTACATCTGTACAAGCGGTTTACGTACCTGCGGATGATTTAACCGATCCTGCTCCTGCTACAACCTTTGCTCACTTAGATGCAACAACTGTATTATCTCGTAAAATTGCTGAGTTAGGTATTTACCCTGCGGTAGATCCTTTAGATTCTACATCAAGAATTTTAACTGCTGATATTTTAGGAGAAGAGCATTATGCTTGTGCTCAAAGAGTAAAAGAGTTATTACAACGTTATAAAGAATTACAAGATATTATTGCTATCCTTGGTATGGAAGAATTATCTGAAGAAGATAAATTAGCTGTAGGTAGAGCGAGACGTGTTCAACGTTTCTTATCTCAACCTTTCCACGTGGCAGAACAATTTACAGGGATTCCAGGTGTATTAGTAGATATTAAAGAAACTATTAAAGGTTTTAACATGATTATGGATGGTGAATTAGATCGCTTACCAGAAGCAGCGTTTAACCTTAAAGGAACTATTGAAGAAGCTATTGAAGCTGGAGATAAAATGTTAGCTGAGGCTTAAAACTAGTATTCAGTTTGCGGTAACAGTTTGCAGTAAGCGACTGAATACTGAACACTGAATACTGAATACTGAAAAACTATGTATTTAGAAATTGTATCACCTGAAGCAACCCTATTTAGTGGAGAAGTAACTAGTATTTCTGCTCCTGGAGTAAATGGTGAATTTGAAATGCTTAAAAATCACGCTCCTATTGTTTCTTTATTGAAAGAAGGGTTTGTGAAAATTTCAGGTAGTATCGAATTAGAAAAAGAAGTTGAAGATAAATTTACTAAAGGAGACAAAGGCACTACTTTATTAAAAATAAATTCAGGAACTTTAGAAATGAAAGATAATAAAGTTATTGTTTTAGCAGATTAACTTTTATTTTAAAATATATTAAAAACGCGAAGCTAATGCTTCGCGTTTTTTGTTTATACCTTCTTTATCACATTGGTAACAATACCCCAAATTAAAAAGTTATTATCTTCTGTAATGTGAATGATAGGATAGTCTGGGTTTTCGGGTTGCAACCAAACCTCTCCGTTAGAAACTCTTAAGCGTTTTACCGTAAACTCACCATCTAAGAAACAAACGGCTATTTTATTATTTGAAGGTTCTAAACTTCTATCTATTACTAATAAATCGTTATCGTCTAATCCTGCACCAATCATAGATTGTCCACTTACTTTTGCATAAAAGGTAGCCTCTTTGTTTTTTACTAATTCTTCATCTAACGATAAACGTTGTTCTTTAAAATCTTCGGCTGGCGATGGAAATCCTGCAGAAATACCTGCATCGAAAAAATGAGCTGAAGCGCCGTCGACTGCTTCTGGGGTGAAAAATGTTAAACTTCCTGATTTATGTGCTATCATTTTATTCTTTATTACTGCTGTTTGTATTAGTCTTCTTTTGCGTTAGGGATTGCAGTGTAAATCCTTTTGTTCTCTTTTGATTAAACAGAACTTTAAAAAAAGCTCCTGCCTTAATTATGGATTCCTGCCTGCGCAGGAATGACAAAACAAAAGATTGCAACGTAAAGCCCGACCTGTTCCTGAACTAAATTCAGGATAAAGGTAACGCCTAAATTAACATTTTACTTTTATAATATCGTTAATATTAGTTGTATATCTTGGTGATAATCGTTCTTGACGCATTTTCCAGGTGCGTTTTAAATCTTGATTACCTATTTTAATTTTATAGTTTTTATACTTGCTATTCATACTATCGATAGCTTGCATTAAAGGTTGGTGTTTTGGGTTTTCGTGCTCGAAAATATTTAATTGATAATTATCTACCGGCACCAAACCTGTAACGATAACTCCTGCCCTTTTATATTTTATTCCTGTCTTAAAGATAGACATTACTGCGCTAACGGCACAATTACTTATAATTAAAGATGAATTTGTTGGAAAAGATAGGTTTACACTGGTGCTTGCACGATGTTGTTCTAAGTCTTTTTTATGCCTATCGCTACTAAGTGTAACAATGATAACGTAACAACTAGAGTCTTGTTTTCTTAATTTTTCGGCACAACTTGATGCAAATGTTGAAACGCGTTCTTTTATATTATCTATATCTGAAAATGTGTATTCGAAACTTCGGGTGGTGGCAATGGCTTGCTTATCTTTTACCTCTTCTAATTGCAAGGTTGGAATACCTTCTAAATCTTTTTTTAATCTCCATTCGACTACTGAAAAGTTTTTACGCACCCAATCGTCTGGTAATTGTGTAAAATGGAATGCAGTTATGCATCCCTTTTCTTTTAAACGCTTTGCTAATCGCCGTCCTATGCCCCAAACATCTTCAATTTTTGTCCATTTTAGGGCTTTAATGCGTTTTTCTTCTGAATCGATAACATACACCCCTTTTGTTTTTTTTGGAAACTTACGGGCTATTTTATTTGCTACTTTACTTAAGGCTTTTGTTGGAGCAATTCCAACACTGGTTGGAATACCTGTCCATTTTAAAACACGTTGTCTTATTTGTTTTCCGTAATCATCAAAATTATAGTTTTCAAAGCCTTTAAATTGCAAGAACGATTCATCTATACTATACACCTCAACATCTGGTGTAAATTGTTTTAATATAGACATTACACGGCTACTCATATCTCCATATAACGGATAGTTTGAAGACAACACATGAATATTATTTGCTTTACAGAAACTTTCCCATTTAAAAATAGGCGCTCCCATAGGAAGGTTTAACGCTTTGGCTTCGTCACTTCTAGAAATGACACAGCCATCGTTATTTGAAAGAATAGCGATTGGTTTTCCTTGTAAATTAGGATTAAAAACCCGTTCACAAGAGGCATAAAAATTATTACAGTCTACTAAGGCGTACATAGTAGTAAAGATAATTGAAAGACTTAAAAAAAATACATTTTTAAGTAAAATTGAATGTTAAAAAAGCTTCCTATTCTCTATAATAGAATTACCAACACGTTTATAGCTTACTTTTTTTCCATTAGCACAAAAATCATATCTCCCTTTAGCCTTTTGTTCAGAAACAGATAACAATACCACATCATCTACTGTACAGTCATTATCTTTAGCCACTTTTGCTTTAATATGACTAATAGTAGCGCGTCCTTTTTTTAATTGGTTTTGAATTTTCTTATCTAATTTAGGTTCAGTAAAATCATTTGCTAACTCACACCCATTCTTCTTAGCTGTTTTTGTAATTTCTTTTACCTCAATATTATTTTTAGGACTTTCGGCATCAATATACTCCCATGTATAATCGGCTTTTAAAAGTACACGTCTACCATCATCGGTTTTTACTATATAATTGTTTTGTGCAAAACCAAAACCTGAAATAATAAATAAAAGAATAAAAAAAGACGTTTTCATAGCAAGATTATATTTAACAGAATTTCAAAAATACGCTTTTAATAAAAACGATGAAACTATTCTTCAACATACTCTAAAATATCTGCTGGTTGACAATCTAAAGCTTTACAAATAGCTTCTAAGGTTGAAAAACGCACCGCTTTTGCCTTCCCCGATTTTAAAATGGACAGGTTTGCCGTAGTGATTCCTATAATTTGTGCCAATTCGTTGCTTCGCATTTTGCGTTTTGCGAGCATGACATCAAGATTTACTATTATTGGCATGAGTTAGATTGTTAGTTCGTTTTCTTGTTGCATTGAAGATCCTGCTTTTAAAAGACTTGCCAAAACAAAAAGAGATAAGCCTTATAAAAATAATAAAAATTCAAAATTCCCTCTTGAACTTAAACTAACCCAAATGCGGTCATCTAAAAACTTGCCATCTACAAATGTCCTTGAAGTTAAATAAAAATTATAAGCATTATAAATATAACTCGCTCCTAAATCTAATATGATTTTTGCAACAATAACAATACCTAAAAACTTCACGTTTTTATGTAAAAACAAATTAAACCGTAACTCTTTCTTCAAGGAGAAGAATATTTTTTTTAAAAAATAAAAGCTGAAAGCTAATGCAATAACACCAGAATAAGCTCTTAATCCTAGCAATATTTTTAACATTAAATTTTCTGAATTTACTACAATAGAACTATTTCCCGTAAAGTAAGAATCTGTAGTAGTAAAGACATTTTCTTCGCCATCATCGAAACTCAAAACATTTACGGTTCGTTGTTTAAAGTCTTCAGGTATCAAGTTTATTTGTTCTCCTGATTCTGTATATAATGTTTGCTCAAATTCATCGTAATTAAAAATAGCATTGGGTAATTTAACATTTAATGTAACAGGAACTTCATAACCTCTAGAATGATGAGCAACTGAACTATAGTTTTCTATTTCTCCTTTTTTAGTAAAGATTTCAAAAGAAAAAGAAACAATAATAGACATTAAAGTTGCAAAAAATGCTAAACGAAAAACCCTGTATAAGATATTTACTAAAATTTTATTCTTTTTCATAATTATATTGTTAAATCGTTTTCTTGTTTTAATTCTCTTGCTTTCTGAAACACTTCACTTAAAAACATTAAGAACAGTCCCATAATTACAAATAATATAGTTGAAGTATCCAAAGAAAGTTTAAATTCATTTTTTAAAATTACACTTAAAATAATTTTCGCAATAAACTCTCCAGCACCAGATATTAAAAAAAGAATACCTGACTTTTTAAAATTCGTTACTACTAATTGAGAAAAATAATGACCTGTAGATAAATCTTGAACACTCTTCCTCAATCGCTTTATAGCTAAAAAATAAAGGCCCCACAATGTTATTATTAAAATAAATATGATACATACATTCACATAATTTAAACTGTTTAAATCGATTAAATAGCCTATAAACTTCACCTCATATTTCTTTTTAAAAAACAACAGAGGAAAACTCAAAGCTCCTGCTACTAAAATTAGAACCAAGAGGTAATAATAAATATTAATTAACTTTTTTAAAATAGATATTGATTTCATATAATTATCGTTTTTCGATAACAAAAATATAATAAATTATCGAAAAACAATAATTTTTTTCAAAAAAGCATATTTTTAAATCTTAAAAAAGTTCTTTCTACATTTGTAATTATGAGTGATACCTTTAAAACCATAGCTAAATTTCAATATTCCAGTGAAGCCCAAATTATAAAAGGAAGGTTAGAGGCTGAAGGTATAGATGCTTTTTTAAGCGACAACTTAACCATAGACACAGACCCACTTGTAAGTAATGCTATTGGTGGTGTAAAACTTAAAGTCCAAACTAAAGATGCTTTAAAGGCTCAAAATATTTTAGATAGTATTTCTAAATATTCTTTAGATGATGAAGGTAGCTCCATACATTGCCCTAGTTGTAATAGTAGTAAAATTCAATTATATTCTACTATTAAAAATTTTAAAGCTTTCTTTTCATTTATAATTGGCTTTCTCTTTGGAACATTACCTTTTTATGCCAAAGACAAATACAGGTGCGACATTTGTAATCATGAATTTGATATTGAATCATAAGCTTGTTTCAACTTTTTAACGACTGTTTCAATTTCTTCTTCATTTAAATCGCCAAAACCAAAACGAATACAGCAGGTATTTTTATCTTGGTAGAGTATGGTTTTAGGCAAGAATAAATCCTGTTTCAGTGCTTGTTCTGCTAACTTAACTAAGGATATTTTAGGTTCAAAACGCAACCAAAGCGCCAAACCTCCAGATGGTTTTTCCCAAAACACATATTCATTAAAATATTTCGTGAGGCATTCACATAAAAAATCACGTCTTTGTTTATAAATGATGATGTTTTTCTTAATTAACCGATGTATTTCACCTTCATAAATAAGCTCCGACAGCATTTGTTCTTGAATTAAATCACCTTGTCTGTCTAATATTTTTAAATAGTTTTTAGCTTCCGAAATTAAATTTTCTGGCGCTATTACAAAGCCTGTTTGAAAACTTGGAAATAACGATTGCCCCAATTTACCCAAATAAATAATAACACCATTAGCATCTGAACTCGCCATTGGTAACATAGCAGAACCATCGAACTGAAAATCGTAGTCGAAATCGTCTTCAATAATAGCAAACTGATATTCTTTAGCAAGTTGCATTAATTGTAAACGGCGTTCGGCACTAAGTGCTCTTGTAGTTGGGTAATGCCTATGCGCACATACATAAATACAACGAATGGCATTTTTTATAAAATGGGTTCTAATATAATCTACATCAATACCATCGTCGTCTATGGGAATGGTTTTAACATTCGCTCCCGACTGCTGAAAAATCATATTGGCAGCATAATTACTTAAATCGCCAACCAAAACAATATCATTAGGTTTTAATAATAACTGAGACACAATGTACAAACTCATTTCTATACTTCGTGTACTCATTAAATTATGCGACTTTATATGAAATCCGCGCGTCGCATTTAAATAATTACAAAGCTGTATTTCGAAAGCAGAATGAGATGACACCGCTGTTTGATTCCATTTTGAAACTAAGGATTTCCGTTTCATAGAAGCACTATACCATTTTGAAAATTGGTGTGTAGGATGCAATCTTAAATCTGATTGTCCATCATTAATACTATATGTTTTATGATTCTGTTCTTCTGTAGAAGCTAAATTAAAAGAAGGCTGAAACGGAAAACCAGTTGTTTTAGCATACTCATTAACTTGATCAATATGTTGTGAAGTCGCTTTAATGGCTGCTGTTTTCTGTTCAGGCACTAAAACACAAGTACCTTTATTTGGTACAATATCTACCCAACCTTGTGAAGCTAATTCATCGTATATTGCAACAACGGTATTCCTGTTAATATTAAACAACTCACTAAAAGTACGGGTTCCAGGTAACCAAGTGCCCTCGGTTAAATATCCACGCTGAATCGCATTAATAATTTGCTGCGCCGCCTGAATATAAATGGGTGTTGCATTCGATTTTTCAAGATGAATTAATTGCTCTAAAAGTTTATTAACCGGACTATTCATTATTTTAAAACTGGACTACTTAACTAGTCCAGAAAGTTACGAATTTTGCAGCGTAAAAACACATTGAATTACTTGTTATGAAAAACAATTATTTTTTAGCTATTGCTATACTCCTTTCTATCTTTGGAAACGCTCAAAACGAGCCTATTATACAACAAGACACAACTGCTCTTGGAGAAGTTATAATCAAATCAACACGAATAGATTTACCTTTTAAAGAAAACTCTAGAACCATTTCTATAATTTCTTCAGAAGATATTAAAAACAGTGCTGCAAATAATATTGCTGATTTATTACAACAAGTAGCTGGATTAGACATTAGACGTCGTGGTACTGCCGGAAGTCAAGCCGATTTATATATTCGCGGTGGAAGTTTCGATCAAACTTTATTACTTATTGATGGCATAAAAATGGACGATGCACAAACCGGGCACCATACTATGAATGCCGCATTACCAATAGAAGTTATAGAGCGCATTGAAATTATAAAAGGGCCTGCAGCTCGTGTATTTGGGCAAAATGCTTTTACGGGAGCTATAAATATTGTCACTAAAAAAGAATTAAAAAACTCGGTTTCAGTTAAAGCAGAAACTGGTTCTTTTGGACAATTTAATGGAGGCATCACGGTTGGTGCAGACATGGAGAACTCATCGCACATCGTGCATGTAGATAAAATGTCTTCTGCTGGATACCTACATAACACCGATTATGACAACAGTAATTATTTTATAAAAAGTGTTTTTAATAAAAACAAAAAAGCTATTGAAATGATTGCTACATTTCAAGATCGAAAATTTGGTGCAAACAGATTCTATGCTAGAGAAAGTGCCACAGAACAATACGAAGAAACTCAAAACAGTTTAATTGGGTTTACTACATCATTTAACACCGAAAAATTAACTCTTAAACCTCGTGTTTACTGGAAACGAAATCAAGATGAATATGTGTACTTAAGAAACGACCCAACGGTTTACAGAAACCTACACATTACCAACAAAATTGGTGCAGAAGTTAATGGTAGCTACAAATCTAATCTTGGAACTACCGGATTTGGTGTTGACTTATCTAAAGTTTATATTAAAAGTAATAATTTAGGAGACCGCAATAGATTTATGACAACCTTATTTTTAGAGCATGAATTTAAAACAGCAAATGATAAATTAGATATTACTCCAGGAGTAGCAGTAACTTATTTTTCAGATTTCGATTTTTATGCCTTTCCAGGGATAGATATAGGTGTCAAGATAAACGACCAATTGAAAGCCTACGGAAATATTGGTTATACATATAGAATACCAACTTATACCGATTTGTTTTATAACGATTCTAGTACAGCAGGAAATCCAGATTTAGAAGTTGAAGAAGCTTTTGCCCAAGAAGTAGGAATTAAATATTTCTCGCCTAAATTTTCAGGATCGTTAGCAGTTTACAACAGAGATGCACAAAACCTAATTGATTATATCCGTCCAAACACTACAGAAACTATTTATACAGCTACTAACATTACCGAGGTTAACACCAAAGGTTTTGAAGTTGATTTAGCATATCATTTTAAACTAAGTGATTTTAACCAAACACTTGCCGTTGGGTATAATTTTTTAGAAGATGATATTTTAAACCAAAACAAAGAGCTTTCTCGTTACTCACTAAATACGCTTAAACATCATTTTACAACACGTTTAAGCACACAATTATTTAAAAATGTAAGTCAGAATATTATTTACAAACATGCTGAACGTACTACAGGCGATAGCTATAATGTTTGGGATGCTTCGTTAGCAATAACCCTAAAACAATTAGAATTTACAATAACAGCAAGTAATATTTTTGATGCCGATTATATTGAAGCTGGTTTTGTACCTATGCCACCAAGCAATTTATTATTTGGTTTGAGGTACCATTTTGAATAAAATTTGATGCTTTTAAAAGCTAGAATAGCTTTATAATTTATGCCTGTTAGTTTTTTTAAGCTAACAGGCATAACTATTTTTAAGTACCTAATTCTTCCCTTAATTAAAAATATACAACAAGTTTTTATAACACTTCTGTAACAAAAATCATTTTTAAAACACCTATATATAAAATCAAGTTTTAGTATTGTAAAACTCTCTTTAAAGTTTTACCTTACAAAAAATTTTAAAGCGGTTTTATTATGGTAGATTGGTTTTCAAATTTAGAATTATTCCCAAAAATATACTGGAGTATAGCCTTATTAGGGTCTTTAATTTTTACAATATCTATGGTTTTAACCTTTCTTGGAGGCGACGCTGATGATTTTGGAGATGTAGATAGTGATATAGAAGGCGATACTGGTATTGGCTTTCAATTTATAACTTTCAAAAACTTAGTTGGCTTTTTTACCATTTTTGGATGGAGTGGTATTGCCTGTATAGATGCAGGACTATCAAACCCAATAACCATCCTTATTTCTATAGTTTGCGGGTTACTCATGATGACTATCATGGCAGCTATGTTTTACTACATGGGAAAACTTAACGATAGTGGAACTTTAAAATACAAAAATGCCATAAACACCATTGGCGAAGTATACTTAACCATTGGCGCTAACAGAACTTCTATGGGCAAAGTACAAGTAAAAATACAAGGCACTTTAAGAGAGCTTGAAGCACTTTCCGATTCTGAAACCGATTTAAAATCTGGAGCAGTAATAAAAGTAAAAAATGTTACCGAAAACGGAATTCTAATTGTCGAACAACTTAATAAATAATTTATGCTACTATTAACAACACAAGCCTCTCAATTTGGCTTACCAATAGCTGTAATCTTTGCAGTTCTATTTATTTTCGTCTTCTTTATTGTATTAATAAAACGATATAAACGCTGTCCTTCAGATAGAATATTAGTGGTTTATGGTAAAGTTGGTGGCGGTCAATCGGCTAAATGTATTCATGGTGGTGCTGCTTTTATACTTCCAGTTATTCAAGATTATGAGTTTTTAGATTTAACACCTATTTCAATAGAGGTCAATTTAATTAACGCCTTGAGTAAACAAAACATACGTGTTAATGTACCATCTCGATTTACTATTGGTATTTCTACAGAACCTGGTATTATGCAAAATGCTGCCGAAAGACTTTTAGGTTTGGGGCAAAACGAAATTCAAGAATTGGCACAAGAAATCATTTTTGGTCAATTACGTTTAGTCGTTGCTTCCATGGATATTGAAGAAATTAATAGCGATAGAGATAAATTTTTAACCAATATTTCTAAAAGTGTAGAATCTGAACTTAAGAAAGTAGGTTTAAAACTTATTAACGTAAACATTACAGATATTGTTGATGAGTCTGGATATATTGAAGCTTTAGGAAAAGAAGCTGCGGCGCATGCAATTAATGCGGCTCGTAAATCGGTTGCCGAAAAAACTAGAGATGGTTCTATTGGTGAAGCAAATGCCGTTCAAGATGAAAGAACTCAAGTTGCAGAACTTCATGCTAAAGCAAAAATTGGTGAAGCAAATGCTAGTCAAAATGAAAGAACTCAAATTGCTGCTGCCAATGCACAAGCAAAAATTGGTGAAGCAAAAGCAAGTCAAAATGAACGTGTACAAACAGCTAGTGCCATAGCATTAGCTAAAATTGGAGAAGCAGAAGCCTTAAAAGACGAAAGAATTAAAACATCTGAAGCTAACGCGCGTGCTATTGATGGAGAAAACATTGCCAAAATATCTATTGCAGAATCTGATGCTCTAAGAAGAGAAAAAGAAGCAGAAGCTGAAAAAAGAGCGATTGCTTCTGAAAAAGTACAAGCAGCAAAAGCTTTAGAAGAATCTTATGCAGCTGAGCAACGCGCAGAAGCTGTAAGAGCAGAACGCGAACGTTCTTCTCAAATAGCAGATATCATTGTTCCAGCTGAAATTGATAAAAAGAAAGTTGAAATTGATGCAGAAGCTGAAGCTGAAAACATAAGAAGAATTGCTAAAGGTGAAGCAGATGCCATTTTCTTAAAAGCTGAAGCAGAAGCTAAAGGTTTATATGAAGTATTAACCAAACAAGCCGCTGGTTTAGATCAAATTGTAAAAGCTGCTGGTAATAGCTCTAAAGATGCTGTTCTACTTTTAATTGCTGATAAATTACCAGAATTAGTAAAAACTCAAGCCGAAGCTATTAAAAATATTAAAATTGATAAAGTAACTGTTTGGGAAAATGGTGGTAATGGTGATGACGGAAAATCGTCTACAGCAAACTTTCTTTCGGGTATGTACAAATCGGTTCCGCCTTTACAAGATATGTTTAATATGGCTGGTATGGATTTACCAGAGTACTTAAAAGGAAAAGATGTTAAAGAAATTGAAGCTAAAGTTGAATCAACTGACAACAACGACGAAGCTACAATTATAAAAGAAGATTAATTAAAAAAATAATACAACACAACGCTACAACACCAAAAATAAGTTCCTATAACGAAACTTATTTTTGGTGTTGTATTGTTTGTTCTTGGTGTTTTTGGAGTTAATTAATTAAAACAGTAAACTACGAATAAATCCCGCCTTTTGTAGTAACACCCAAATACTATTTTAAATTAAGTAAGGTTTTCTTAACTTTGTAAATCTAAATTTATTAAGTATTGTCGTTAAACTTACAAGACATTCCTCGAGTAAAAACCATTACCAAAGAGGACTTTTTAAAACACTATTTTAAACCTCAAAAACCAGTAGTTATTGAGCGTTTTATAAGCCATTGGCCAGCTTATAGTAAATGGAATTTAGACTATATGAAAGCTATTGGTGGCAACATTACCATTCCTCTTTATGATGACAGACCTGTAGATTATAAAGATGGCTTTAATGAGCCTCATGCCAAAATGAAACTGGGAGATTATATTGATTTACTAAAAAAAGAGCCTACTAAATACCGCATCTTTTTATGGAACGCTATTAAGGAAATACCGCAACTACAAAAAGATTTCACCTTTCCAGATTTTGGTTTACGCCTCATGAAAGGCATTCCTATGTTATTTTTTGGAGGAAAAGATTCGCACACCTTTATGCATTATGATATAGATTTAGCTAATATTTTTCATTTTCATTTTGAAGGCAAAAAACAAGTGATTTTATTTGATCAAAAACAAAATGATTTTTTATATAAAATCCCGCATTCATTAATCACAAGGGAAGACATCGATTTTAACAACCCTGATTTAAAAAAATGGCCCATGCTTAAAAAAGCTCAAGGCTATAAAACAGAACTTAATCATGGCGAAATTTTGTATATGCCAGAAGGTTATTGGCATTATATGCGCTATATAACCCCAGGGTTTTCTATGAGTTTACGTGCCATTGCTAGAAATCCAAAAAACTTTAGTAAAGCTGTTTACAACTTAGTTATAATGCGAAATTTTGACAATATAATGCGCCGTATAAAAGGGCAAGAATGGATTGATTGGAAAAATAAACAAGCCATTGTTAGAACACATAATAACCTTTAACAAACCCCTCCTCTTAATTACAATATTATATGTGACTTGTAAAAAAATTCGGGTCTTAAACTAAATGTTTATTTAAAACAAAAGCAGCATTAATAAAACTTATAATATATTTGCGCACTGAAAAAATTAAAAACTCAAATCATGAAAAAAAATGTAATTGTATTAGTATTAGCTATTCTTAGCATATCATTTGTAAATGGACAAGCATTTACAGGAAGTAACGATAATAAATTTCAAGTTGGTACTAACCTTCAAGATGGAGGTACTGGACTAAACATAAGTTACGACTTTGGTATTGGCGAAAACATTTCAGTAGGATTATCATCTACTTATCTTTTAGGAATTAATGATGTTATTGATGCCGATTTTGATAATCGTTTTGACATTAGAGCACGTTTTAACGCCAATCTTGGTAATGTTATTAATATTGATGAAAATTTTGATATATATCCTGGATTAAGCCTTGGTCTTAAAAATTTTGGTGGACATTTAGGAGCACGTTACTTTTTTTCTGAAGGCTTTGGTGTTTACACAGAGTTAAATGCACCATTTGCAAAATATAAATCAGGTGTTTTAACGCCTGCCGAAACATTACACAACCAGTTTACTGTAAATTTAGGAGCTGTTTTTAACTTGTAAAAACAGTTATTAGATAATATAAAAGCGGAAAACTTTATTGTTTTTCGCTTTTTTTGTTTCTACAATTAAAAGTGAAATACAATAATATTTGGGCGTTACCCAAGGGTCGGGCTTTCCGCTATATCTTTTGCAAAAAAAGCAAAAGGATGCCGCATCAATCCCTAACGCAAAAAAACAAAATAATCTGTAAAAAAGAATACCCTTTAAACAAATTACTTCAGTCCTTTCCCCTAGTAATTATTCAAGATTTATTTGATAAGTTTATTTGCCTTTTCGTAGACCAAATACGATTCCCATCCACGATATAAAAAATAATCAATAAATTTCTTACGCTTCTTAAAAACGTTGCTCTCCTTTATTAAATTAACTCTTTTTTCGGCTAAATCGTTAAAATACTCGTTGTAATCGTCTTCTGATATTGTTGCAAGTGCTTGATTTATATTAACTTTGGACACGTCTTTTTTCTTAAGTTCGAAAGATAATCGACGACGGCCCCAAGCCTTAATTCTGAACTTACCTCGAACAAATGTTTTGGCAAAACGTTCTTCATTAAGAAAGTTATGCTCTAACAGGTGTACTATTATTACATCTATGGCTTCAGGTATCATATACATACCTTCTAGCTTTTGCCTTACTTCTTGATGACACCGTTCTTGATACGCACAATAATGCTCTAGTTTTTTAGTAGCTTCTTGTACAGTATATGTTTTTTTGGTTTGCATAACACGCCAAAAATAACAATAGATTAATTAATAAAAAGAATAAAAAAATTATAAAAGCCAAATCTTAATTTTTAAAACTTAACAATTATGAAAAAAATTACGCTTATAAAATCCTTCTCTTTATTTATAATGCTTTTGTGTGCTGTGAATTTTGGGTTTGGGCAGACTACTTTAGCAGCTGGGGACATTGCTATTACGGGTTTTAATTCTGATGACCCTGACCAATTTTCATTTGTATTATTAACAGATGTTACAACAGGAACCTCTATTAATTTTACTGACAATGGATGGCAAAGTTCTGGTTCATTTAGAGGAGGTGAAGGAACAATTACTTGGACTGCAACCTCAAATTTACCATGTGGTACAGTGATTGTTATAACGGACGAGAGTCCATTTTCCTCTTCAGTCGGTAGCGTTACTGATGGAGGATTTCAATTATCTATAGACGGAGATCAAATATTAGCATATCAAGGGCTAAGCTCAACTCCAACGTTTATTTATGCAATACACTTTGATGGTACAACTGGATGGTCTGCAGATGCTACTACTGCAAATACATCAGCTATTCCTAGTGGCTTAACAAATGGAACAAATGCAATAGCTATTAATGACACAGATAATGCTACTTATGACTGTTCGGTTACTTCTGATAATTCTTTAATTTTATCAGCAGTTTCTAACTCAATTAATTGGATATCTTCTGGTTCAATTTTGACTATCGGAGATTGTTACTATTCTTGTACTGCATGTTCGGGAGGCACTGTTACCTGGAATGGAGCATGGGTTGGTGGCTCTCCAGACATAACAACACAAGTTATTATATCAACAAACTATAATACGGCAAATGGTGGAAGTGAAATTAGTTTTAGTGCTTGTTCACTTAAAGTTGAAAATGGAGCTACTCTAAATATTGCAGACAATGATTATATTGAAGTTGAAAATGTATTAACTGTTGATTCAGGATGCTTTATCACTGTTCAACCTTACGGAGCATTTATACAAAATAATGATACTTCTTCAAATGGTATTTATGGAAACATATCTGTCGTTAAAAAAACTGCTGATTTAAATGTGTGGTATGAGTACACCTATTGGAGCTCTCCTGTTTCTGGAGAAACAATAGGAGGAGGCTTATTCGAATCCGAAGCATCAAGACGCTATTTATTTAATGGTCAAAATTTTCTAGACGCAACGGCAGAAACCAGCAACAATAATGCCGCAGTTACAGGACAAGATGATATTGATGACAATGGTGATGATTGGCAATGGCTTAGTAGTGGTACTATAATGCAACCTGGAGTAGGTTATGCTGCAACTCATTCAGAAGCATTTTTTATTGCTCCACCTATGAGTTCACTTCCTTATCAATTTGACTATACTTTTGAAGGACCTTTCAATAATGGAGTTATTACGGTTCCCATTTATCGAAATGACTCTGAATTAGCTGACAACAATTGGAATTTAATAGGAAACCCTTACCCATCTGCAATTGATGCAGATTTGTTTCTAGCCGCAAATACAATTATTGACGCAAGTGTTACAACAACATCAGCATCTACAATTGATGGTGCTATCTTTTTATGGTCGCAGGCAACTGATTTGTCTTCTAATGAAAACGGAAATCAAGCTCAAAATTTTTCAGATTCTGACTATGCCATAATTAATGGCACTGGAGAAACAGCCGGTGGTGATGGCACTGTTCCTTCTATCATTTTACCCTCTGGTAATAGAGCTATTCCTTCTGGTCAAGCTTTTTTCATTTCAATGTCTAATGCAGCTCCTGCAACCTTAGTGTCTGGAGATATTTATACAGCAGACGTGATTTTTAACAATAGTATGCGTGTTTTTGGATCTACAGATAATAGTCAATTCTTTAAGTCAAATTCTAAAAAGAACACTTCTTTACCCAATAAATTAAGGGTTAATTTAACATCTGATAATGGTGTCTTTAATCAAACTTTGATAGGATATGTAAATGGGGCTTCTAATAATGATGATGGGGCTTATTTTGATGCTCAAAAAAATATTGCAACAACTACTTCTGCTATACTATACTCAACTATTAATGGTTCAAATAAAAAGTTCGCCATTCAAGGAAAAGCAGTTAATAGCTTAGATGAAAATGAAATAATTAAACTTGGATTTAAAACAATCATTGATGTTGCAACACTTTATAAATTATCTGTAGCTCAATTACAAGGTAGTTTTTTAACTAGTAATACTATTTATCTAAAAGACAATTTAACAGGAACAGTTCATGATTTATCAGCGTCTGATTATACATTTACATCTGAAGTTGGAGAGTTTAATGAGCGTTTTGAAATAATGTTTACTGCTGAAGCATTATCAACTGAAGACAATATTTTAGATGCCAAATCGCTTAAAATTGTTCAGCTAGATAATGATCATGTTCAATTTAGTACATCAAATAACTTGAGTATTAAATCGGTTACTATTTTCGATTTATTAGGCAGACAACTTTATAATTTAAAAGGCAATACCAGTTCTGAAACTTACAAGCTTTCAAACTTAAACAAAGCGGTTTATATTGCTAAAGTAGAATTATCTAACGGTGCTATTATTACTAAAAAAAGCTTTAAAAACTAGAACGTTTTTAAGAGTATAAATAAAACTAACTATAAAAAAATCCTCTAGATAATTCTAGAGGATTTTTTGTTATTTAAAACTCAATCAAGCTATCCTTCTCTAGCAAATAAAACTTCCATTGCAAAAATGTAGAAAGTTTACAAACTATACTTTAAAGATAAAATAAAGTTACGTCCTGCTGCTGCAATACCAGATGAATAGGTTTTATATCGTTGGTTACTTATGTTTTCTAAACTAGCTGTTAACGTTGTAGAATTCGTTAATTGATATTGGGTTCTTAAATTAAGCGTGTACCAAGATGGGCTATATGGATTTCCGTTAGCATCTAAGGCATAGATATAATCTTTTTCTTTTTCAGAAGGCGCTAATTGATTAAAAGACAATTCGTTATTATAATTCGCAAAAAAATCAAACTTCAAATTTTTAGTAGTCCAAATTAAATGTGAATTTCCAAAATAAGGAGCTACATGCCTTATAGGAACTTCGATACCATCATTTTCTTCTGTACCTCCAATAATACTATACTGCGATGTTAATTTCAATGTATTTGTAATTGGCATCTTCATCCCTATTTCAAAGCCATAAATCCATGCTTTTGATGCATTTTGTATAGCTTGTACATTACTTAATTCACCATCATAAATAATATCGGTATCGCCATTTAAATTATAATCTCTTCTTACTAAAGCATTATCTAAATAGGTATAATACGTACTCATATCTAGAATTAGTTTTTGGCCAAAATTCAACTTCAACCCCACTTCTCCCCCATAAGCATACTCTGGTCTTAATGTTTCATTAGGCACCACTACAGAGCCTGGTTCAGAATCGAATACCTTTCCTATATCATCAATATTTGGAGCTCTAAAAGCAGACGATGCATTTAATTTCCATTGCATGATATTATTTGGCGACCAACTTATACCTGCTGTTCCTGTAAGTGCGCCTGCTTCATTTTTTGAAGCATTAAAAGGCAAGTTTAAATACACATTATTTTCGCTAAAATCTGCTTTAGAAATAACATGATTAAAACGCAAACCAGATTGAAATACAAATTTAGGATTTGGTTTGTATTTGATACTTGAATAAACTGCTGCCGATTGCCAACTGGCGCCATTAGGATACCTTGAAACTGTTGGAGTTATTATATGAGTTGCAATATTTTCTTCATTGCCGTGAGACATGATTTTATTATAAACATACTCAACCCCATAAAAAAACTGTGTTTTATAACTTAATGTTTTTTCAAAATCTAAATTAAAAGAATAGGCATCAACAACTTCTTCTCTTACACTTCGAATATCTGATTGAAAATCACGATCCATCCGACTCTCTTGAAAATTTTGATAAGCAAAAGTCGCTTTAATTTTATCGTATAAATTTGAGTGACTACTTAACTTAGTAACCTGTAAGTTAGACATAAACCATTCTTGCGGACCATAGTTCCATTCTGCCGATCGCAACACACCTTTTTTATACCTAATTAAACGATCGTACCTTGGCGTATTTGACGTTGTGGTATAAAACAACCCTAGATCAAAACTTAAATTTTCAGAAGCTTCATAACGCACCTTTTGCATCATATTAAGTTGATTATATCCTGTTTCTCTTTGAACCAAAGGATTACCATTTTTTATAACAACATCTCCTGTATTAGTTGCTAGAACAAATTTGGGTCTTAAATATGCATCAGGTCCATACTTCCCCATTTTTAAGTCGCCAAAACTCGTATAACTCGCATTGGTTACAAACGCCCACTTTTTATATCCTAAATTAAAATCGAAATGCCCCGTTTTTTCATCACTAGCAGATGCATATCTTACTATTGCATTTGATTTAAATAATAACGAATCGGTATAAGATAGTTTTGGTTTTTGAGTATAAAAACTCATAACACCTCCTACAGCATCACTTCCGTAAATAACAGATCCGGAGCCCAATGTAACCTCGGTAGATTGAATTGAAAACGGGTCGATAGCTATCACGTTTTGTAAATTACCACCTCTAAATATGGCATTATTCATTCTAACACCATCAACAGTAATTAATAATCTATTGGTTGAAAATCCACGAATCATGGGGCTTCCTCCTCCTAATTGGCTTTTTTGAATATAAACTTGTCCGGTAGTTTCAAGTAAATCGGCACTTGTTTGAGGATTGGTAAACTGAATGCTTTCTGGATTTATACTCACAATTTTTTGCGGAATGTCTTTTTTATTTTGCTCAAACTTTGAAGCCGAAATAACAATTTCTTCAAGACCTTGGGTATTAGAATTTAAATACACTCGGTTTAAAATTCCTAACTCTTTTTTTGTGATTTTTTTTAATATATGCGAAAGGTGTTTAAAATAAATTATTTCAGAATTTGAAAAACTTTCTAAATTGGCTTCTCCCAAAAAATTAGTAACCACACTTTTAGATTTATCTATATTAAAGATGGCAACTCCAATTATAGGTTCATTAGTATCTTTACTAAGAACCTTAATATTCTGAGCCTGTGCTGTTATAGCAACAAAAAAACAACAAAAAAGAAAAAACAACTTCATGTTTAACTAAAAACTTGATTAAATACCTTTAGAGATTTTGGGGTTTTAAAACTCCCCAAATGTAATTCAAAATAAAGCAAAATCATATTTAAAAATGACTGTCTTTGCTTGCCATTTACTTTTACTTCAGATAAGGCATCAAATGTTGTGCCTAAAAGCTGTTTCAATAACCTAATATTTTCACCTGTTATAGAATACTTACTTTGTTGCTGTTTTTCAAATCTGCCATCACTTAAATTAAAATAATTGAATTCTATATTCTTTAGATCTGGATAAAAACCCAAATATTTAGTGAGGTTAAGCAAAAAGAGTAAATGAAAATTCGAATATTCTGAATGCACATCTAACCATTGAAGCGTAGTTTCTAAATAACTAAAAAGTATATCGTTTTGCTCTTCTTCTCTTAAAGCATTTGATAATACTTCTGTTAAAAACATAACTATAGAACCTTTTAAAACATTAGTATGTAAACTTGTATATAAATGAGCTAGTTTAGCTTCTTTTACAGATTGTAGCGACCTATTATTTTTATAATCTATAACTAATTGCAACTGAGAAAGCGGCTGATAATAAGCACTTTTTGATTGTCCTCGCTTACTTTTTAAAATGCCTCTTAAAAGCACACTAATAAGCCCCAGTTGTTGGGTATAACATTTTACTATAAGGTCATTATCTCTATACTTTAATTTAGATAATACAATGGCATTTGTAGTAACTAACATTATCTAACAACCATAAGTTTTAAAACCTTTGTTTCAAAAGTATCTAAATCTGATAACATAACTAAATAAACTCCTGAAGCCACCACGTTATTAGCAAGGTTTTTACCATTCCAAAACGCTGTTCCTCCGTCTATTTCGAGATTATACCCTCTATATCTTTGGTTTATTCTAGATTGTGCTTCGGCCACTAAATTACCTTCAATATCGGTAATTTTAATATTTACATTTTCTGAAATATCTTTAATTTTCACTTTGTCTTCAACAATATTAAAAGAGGGTCTTACAGGGTTAGGGTATACGTAAGCAATTTGTAAATCGTCAAAAGTACTTGAGCCTCCTGCACTAAAAGAAACTAATCCACGACTTGTAGCTATATAAACCGTTCCATTAGTATTATTAATAGACACATCATTTATTTCATTTGAAGGCAAAGGAGAATTATCCTTAGTAAAATGAAATATGGTGTTCTGTCCATCAGATGAAAAATAAAATATTCCAGCATCTGCAGTTGCTATCCATTTATTATTAGAACCATCTACTTCTATATCTGTAATAAATTGTTGAAAAAGTAACTCTTTAGCAATACCATCTTCTTCAATAATAACTTCTTCTACTTGTACATTATCATCTTCAAAAAAATTAGAGGTGTTATATAATATACGTAATCCCCTGAAAGTCCCAATCCACAACTGATTTCTCTTATCTAATGCTAAAGCAGTCACAAACTCGGTTGGCATATTTTCATCTTCTTTATAAATCTCTTTCATTAATTCCTTTCCACCTGCTTCATTAAACCCAATAACTCCAAAACTAATACTTGCTAGCCACTTTGTTCCATCATCATCAATAATAACATCGGAAAAACCACTATTACCTAAAGGAGAAGATATAATTTCATCAAGGGCATAGGATTTCCATTGATTATTTGAAGGATTATATGATTTTAATTGATTTTTAGTTAATCCTAAAGTCATCCATAAAACACCATTCTTATCGAAAGCAGACGCTCCAACTCTTACATCTATATAATTAGGGTCATTAGGTAAAACTAATGATTCTAAACCACTATTAGATTCATTATATAATGTACTTGGTATATCTTCACTAACTTCTAATAAACCACTAAAAAAAGAGCTTATATATACTTGATTTGTATTTAATGGGTTTATGGAAATTTCATTTAAACATTTTGCTTCTAACACTTCACTATATGGGTTGTTAATCCATACGTCATCCTTTAAATGACTAACTCCTCTACTATTTAAAGGGTAAGGATTATAAAATAAATCATACTCCCCAAAAGTAACCCATAGACCATCAGGTTCTGCTTCAATAGAAAATGGTTTGTTTAACAAAGGTCCATCCGGATGAATCTCTTCATATAAAACTGGACTTACTAAAAGTGTTTTCAAAACTCCAAAATCTTTAGTTCCTATATACAAATATTCTGAATCTATTGATGTAGAATTAAACTTTGTATTAAAACTAGGGTCTATTAGAGCTTGTGAAATTAAATTGAAACTAGCATCGTATATAAAAGCCGTATTATTAGTTGTTACAATTAAATTATCATCGACAGATTGTAATTCAACAGGAATATCGGCATATGAAAACAACTCTGTTAAAACATCATTTACAACTTCATAAATCTTTCTATTTGTTCTAATTGTATACAACTTATTTGTTGAGGCTTCAATTGCCAAAAAATCTCCAGATATAATAGTCTGCCAATTTTGATAATCTATCAAATTAGGATTTGAAATTGATGCTTTTCTTAGACCATTACCACCAAAACAAGCTGCATAAATATCTCCATTGTAGATTGTAGTTTGATTAACTTGTATTTGAGAACCTCCATTGCCAATAAAATATGTATCTCCAAACTCTAAACGTTCTAAATCAAAAACAGAAATACCATAATTTGTAGATACATAAACGACATTATCATAAGCACTAAAATGATTTATTCTTTTATCTGTTTCTGGTATTGTAGGTTTTTCAATAATATCTACTACGGTTAAAATATCCTCCTCATTATCAAAAGCTATTTCTATTAATCCATTTTCATAGCCTATAACCAATAATTCATAAACATCACTATAATATATAGTAGAAATTGTTTCACCTGATAAGCCATTAATAGTAGAGAGTTCTTCAATAACATTTGTTTGAGTGTCTAAGCTAAAAATTGCATTATCTGAAGCAGCGTATATTTTGTTATTGCCTTTTACAACATTTTTAATGTTATAGTATGAAAAATGACCTTCCCATAGCGCCGAATAATCTTGAGCAAATTGGGCTATGGGAAACAAAAAAATAAATAAAATAAATAGTCTTTTAAACATATGTAATTTTAATATTCAAATATATTTATATCTAACGAGTTTTACCTCAAAATAATATATTTTAAAGCAAAAAGCATCCTAATAAATTAGAATGCTTTTAATTTTAATCAAAATTCTATCCCTATACCACTCCTTGTGCTAACATAGCGTCTGCTACTTTTACAAAACCAGCAATATTTGCACCTTTTACATAATCAATGTATCCATCCTCATCTTTACCATATTCTATACACGATTTATGAATCTCTGACATGATATCCTTTAACTTATTATCTACCTCTTCTCTAGTCCATTTAAATCGTAAAGAATTCTGTGTCATTTCTAAACCAGATGTTGCAACACCTCCAGCATTTGAAGCTTTTCCTGGAGCAAATAATATTTTTGCTTCATGAAATACTGTAATAGCATCTTTAGTTGATGGCATATTAGCTCCCTCACTTACACAAACACATCCATTCTTTAAAAGAGTTTTTGCATCATTTTGGTTTAATTCGTTTTGAGTTGCACATGGTAAGGCTACATCACATTTTACACTCCAAGGCGTTTCTCCTTTAACAAATTTAGCATTTGGATACGATTCTAAATACTCTTTTATTCTTCCTCGTTTTACATTTTTTAGCTCCATTACAAAAGCTAATTTCTCAGCATCAATCCCTTCATCATCATAAATATACCCTGAAGAATCAGACAATGTTAAAACCTTGCCTCCTAATTGTATTGTTTTTTCTGCTGCATATTGAGCTACATTACCCGAACCTGAAATAACGACATTTTTACCTTTAATATCATCATTTCTAGTTTCAAGCATTTTTTGAGCAAAGTATACTGTGCCATAACCAGTAGCTTCTGGTCTAATTAATGAGCCTCCCCAAGACATGCCTTTCCCTGTTAAAACGCCAGTAAAACCATTGCTTATTTTCTTATACATACCAAAAAGATACCCAATTTCTCTAGCTCCTACCCCAATATCACCTGCGGGAACATCTGTATTATGACCAATATGTCTAAATAATTCATTCATAAATGCATGGCAAAACCTCATAATTTCACCATCACTCTTTCCTTTAGGGTCAAAATCACTGCCACCTTTACCACCACCCATTGGTAATGTAGTAAGACTGTTTTTAAACACTTGTTCAAATGCTAAAAACTTTAAAATACTCATATTTACTGTAGGATGAAAACGCAGACCTCCTTTATAAGGTCCTATGGCAGAATTCATTTGAATTCTATACCCTCTATTTACTTGTATTTCGCCAGAATCATCAACCCAACAAACCCTAAATGTAATGACACGTTCTGGCTCAACCATTCTTAAAAGAATGTTTTTACCATAATAAATATCATTCTGAACTATATAGGGAATTACTGTCTCTGCAACTTCTTCTACTGCTTGTAAAAACTCAGGTTCTTGACCATTACGCTCTTTTACAATATCTAAAAACGAATCAATTATTTTTTTCATTTGGCCTTATTTATATTAATAATATATCTAAAATGTAATTTATAGACACAAATATACGTTATCTATAAAAATTAAGCTGTTTTTTTTTGAAATTCGCAATATTTTTTTAGAAATATTTACCGAAATTTACAGATATTTGTTTGTTAATCCACTTTTTATATATTTGTTATTAATAATGCCTCAAAAAAACAAAACCTTATATGTTTAAATTGAAACATTTAGCTTTAGCTTTTTGTATCCTTATCACCTCTCAAACAGCAAATGCTCAGTTAGGTTTTTCACATGAAATAGGTGTTGTAGCTGGCCCAGTACAGTTTCGTTCAGATTATGGAAATCGTGATGATACTGAAACCAATTTTGGAAATTCTGGCTTTGGGATTGGTATTGTTCATTATATAAACTTCGCTTACAGAGCAGATTGTAATTGTTATACCACTGACACATATTTTAATGATCATTTTAAATTAAGAAATGAAATATCATTCAACAAGACCAATTTAGAACATTTAGGCAAATGGGTTGATCCAAGTAGAAATACTATTGAAGCAAATCAATTAAGAGGTCATACAGGTCAAGCTAATAATTTAGATATTGGTACTCAGTTAGAGTTTTTTCCATTTAGTATCCGTTCGTTTCAGTCATTTGGATATAGAATTGCTCCTTATATAAGTCTAGGTGTGCATTATACATCATACAGTCCTAAAGTCGAAACCAATTATAACAATCCGGATCCACTTGCTTATGGAGATGTAACAGATCCTAGTAATTTTTATTCGGGATGGGATCCTGGATCTGTAGATGTCTCTCCTGGAAGCACATGGTCTGTTGTAAGCAGTATAGGAATTAGATACAAACTTAATAAGTTATCTGATTTAATGCTTGATTTAAGAGGACAATATTACTTTAGTGATTGGGTAGATGGTCTTAATCATCAGTTAGAATACAATAAAAATAACGATTGGTTAGTATGGCTAAATGTGGGGTACATTTATTATTTAAATTAATTTAAATACATCTAATTTTATTACTGTTTTTCTTTCTTGTTTATCTAACGAATTTTAACAAATTCAATTCATATTTAATTCGGTATATTCAAATGCAATAATTACCTTTAAGTCTAGTTAACAAAACAGCTATGCTTAATAAAAACCTTATTCTTGTCTTTTGTTTTTTCTTGCTTTTTTTCAATTGTAACAAAGACATAAAAACTACATTTTCAGACGTAACTATTTCAACTAACAATAATGATATTGTTGAAATTACTATTCCTAAGGCTTATGGAAATGAAACCATCATAAGTCAAATAAATTCTGAAATAAACAAAACAGTTGTAACGACTTTATATATAGGAGAATCAGATAGTGTACCGCATATTTCTATTGAAGAAAGTATTACAAATTTCAATAAAGAATATCAATCATTTAAAACTAATTTCTCTGAAAGCACACAAATATGGGAAGCGCAAATAGATGGTGAAATACTATACCAGTCGCCTAAAATTATGAGCATAGCACTAACGTCTTATATAAACACAGGCGGAGCTCATGGTAATTTAAACATCTCTTTTTTAAATTTTAATAGTGAAACAGGTAATTTAATTCACAATAAAGATTTATTAAAAAATAGTGATGCTTTTAAAGAAATAGCAAAAACGTATTTAGCTGAAGCAATAGATAACGATATGCTTTTTGATTTTGAAAACTTTCAATTACCTGCAAATATAGCCTATAATGAAGAAGGCCTTATTTTGCTTTACAACACCTATGAAATTGCGCCTTACTCATCAGGGATTTTAGAATTTACAATCCCTTTTGAAAAAGTAAGTAGTTTTTTAGTTTTTAACAGCTCTTACTAAAGCTAAAACATAACCAAGGTGCATCCCTTCATGAAACAATATAAATTGCAATGCATCATCAATATTTTTTAATGTATTACCTGTTGTAGAAACTGTATACTCTTGGTAATTTTTAAAAGCGCCATTTTTATAATCGGCTTCTAATTTTTCAATAGAAGAAAATAACAAGTCTTTAATTTCATCAACTTCTTCTTGAGAAACAAAGCCTTCTGGCTTACTATCTTTTCTATATTTATTAATTAAATCATCACTTGCAGCCATTGGCAAACCAGATAATTTATAGGCTAATAATTGTTGAGTAACCATTATATGCCCAATATTCCAAATGATATTATTATTAAATCCTTCAGGAATTTTATTTAAATCCTCTAAAGAATTGTTTTCAAGATATTTCTTTGAAAAAACGCGAATGTTAGATAATACGTCGAAAGTAAATTGCATGTCTTTATTTTTTCGATAAATATACTTTTAAATGCTATAATTCCTTTTATTTTGCATAAAATTTTTATTAACTCATTAAGAAATAAACACATGAAAAAAGTATATTACCTAAAAACTTGTAGCACCTGTATTCGAATTTTAAAGGAATTAAATCTTTCTTCTGATTTTATTCTTCAAGATATTAAAACGGAAAGCATTACCGTTAAACAACTAGAACACATGGAAAGTCTTGCGGGTAGTTACGAAGCTCTTTTTAGTAAACGTTCTAAACTTTACAAAGAAATGGATTTGAAAAACCAAGAACTTACTGAACGTGATTTTAAACATTACATTTTAGAACATTATACTTTTTTAAGTCGTCCAGTTATAATAATTGATGATGTTATTTTTATTGGAAATTCTAAAAAAGTAGTAGAAGCAGCTAAACAACATATTGGATAAGCATAGGTAACAAATCCCAATTTTATCTAAAAATAGAATTTTATTTTAATTCAATTATGCTATAAACCCTATACAGAACTAGAAAAACATTTAACGCAACCGATTGCTTTAATTAAAATTTATTTACTATTTTTGACTAGTAGTCATTTCTATAATTAAAACACCAACTAGAAGTATAATAGCTTCTTAACCAACTAAACTATCAAACAAATGAATAAGACACTTAACCTTTGTTTACTTCTATTCATATTAAGCATACAACTTTGTAAGGCACAAACACCTTTTTTAAAGAAAAGCAATAACACAACTCAATTAATAGTAGACAATAAGCCTTATATAATTCTTGGTGGAGAACTGGGAAATTCTACAGCAACTAGTATGGCTAATATGGAATCTGTATGGCCAAAGCTAAAAGCATTGAATTTAAATACCGTTTTAGTACCTGTTTATTGGGAATTAATTGAAGAAGAACAAGGTAAATTTGATTTTTCATTAATAGAACAATTAATAGCTGAAGCTAGAAATAGCAATTTAAAAATAGTATTCCTCTGGTTTGCTTCTTGGAAAAATAGTATGTCTAGTCACGCTCCAGAATGGGTAAAACTAAATCAAAAAAAATATCCTAGAGTTAAAGACGATAAAAATATAAGTCAAGAAATTTTAACACCTTTTAGTGTCAATAATTTGAATGCAGATTTAGTTGCTTTTGAAAACTTTATGCGTTTTATAAAAGATTTTGATAGTAAAGAGCATACCACTATTATGGTACAAGTTGAAAACGAAATAGGCATGTTACCAACCGCTAGAGATTACCATCCTTTAGCAAACGAAGCCTTTAAAAAAGAGGTGCCTAAAGCATTAATTTCCTATTTACAGAAAAACAAAACTAAACTTGTTCCAGAGTTTTATGCTGTTTGGGAAAAACAAGGCTTTAAAACCTCTGGAAACTGGGAAACTATTTTTGGAAAAGGATTACATACCGATGAAATTTTTATGGCATGGTATTTTTCAAAATTCACTAATAAAATTACAAAAGCAGGTAAAGCTATATATCCGTTACCAATGTATGTTAATGCGGCATTAAATAGCTCTAAAAAAATACCGGGTAATTATCCTAGTGCTGGACCATTACCTCATATTATTGATGTTTGGAAAGCTGCGGGACCTGATATAGATTTTTACTCTCCAGATTATTATAATCCAGATTTCAAACATTGGAACGATTTATACACACGCCAAGGCAATCCATTATTTATTCCAGAACATCGATTTGATGATACCGTAGCAGCAAAGGCGATGTATGCTATTGGGCATTATGAGGCTATGGGCTTTTGTCCTTTTTCAGTGGAATCTAAAGACATAATTACAGCTGAAAATATGGGTGATACTGGTTTTTCAGATGTTTCTAATAACAACTCTATTACTACCGAGCCACTTGCTAAAATGTATGATTTAATAAATCAATTGACTCCCGTAATAAGTGACAAGAAAAAAATAAAAAACATTGATGCTGTTTTATTAAACAAGGAAAATTCTGAGACCAAAATTGTTATGGGTCAATATGAATTTACCTTACGCCATGATTATACCTTAAACTGGTCTCCCAATGCAAAAGATGATAGCTGGCCTTTTACTAGTGTGGTTTTAATTGAAACCGAAAAAGGCGAATTCTTTATTGCTGGTTCTGGTGTTGTGGTTACTTGTAAGAATGCTAAAAATCCCTCGCTAAATACAGGTATTCTTTCTGATGAAGAAGGTTATTTTAAAAACAATAAATGGATAGTATCTAGATATTTAAATGGCGATCAAACGCATCAAGGAAGACATATTCGTATTCCTTTTGACACGTATAGTATTCAAAAATTTGAGCTTTATACTTATAAATGAATTAGACTTTACATATTAATAAATAGAAAAAGGGTTTTATTATTTTATAATAAAACCCTTTTTTATAAAGCTATTAAATATATATTATTCTTTATAAGGGTCTAAGGTATTAATTGTTCCATCATCATTATAAGTAATCTCAGCAACCTTTACAGATCTTAAGTGTGTTACACCTTTAGACAGACTAGAGTCATGATAAAACAAGTACCACTTCCCTTCTACTTCGCAAATAGAATGATGTGATGTCCAACCTACAACAGGGTTTAAAATTCTGCCTGTATAAGTAAATGGCCCATAAGGACTATCGCCAATGGCGTAACAAATAAAGTGAGTATCGCCTGTTGAATACGAGAAATAGTATTTTCCTTTATATTTATGTAACCAAGAAGCCTCGAAAAAACGACGGTCATTATCTCCTTCTAGCAGCAATTTGCTATTTTCATCTAAAATTTGAACTTCTTTTACGTCTTCAGCAAATTCTAATAAATCATCTGTTAATTTAGCAACCAAAGGCAATAATGCAGGTTCCTCTGGTTTAGGCAACTCATTTTTTTCATTATAAATATTATTACGGAATTTTTGAAGTTGACCACCCCAAATACCTCCAAAATACATATAATAACTACCATCTTCATCTTCAAAAACAGCAGGATCGATACTGTAACTCCCTTTTATGGCTAATGGTTCAGCTTTAAAAGGTCCTATTGGAGAATCTCCAACAGCAACACCTATTTGAAAAATGCCTTCTTTATTTCTAGCAGGAAAAAACAAGTAATATTTTCCGTCTTTATGTGCTGCATCTGGAGCCCACATTTGTCTTTCTGCCCATGCTACATCTTTTACATGTAAAGCAACACCATTATCTACGGCATCACTATCAATAGAATCCATAGAAATAACATGATAATCTTCCATACCAAAATGGTCACCATTATCATTAAAAGGGATTCCTGCATCAATATCGTGCGATGGATAAATATAAATCTTACCATTAAAAACATGTGCAGACGGATCTGCAGTAAACATATGTGTAACTAATGGTTGAGAAATAGCTTTCTTATTTAATTCATTAAAATCAATTTCTTCAATACTATCTTCTGGCATAATTATATTCTTTTAATTTCTTCTTTCTTTTAAATCACTTTCTATTTGTACTTCCATTTTCTTATTAATTTCATAAAGAAATAACAAGCCTATACATATTAAAAATGGAATTGCAGGATATATACTTACTAACATTTTTGTTCCCTGAATAACTGTATCTGGTTGCGTAATTACTTCTCCAGCAATTGCAGCCTCTTTTGTTACATAACCATACAAACCTAGAATCCAGGTTAACAAAGCACTTCCTATACTTAAACCGCCTTTTAAACCCACCATCATTGCAGAAAAAATAATAGCTGTTGCTCTACGGTTATTTTTCCATTCAGAATAATCGGCCACATCGGCAATCATTGCCCATAATAGCGGAATAGTAAGACCATAGAAAAAACCATGTAATATTTGTGAAACAAAGATTAATTCTACAGATTCGGCAGAGAAAAAATAAAAGGCTATAATAAACAGGGTTGAAATAAATAGAGCCACTCTAAAAACATCTCTTTTTCCGTACTTGTCTGCATATCTTTTTGAAAGTGTTATACCAACAATCATAAAAATAATACCTCCTGCATTAAATAATCCAAATCCAGCTGATACAGGATTTTCACCAAAGAAATTAATTCCAACAGATGACAGAAAATCTAAAATAGGTTGAATAAAATGTGTTAACTTTTCTTCACTAACATAATTCTCAAAATAGTAAACATACGAGCCTCCCTTCATAGCAAGTGTTACAAAAACTAATGTTGTAACAATAAGAATGATAACCCATGGTTTGTTTTTAAATAAATCGCCTAAATCTTCAGTAATACTCGATTTTTGTTCTGGTTTTGGAACAATACGTTCTTTGGTAGTTAAAAATGTAATTATTAACATAATAGTCCCTATAATAGCTAACCATGTCATTACAATTTCAATCCCCACAGCTTTATCGCCTCCTCCTGCAGATTCAATAATTGGTAACATAAATACTTGCACAAAAAATTGCGCAAACATTACGGCTACAAAACGATAAGATGACAAACTATTTCTATCTGCCATATCACCTGTAATCACACCGCTTAAAGCAGAATACGGTAAATTATTAGCAGCATATAATAGCAATAATAACGTGTATGTTACTACGGCATAAATTACTTTTCCTTTGTATTCAAAATCAGGTGTACTAAAAGCCAATAAAGCAATAACACCAAGCGGAATCGCAGTCCATAAAATCCAAGGCCTAAATTTTCCCCATTTAGAATTTGTCCTATCTGCAATAGCACCAATTATTGGATTAAAACCAAAGGCAGCAATAAGTCCTACCGTTAACATAATGGCTGAAGCATGATTTGCTTCAAGACCATAAATGTCGGTATAAAAATATGCCAAATAGGTCATTAATGTTTGGAAGACTAAATTGGCAGCAAGATCTCCTAAGCTATATCCAATTTTTTCTTTAATTGATAATTTCTGTGAATTAGAATTCATGCTGTTTAGTTATTTGGCTTTAGATTATATTTTTTTAAAGCAATAATGCTATCGTAAGCTTCTTTGGGTTTACCTTTTCTATCGAAAAGCAATGGGTAATTTATTCTTCCTTTTATAGGCCAATTGTTAAGCCAAGTTTGAGCATCATTTACACCCCAAAAGGTGACTCTACTAATTTTATCTTGATGCTTTAAGAATAGCTTAAAAATGTCTTGATATCTATTAGCTAGTTTAGTTTTAATAGAATCTGGTAGTTTTTCGGGATACGGATTCATTTTCTCATCACCTTCAAAATTTTGACTTACTTCTGCACCTACTAAATCCCAAGGGTTTGGCAATACGGTAATATCTAATTCTGTAACGGCTACTTGTATTCCTAAGGCAGCATATTCTAAAATACTCGTTTCAATCTCTTCTATTGAAGGACCATTTAAACTCCAATGCCCTTGCATACCAACACCATCAATCTTTACTCCTTTATTTTGAAGATTTTTTATCAATGCAATAGCTCCTTTTCTTTTAGCTGCACTGGTCATATTATAATCGTTATAATATAATGCTGTAGTTGAATCTACTTCTGAAGCTGTTTTAAAAGCTAGAGCTAAATAGTCTTCACCTAAAGCATCAAGAAACACCGTTTTTCGTAAAGAACCATCTTCATTTAAAGCTTCATTAACAACATCCCAAGAAGCTATTTTTCCTTTGTATTTACCAACAATTGTTTCAATATGATGTTTCATAACAGATGTCATTTCTGTACTATCTGTTATTTTTGAAAACCATGGAGATAACTGACTGTGCCAAATTAATGTATGACCATGAATATGCATATTATGCTTTTCCCCAAAGGCAACATATTTATCAGCCAACCTAAAATCAAAAGTGTTTTCTGTTGGATGAATAAACTTAGATTTCATAATATTTTCAGCCGTAATACTATTGAATTCTTTGGCAATTAAAGCAGTCACTATAGAATCTGATTCCATTATTTGAATAGAATCAAGAGCTGCACCTATATAAAAACTATCTTTATAAGCGTTATTTAAACTAGGTTTGATTGTTTTTTCTTCAATATTTTTTTTACAGCTATTTACTAACAGTAATATAGATATAACAGCTAAAAAGAGTTTTATTATTTTCATTTTTATGCTAATATTAATTAGTTAAGCCATCTAAAAAGCCAAAATAAGCCGGTTTATAGTTATAATCTGAATCGAATAATAAAGGCCATTCGTTTTGATTATTATGAAAATCTAACAGCCAACTATCGGTATCTCTCATACCCCAAAATGTAATTCCAAATTGTTGTGCTTCTGGAATCGTTTTATATATAATTGCAACTTGTTTATATCTTTCTTTTTGAGCATTAGACCTTGCTGTGGTTAAACTAGTTAAAACTTTATCTTTATTTACAGTCATATCTACTTCAGAAAAATGGATTAAAAGCCCCGTATCTGCTAATTTAGTTACATTCGATTTTAAGGATTCTAAATTAGGATACTGATAATCTATATGCATTTGCAGGCCAATGCCATCAACGGGTACTGAATTTGCTTTAAAATCATTAACCATATTTATAACTTTATCTGCTTTAGAACTATCGCTACATAGGTTATAATCGTTATAAAACAACTTCACTTTATCATCGGCTTCACGTGCCCATTTAAAACATTTTTCAACATAATCAGGCCCAATTCTTTTATAAAAAGGAGCGGCTTCTGCATCTGAAGTAAATGCTTCGTTAACCACATCCCAACTTTCAACAACAGGAGTACCGTCGGCAAAAGTTGCTTCAGCAAAATGAGATACTGCAGCTTTAATATAGGCTTCTACATGCGCTTCAAACTCAGTATCCGTCCCTGCAAAATTTTCTAACCAATCTGGAATAGCATATGAAGGATGCCAAATTAATGTATGCCCATGAACCCGTAATCCGTTTTCTTTTGCATAAGTAACAATAGCATCTCCTGAACTCCAATCATAAGTATCAGGAGCTATAAAAAATTTATACATTTTCATATCATTACCAGCAGTAATACTATTAAATTCTTTGTTTAACAAAGTTTTAAAATCAAAATCACTACTAGATGATAATTGACTTGCTGAAACAATATTTCCAATAGGAAAATTAGCAGCTTCCTGTAATGTTGTTGTAGGTGTTGTAGGATCGGGAGTTGGTGTTGTAGGTGTTGGTTTTTCAGATACTTCAGGATCATCTCCTGATTTACTACAAGCTAAAAAAAAGACTAAAACAACTAGCACAGTCCATTTTATTATTTTACTCATATTTTTTTAATTGTTTTAAGTTTTAAATAAGTCTCATTTAGTATTTAATTTCCAGGGGCAAAAGGAAAATTTAAAGATTCAAAATAGTCTAATGTTTGTGTGGGTTTTTGAACGCCTTTGGGCAGTTCCTTTTTAGAGAACTGTTGAAAATATAATAAGCAAGCATCTCGCCACCATTTAGCTTCTTTATATTGAATGTTTAATAACATTTTTATTTCTTCAAAACGTTGATGATCAACACAACCTTGTTGCATATCCCACGTTTTAACCATAGATTCTACTTGATTTACACCTTCTTGATATTTTAATGCTATCCCATTCCATAGGGTTTCACCATTCTTCAATTTATAATCCCATGAAGGGTGATGAAACCATAATAAATATTCTTCTGGACAAGTTTCAATATTATTAAATATACTTGCAACTTGAGGTGCGTATTGTGCCGTTGCTTTACTTCCTGTTAGAGTTCTATCAAAACCAATACCGTCATTATCTGCTTTATGGTAATAAACAGGATTCCATTCTGGTCTTGATAAATTAGAAACCCAAGGTCCAGGACCATAATGATGACCTGTTGCCATAATATGATGCAAACCTAAAGGTGTCATATAATTAACAACAGCTTCTCTAGAATTAAGCAGCATCTCTTCTACAGGTATCACAAAATCTTCATTATTAGTAAATGTTTCACGTATCCATTCATTTGCGATATCTTCAGATTTCAAATATGGATTCCATGCTAATCGCCCAAAGCCATACCAATTGGCTTGCAAAAATACATGTCCCGTCCAATTTCTATCACTTCCAATATTGCTAACTCCAGCAATACCAGTTAGTTTTTTATTATTAAGTGTGCCTTCAATAACTTTAGCAATTGTAGACCCTTTTCCTTTTCTATAGGTATCTGATTGCAAAACCTCTTCATATAATTTTGGAAGAAACACAGCATGTGTACTTTGCCCTAAATACTCTTGTGTTATTTGAAACTCCATCATTAAAGGTGTTTTATGCATGGCTCCAAACATAGGGTGAAAAGGTTCTCTAGGTTGAAAATCGATGGCTCCATTTTTTACTTGAACAAGTACATTGTCTTTAAATTGTCCATCATAAGGCACAAACTCAGCGTATGCCTGTTTTGCTCTATCGGTTACATCGTGTTCTGAATACACAAAGGCTCTCCACATAACAATGCCTCCAAAAGGCGCTAAAGCTTCTGCCATCATATTAGCACCATCTACATGATTTCTATCGTAATTTTGCGGTCCTGGTTGCCCTTCAGAATTTGCTTTTACCAAAAAGCCACCAAAATTAGGTATTGCTTTATAGATTTCGGCTGTTTTATCTTGCCACCATTTAATCACATTAATATCTAATGGATCGGCCGTTTGTAATCCTCCTATTTCAATAGGTGCAGAAAAGCGAGCCGTGAGATATACTTTTATTCCGTAAGGTCTAAAAACATTTGCCAAAGCCTTTACTTTATCTAAATATTGAGACGTTAATATTAAAGCATTAGCATTTACATTATTTAAAACAGTTCCATTAATTCCTATAGATGCGTTAGCTCGAGCATAATCTATATAACGTTGGTCTATATAATCTGGTAAGCGGTGCCAATCCCAAATTGAGGATCCCGAATACCCTCTTTCTACCGTTCTATCTAAATTATCCCAATGGTTTAAAACTCTAATTTTAAGCTTTGGTGAATCGGCAATGCTTAAATTTTCAATAGATTGATGGGTTTGTATCAATCTTAAAAAATGATATACACCGTATAAAACACCAACATCCGTTTTTCCTGTTATTACGAGCTGTTTTTTATCTTTTACAGAAAAAGATTTAATAATGAATCCTTCATTATTTATTTGATTGAATTCATCTTCTAAAAGTTGAATAACATCTTGACTTAAGTTTTCTTTATTACCAAAAACCAAACTGTTTTTTATGTTTTCACTTTTAATTAGCAAACACTTCGATCCAAGCATGCCATTTAATCCTAATTCTAATTCATTTAAAGCTATTTCAATCGTTTTTGAATCTCCTAAAGGAACTAGTTTTTGAATATTTGATTGATAAGAATGTCTTATATTTTCATTCTGAATAAAACTATATTGCATCCATAATTTATAACCATCGTTAGCAAACGCATTGAAACACAATAGAAATAAAAACAACAACACTAAATAATATTTTTTTAACTCTAATCTCTTCATAAAAATTAATTCAGCTATTCTTACAGTTATTTCCTTTTTTAAATAAAAATATACCCATAAATAAATATTTCACAATATCTACTATAATTAATTGTGAAGATAAGAAATATTATTTAATTTGCAATCGGTTGCGTAAAACTATAACAATCCATTTGAAAATAAAAATATTTGATAAATATTATGTATTTATCAAAACTTATAACTAAATAAACACCGCCAACTATCATGAGAAATTTAATACTAAATACCATAATTATCATCTTCTTTATTTGTGTCAGTTCTTGTGAAACCAAAAAAAACAATCTACCTGATGATAATATTAATATAGAAATTAAAAAAAATGATACGTTAGCTTTTTACAATACATCACTCTCTATAGATGAACGTGTTCAAGATTTAATATCAAGATTAACCCTTGAAGAAAAGATTGAGCAAATGATGAATGGTACGCCCGAAATTAAACGACTAAACATTCCTGCATATGATTATTGGAACGAAGCACTGCATGGTGTAGGTAGATCTTGTGCTGCAACCGTTTTTCCCCAAGCAATTGGTTTAGGAGCAACCTTTGATGCAGATTTAGCATTTAGAGTCTCTTCGGCAATTTCAGATGAAGCCAGAGCCATTTATAATGCTACAAATAAAAAAGGTTATCATAATAGATATAACGGCTTAACATTCTGGACACCTAATATCAATATTTTTAGAGATCCTCGTTGGGGTCGCGGACAAGAAACCTATGGAGAAGATCCTTATTTAACGTCTATTTTAGGAGTATCATTTGTAAAAGGTTTACAAGGAAATAATCCCAATTACTTAAAAACAGCTGCTTGTGCTAAACATTTTGCAGTTCACAGTGGGCCTGAAAAACTAAGACATGAATTTAATGCAAAAGTAAACCAGAAAGATTTATGGGAAACCTACCTACCCGCTTTCCAAGCTTTAATAGATGCTAATGTAGAAGCTGTTATGTGTGCTTACAATAGTACAAATGGTGAGCCGTGTTGTACTAATAATTATTTAATTACTGATGTCTTAAGAAACACATGGAATTTTAAAGGTCATGTAGTAACAGACTGTTGGGCTTTAGTTGATTTGCATAATCAAAAAAATGAAGGTGGGCATGGTCGCGTAAAAACGCCTGCTGAAGCTGCTGCCTTAGCTATAAAAAGTGGTATTAGTTTAAACTGTGGAGTTACATATACTGCTTTAGGTGATGCTATTAAAGAAGGGGTAATTACCGAAAAAGATATTGATGAACAACTAATCATTTTATTAAAAACACGTTTTAAATTAGGGCTTTTTGATACTAAGGGCAGTAATCCTTATGATGCTATTAAATTAGATGTTGTAAATAACGAAGCTCATAGAGCCTTATCTAAAGAAGTGGCTCAAAAAAGCATCGTGCTTTTAAAAAACAATGGAGTTTTACCTTTAAAAAAGGACCTTTCGAAATATTTTGTAACAGGTCCAAATGCTGCTAATATAGAAACTCTTTTAGGCAATTATTATGGAATAAATTCTAATATGGTAACTATTGTAGAAGGCATTAGTAATGCCATAAGCCCTACAAGTCAATTACAATTTAGATTAGGAACTATGCTTAACAAACCATCTATAAACCCTATAAACTATGCCACAGGTAACGCAGCAACTAGTGATGTTACTATTGCTGTATTGGGTGTTTCAAGTCAGTTAGAAGGCGAAGAAGGAGATTCTATTGATTCTAATACAGCTGGAGACCGTTTAGATTATAATTTACCTGAAAATCAAATTAATTATTTAAAAGAATTAAGAGAGACAGTTGACAAAAACCCTGATAACAAAAAACCAATTATAGCCATAATTACAGGAGGTAGCCCTATTAATCTTGCAGAAGTAGAAGCATTAACTGATGCTGTTTTATTTGTATGGTATCCTGGTGAAGAAGGCGGAACTGCTGTTGCCGATATTCTATTTGGAGATGTGTCTCCATCAGGAAGATTACCAATTACATTTCCAAAATCATTAGACCAATTGCCAGCCTTTGATGATTATGCAATGACAGGAAGAACTTACAAATACATGAATATAGATCCGCTTTATCCATTTGGTTTTGGGTTAAGTTACACTACTTTTAAATATAGCAATATTGAGGTATCATCTCCTACTATTTCAAAAGAAGAAAATCTTACCGTTGAAGTGTCTGTAACAAATACGGGGACTGTAAAATCTGATGAAATTGTACAAGTTTACATCTCAGATATTGAAGCATCCGTTCATGTTCCAAACTTTCAACTAATCAATACAAAACGCATTACACTAGAACCAGGAAGCTCTCAAAAAATAGCATTTGAGTTAACACCTAAAGATTTTGAAATTGTAAAAAATGACGGCACTAGAACTATTGAATCTGGTGCATTTAAAATTTATATAGGAGGTTCTAGCCCAATGAAACGAAGCTTTGAATTGGGTACTTCTAAAATGTCTGAAATTTTAGTTAACGTAAAATAATTTTTAAAAATGAATAAATTAAAAGTTTTAATTGTTGCCTTACTCTTAATTCAACCTTCTGGTTTAATTGCCCAAATTAAGCTACCTAGATTAATTAGTGATGGCGTTGTTTTACAAAGAGATACAAAAATTCCTTTATGGGGATGGGCGAGTCCAAATGAAAAAATAACCGTTCATTTCAATAATAAAAAATACAGAACCAAAGCTTCTAATGGAGGAACTTGGAGTTTAAAGCTTCCTAAAATGAAAGCTGGTGGCCCCTATGTAATGATGCTTTCTGGAAAAAATAGCATTGAAATAAAAGATATTTTAATTGGTGATGTTTGGCTTTGCTCTGGACAATCAAATATGGAACATCAATTATATAGACATGATGTTATTTATGCCAATGAAATTGCCACAGCTAATTATCCAGAAATACGCCATTATAAGGTTCCTAAAACCACGAGTATATCAGGTAAAAAAGAAGATTTAAAAGGTGGAAAATGGCAAAAAGCTATTGGAGAAGAAGTAAGACCTTTTTCGGCCGTTGCTTATTTTTTTGCTAAAAAAATATATAAAAAGTATCATATCCCTATTGGGCTCATTAATGCTAGTGTTGGAGGTACTCTTATTGAAGCTTGGATTTCAGAAGAAGGATTTAAAAACTATCCCAATATTCAAAAAATAATTGAAGAAAATAAAGATACGGTCTTTGTTAATAATCAAAAAATAGCGTTTCCAAATATACCAGTGTCTTCAAAAATAACAGACAAAGGTTTAATTGGAGAAAAGAAATGGTATGATGTAAATTTTACACCAAAAAAATGGCGACGCATTAATATTCCAGGATATTGGGAAGATCAAGGAATTAAAGATTTAAACGGTGTTGTTTGGTATCGTAAAGAAATAGACATTCCAGAATCTATGGTTGGCAAAAAAGCACGGGTTTTTCTTGGCAGAATTGTAGATGCTGATAAATTATACATTAACGGAGTACTGGTTGGTGAAACATCATACCAATACCCACAAAGACGATATACCGTTCCTGAAAACCTTTTAAAAGCTGGAAAAAACACGTTTGTTATTCGTGTTACCAATAACTCAGGCAAGGGTGGTTTTGTTACCAATAAACCCTATTATATTTTTACAGAAAAAGACACTGTCAATCTAAAAGGCTATTGGAGTTATAAGGTTGGAGATGTTTTTAAACCACAGAAGGTTACGTCTTCAAATGATAAAAAAGAAAAAATTAGAAAAATAAATTTACAGGACGAACCTACAGCCCTTTTTAATGCAATGGTTGCACCTTTTACTCAATATCCTTTAAAAGGGGTAATTTGGTATCAAGGTGAAAGTAATGGCTGGCACCCAAAAAAATACGAAGGCTATTTAAAAGCCTTAATAAACAATTGGAGGTATGAGTTTAATAATCCTGAATTACCTTTTATTTACGCACAGCTTCCAAATTTCATGGATGTATCTTATTTACCCTCTGAAAGTAGTTGGGCACAACTTAGAAAGTCTCAATTAAAAGCACTTGCTATCCCAAATACGGCAATGACTGTTAATATTGATTTAGGAGAATGGAATGATATTCATCCAGATAATAAAAAAGATGTAGGAGAGCGTATGGCTTTAGCTGGATTAAAATTAGCTTACGATGAAGACATAGTTTATTCTGGACCTATATACAAAGACCATGAAATACAAGGAAACAAAATAATGCTTTCATTCACGCATCTTGGTAGCGGATTAATTGCCAGTGATGGAGATGCATTAAGTGAATTTGCAATTGCTGGTGATGATAAAAACTTTGTTTGGGCAGAAGCTAAAATAGAAGATAATAAAGTAATTGTTTCTAGCGAAGATGTTCCAAATCCTAAATATGTACGTTATGCATGGGCAGACAACCCTGATAACCCTAATTTATACAACAAAGAAGGCTTACCAGCATCACCTTTTGAAACTGAATAAATATAATTTATAAAACAAAAAAATAGAATGACACTTACTGGCTACAGGTTTGTAAAATAGTAAGTGTTATTTTATTTCCTTAAAGAAGATTCTCTAACTACAACTTCAGTGTTTAGCACTCTTGTTTCTTTAACCTCAACTTTTTCTTTAGAGGTTAAAGTTTTTAAAATAATATCTGCTGAAGCTTGCCCCATTTTTGAGCCTGGATTTGTAATTGTTGACAAATGAGGTTCTATAATTTGTGAAATTGGGTCGTTATTAAAACCTATTACTGCTAAATCACCTGGCACGTTAATGCATCTTTTTTTTGCGCATTGTATGGCACTAACTCCTAAAATATCACCAGGAGCAAATATACCATCAGGCGGATTTTTTAAATCAAGTAGTTTGTTTGTTGCCTCGGCTGCCTCTTCTAAAGTTATTCCTTTAAGTTTAACTATAAGTTCGTCTTCAATAGGAAGATTAAATTCTTTTAAAGCAGCTAAATACCCCTTTTTTCTTTCGTAATAAATACTAAATTCCGAGCCTGCAGCCAGATGCGCTATTCGTTTACATCCTTGAGAAATAAGATGTTTCGTTGCTTTATAACCAGCATCATAATTATCAATTATAACTTTATATGTATTAAATTCTTCTTTTGGAACTCTGTCAACAAAAACCAAAGGTGTATTACTATCTATAAATAATTGAAAATGCGACGTATCTTTTGTTTCCATAGCTAAGGAACAAATAACACCACTAACCCTATTATTATATAATGACTTAACTAAGTCTACTTCGCCTTTATAAGAATCATGCGACTGAACAATAATAACATTATACCCTGCCTTTTTTGCTGTAATTTCAATACCACTAATTAATGATGAAAGAAAAGCTTGTTCAATAGTAGGAACTAAAACACCTATTGTTTTGGTTTTTTTATTTCGTAAACTAGCCGCTAGATTATTGGGGCGATATCCCATTTCTTCAGCCGTATTTTTAACTTTTTCAATAGTTTTTTTACTAATACTAGAATGATCTTTTAATGCTCTGGAAATAGTAGAAGTAGCTAAATTTAGTTTCTTTGCAATATCATATATAGTAACCTCTGTATGCTCTTTCATTTATATTCTAAAAAATTAATCAAATATACATCTTTTGAAGAAAAGATATTTTATATTTAAATTACCAATTAAACAAACAAGATATGCGCATTTTTTCTACTGGTTTTTTCAAAACTTTATCTATTCTAAGTTTATTAACTTTATTCTTTTCCTGTAAAAAAATTTCCAACTCTAAGCAATCGGTTGCAAGCAATGAATATACTACTTTTTTTTGGTTTAATTACCAAGGAAAAGATGACACATTCAAATCTATTTCTAAATCAGATGACAACTATTTAAACCCCATTTTATCGGGGTTCTATCCAGACCCAAGTATTTGCTATGCGAATAGTAAATTTTACCTCATAAACTCATCGTTTTCATACTTCCCTGGTATCCCTATTTTTGAAAGTACAGACCTTGTTAATTGGCAACAAATAGGACACGTTATTACACGTAAAGAACAAGCCGATTTTAGTGGTTTAAATGTATCTGAAGGTCTGTTTGCCCCAACTATTAGGTATCATGATGGTACGTTTTATGTTATTTGTACAAACGTTGCTGGAGGAGGCAACTTTATTGTAACAGCTAAAAACCCAGCAGGTCCATGGTCAGATCCTATATATTTACCTGAAGTTGAAGGCATAGACCCCGATCTGTTTTTTGATGATGATGGTAAAGTATACATTACCCATAATGGTGTTCCTCCAAATAATATTTCAAAACATGAAGGGCACCGCGCTATTTATATATTTGAATATGATCTTGAAAATGAAAAAGTTATTGGTAACTCTAAATTGATAGTAAATGGTGGTACTAGCATGGGCATAAAACCTGTTTGGATTGAAGCGCCTCACGTTTTTAAAAAAGACGGTTACTATTATTTAATTTGTGCACAAGGAGGCACAGGAAATAATCATTCTGAGGTGGTGTTTAGAAGTAAAGCTGTTTTTGGCCCTTATGTAAGTTATGAAAACAACCCGATATTAACACAGCGTCATTTAGATGCTAACCGATCAAACACTATTTCATCAACAGGACATGCCGATTTTGTAGAACTTCCTAATGGCGATTGGTGGACTGTATTTTTAGGTTGCAGACCGTACGAAGACGATTTGTATAATACAGGTAGAGAAACCTTTTTAATGCCCTTAATCTGGGAAAATGGTTGGCCAACAGTTGTTGGTGGCAAAAAACCGATACCCGTTTTACATAAAAAACCAAATTTACCAGCAGCACAAGAAACAACAACGCCTACAAGTGGTAATTTTGTATCTTATGATGGTTTTAATGAAGAGACCTTAGACTTTAAATGGAATTATATAAGAACGCCTATAGAAGCATGGTACAAACTAGATGGCGACAATTTACTTATAAAACCTAGAACAGAATCTATACATACAAAAACAAACTATTCGTTTATAGGAAGGCGACAACAGCATTTACAATTTAAAGCGTCTACAAAGCTTTCTTATACTGTTACAGATACTTTACAAACGGCAGGCTTGGTAGCATTTCAAAATGAAGATTTTTATTTATTAATTGGAAAACGTTTAAATAAAAATGGTAATCCCGAAGTGTTTATAGAAAAAAATGCTGGTCCTGTAGATGCTAGTAAACCTAATATTATTGCAAAAAAAGAACTTAACAAAAACACAGAAAACTTGTTTTTAAAAGTTGAAGGAGATAAACGTTTTTATAATTTTTATTACAAAACGCAAGAAGATGAACCTTGGGTGTTATTAGGTAATAAAATTGATGCTTCTATATTAAGTACAAATAAAGCAGGTGGTTTTGTTGGTACGTATTTAGGAATGTATACGTCTTTGAAGCATTTTTAAAAACAAATAAAACCAGACCATCACCCTTAAAAAAAACCAGAGAAGTTAACATCTCTGGTTTAATTTCATTATGGTTATATCACATTTTAATGAGACTCAAACATTAAAAAATCTCTTTCTAATCTGCTACTATTCTTAAATTCATATTTAAATTTTCTCCAAAAATATTGAGGATATAAATACCGGATAATTTTTTATTTGCAATATTTAAAACAAAATGACCGTTTTTATATACATTAAGTTTTTCTTTAATAATTACTTTACCTGTTACATCTTTTAAAGTTGTTGTTAAATAAGGTTTATTATAAGCAGGAATTTTTATGTTTATTTGATTATTAATAGGATTAGGATATACTTTAATATCATTTTTATTGTAATTAAACTCTTTACTACTTAAACTATTTTGATATAAAGTCGTTACATCTGAAGCACTTAACGCATGATTAAAGACTTTAAGTTCGTCTAATTTCCCTTTATAAGGCGCAGGGCTTGTACCGTTTAACAACTCCAGTTCACCTATGTTTCCTAAAATAAAATCGCTTACTTCAGCAATACCTGTAACCCCTGTTTCATCAAGATCTTTTATAAAAACCCCATTTAAATAAACTCGTAACTTATGTGCAGTTACATCTCTCATAACAACGACATGCTCCCAATTACCTGTAAAAAAAGGAGCCCCATCGCTTGATAATTCTTTTTTAGTCACATTGTCATCTACAGCAAAACGAAATTGACCGCCCTTAAACTCTATATTATATCGCTTACCTGTACTGCCTGTTGAAGTATTTGTACCAAAAGAACCTTTACATAATAAATAAACACTATTAGACCCTTGTGGCAATAAAGAAGGTGTCGCTTGCATCCAAAATGAAATACTAAAAGAACTTTCATCAAAATAGATTTGATCTTGATTAGAAATACTAACCATATAAGTCGCATCATTTGACGTTGAGAAATCTAACGCATTCCCTATTTTTCCTAAAACTCTGACACTTGCATTGTCAAAATTAGAGTCTAATATTCCATGATTTTCATAAGCTGTATTGTCTGTTACTTGTTGTCCGTCTAAAGGCGCTTCATTAAAGGGCCAATATCCTACCATTTTTTGAGGAACAACATCTGATGGTGCTAGTGGTGTTGTAACTGATTTTACTTCACTATATGCAGACGAATCGCTACTATTAGTAGCCTTAACTCGATAGTAATACTTAGTATTTGGCACTAAGCCTGTATCATTAAAACTCGTGCTATTCTCACCTAGTGTTCCTATAACAATAAAGTTACTACCATCTATTGAACGTTCTATAATGTTATTATCTTCGTTATTTGCAATATCACTCCAATTAACAGTTAATGAACTTGAAGGATTATCTGTAGAAACTAAATTAGTAAAATTGACATTTGATGGTGGAATAATAAATTCTGGTGGCGTCTCATTAACCAATCCATTTATATAAACTTCAATATTTAAATAAGGAGAATTTGTGATACTTACTGCTAAGGCATCAGAAGCATTATTTTTATTTAAACCATTATTATCTTCCCAAGCATCAGGCATACCATCATTATCTGTATCTAAAGGAGAGGGAGCTGCATATACATGACCTAAACCACCGTTAATAAATGGTAAATCGGTTTCTCTATAAACATAAAAAGCTTCAGTACCCTTTGATACTAAATTATCTATCATTAAGCTATCTACTTGGTCTCTCCTAGGATAAGACGCTCCTACATCTAGCACTACTTTATCAAAAGATTCTTGTGCCGTTAATGATGCGTTTTTAACAGGATAATCATAAGGAGATAATTGAAGACTAGAAACGTTACCTGTAGGATAGCCTGTTAAATCTTCTGAAACTAAAGTTCCATCTAATGTCCCATTTTTATTATTATCAAAATAATTACCAGAGCCATATAAAAAGAAATTGGAATTACCTCTATTAAAAGGTGTAGATAATGAGTTATTGGTATGAGGCCCACCAATAAAATAATTATTGATGATGTTTACTTCTGAAGTTCCTGCCGAATCACCTCCCATAATATAGGCGTCTCCTGATTCTGTATGCCCATATGTATTACCATAGTTTCCCCAATTATAAACCACATTATTTACAAACTCATTAATGCCTTTTACTTTTGGGTTACGAGTTTTATTACTTATATATAAATTTCCAATTAAACTTATTTTACCATCTGATGGTTGCATTAAACCTCCTGCTGAATGATTATGACGGTGTAATCCTTGGCCAATAATAGAATTTTGTATAGTTATATTATCGGGACTTGTGCCTTTTCCATCCCAATTAATAGAAAACACTTCGTCTGTTCCCCAAGTAACTGTCATATGATCAAAAATCATGTTAGCGCCATTTGATAAACCAGATGCATCTTGATTTTTAGCTCCTCCAACATAACGAATACGAATATATCGAGAAATAGTATTGCTTGCTCCAGTAAATGTTACTCTTGGACCCGCCAATACAATACCTTCTCCTGTGGCAGTTTGCCCTGCAATTGTAGTGTTTTTTGCTACTACAATTTGAGATTGCAAATTAATGATGCCTCCTACTTTAAATATAACAAAACGCCCTTCTTGACTAACAGCATCACGAAATGATCCTGCCCCACTATCGTTTAAATTGGTTACTAAATAAATTTGAGGGTTTACGTATCCTCTTGCCCCTGTAGTATACCTACCAAAACCAGTAGCTTCTGGAAATGCTAAAGTTTGGGCATTTAGGTTTTCTAACAATAAAGTTAATAAAAGGGTAATGACTATTTTAAATACGGCTTTTAATGATAAAGTTCTGTGTCTCATATATAAATTGAATTTCGCTTAGTTTAGTTTAAATAACAAATTTAAAAGTTACAGACTTTATTTTAACCTTCAACATTTACATTAGATATTTTTTCTGATGAGAAATATTCAATACCTGTTTTTCCGTTATCATATTCTTGTTGACCAAAGGGCAGCATTTTAAATACTAAAATAAAAATTTTCATAATTAAAATGGAACCCAAACTCATAATTAATACTTTTTTGGAATTCACTATTATTAAGCATTCTAAGCTATACCAATTTCATCTTCTGTAAAACCATAACTAGGTAAAGCGGAATTTAGACTGGTGAAATCTAAAGGCCAGAAATACATACAGGCTTTTGGAAAGCATTTGAGAAAATTAAGAAAGGATAGTAGTTTATCTCAAGAAGATTTAGCTAAATAAATTCCTGATTTAAAACTTCTAATTTCAACTACTTTACCTACATTAATTTTCTATATTTGATTATGAAATAAAGTTTCCTTTATGAAAAAACCTATACTATTAGTTTTATTAGCAACCTTTTCTTTATCTAACAACCTATTTTCACAAGACAAAACCTTTGGTTTAAAATTTGGTTATGGAATCTCTAATGCTTACGCACCAAATGGTGAGCTTATTTTATATACAGGTGGAGGTGCAGGACAAGGTAATGACTCCTTTGAATACACTTCAGGTTTTCAAGTAGGTATATCAAAACTCCTATTTTTTAAAAATGAAGAAAATTATCTTTCAATGAATGCAGAATACGTAACCAATGGGTACAAAGACAATATTTACACCATTGATTTAGACTATATTGAATTAAATACAACCATTATTAATGAGTTTGGCAGAAATTACAATTTATTTTTAGGGATTGGTGGCGGTTTAGCTTATTTAGTTAACCATAGTGAGGAAATTGATGCTAAAAACAAACTAGATATTAGGATGAACGTGATGCTTGGTTATAAATTATCTGATAATTTAAAACTGTATTTTCAAGGTAAGGCTGGCTGGATTGGATTATCAAAAGAAAACAAGATTAAAAGCTATATGCTAAGCTTAAACACTGAGTTTTTACTGTTTTAATTTATTACCTCAATTTTATCCAATGAAAAAAATATTTTTTATCTACTTCTTTCTTATAACCATTTCTTTTTTTGGTCAAACCATTGTTACTAATAATGCAACCGTATTTCTTAAAAACAACACTGTACTACAAGGTGAAATGAGAATGGGTCTTAAAGGACTTAGAATTAAACATAATTCCAAAAAATTCAAAGTTTATATGGGCAAAGAAATTGATAGTGTGCATATTTCTACTATAAATCACACACATAGATTTGTATACACCCCATTAAAATTCAACAAAGGGAAACATAAAGATTATAAGCTAATGCAACCTGTGTTTGAAGGTGATAAAATTACCCTCTATAATTATAATGAATCTGTATTTATGAGTAATGGATTTGGGATGTATGGAATGTCAGGTGGTAGTTTTAATTTTTTATATGCAATAAGAAATAATGAAAAAGTCCCTGTTAGAATTGCAAGTAGTTTTGGTTTCCATAAAGGTTTTAGAAAAGTTGCTCCAAAATATTTTAAGGATTGCCCAAAATTAGTTTCTAAAATAAATAATGATATTTATACTAAAGAAAACGTTTTGGAAGCTATAAAGTTTTACGAAAGCAATTGTAACAATTAATATTATTATGGGTAAAAAATTTTAGCTTATTTCTTCCGCTTACTAGGAATTTTTTGTGTTTTTAGAGTTATTGGAAACATAATGGGTTTACTTAACGGTAGACTTCACAAAACTAGTACAATTGAAAAGTTTGAAGTTTTAACAGCTCTTGTATTAGCAGCCTTTTTAGCTTATATCTTTTTCAAATATTCAAATAAATGGTTAAGAAAAAAACCAAAAGATGAAATAGATGAGATTGGGAAAGAAGGAAACTAACCACTTCCTTTCAACCTCTCCGTTTCTAAACTAATCTTCTTTTGTACAACCTTACCATAACGATCTTGTCTTGTTCTACTAGAAGATATTTATTTTATGTGTATTCATATTTTTAAATTTTAGTGATTTAATTACATTAGAAAAACTGCAACCTTTTTAATTTGGACTGCAACCTTATGTGCAACCTTTTTTTTGAAAAAACTTGATTAATCAGTATTTGAAGTAAAATATAATTAATGAACTATTGGTAACTATAATCTAGGAAAGTATATAAAAACAAAAAAGTCCAACATTTCTGTTGAACTTTTTTTGCTCCTTCTCTTGGGCTCGAACCAAGGACCCTCTGATTAACAGTCAGATGCTCTAACCAACTGAGCTAAGAAGGAATATTAATTTCGCCTTAGCGAGCGCAAATATATAAGTTTTTTTAATTACCACAAACATTTTTTAAAAAAATTAATTAAAAATTGCTTTAAAAATATCATTCCCGTTTGCAAATAAAACTAACCCTATTAAAATAAAGAATCCTACCATTTGTGCATACTCCATAAATTTGTCTCCAGGCTTTCTTCCAGATACCATTTCGTAAAGTAAAAACATAACGTGTCCGCCATCTAAAGCAGGTATTGGCAATAAGTTTAAAACACCTAACATTATAGATAGAAAGGCTGTTAAACCCCAAAAAGCACCCCAATCCCATGTTGGAGGAAACATTTTCCCTATAGCAGCAAAACCTCCTAATTGTGAAGCTCCCTTTTTTGTGAATATGTATTTAAATTGAGCAAAATAATCAACAATAGTCCAATACCCTAATGAAAGTCCTTTACTTACACTTTCTGTAAAAGAGTAATCTTTATGATTATAAGTAATATAATCTTTATCGGTAGGTTGTAAAACCACTCCTATTTTTGAGTCTTTATCTGGAGTAACTATTACTTCTTTTAATGTATGATCTCTTTCAATAGTAAGTTTAACGGTTTCCTTTTCTGTATTTCTATTTTTTATAAAATAATTATAATCTGTATTATAGCTTACTTTATTCCCTTCTACTGCAACAATTTTATCGCCTTTTAATAAGCCAGCTTTTTCACCAGGAAAATCAGGCACTATAGAATCTAAAACAAATGGAGATCTGGCTGTAAAAGCGCTAGTGTCTCCATTTTCAAACATGGTAGTCCCAATATTTTCTGGTATAGCTATATCTACAGTATTTCCGTCTTGACGTTCAACTTTAATAGACTTAATGGTTCTAAACATTAAGTTAGAATTAATACTAGATATTTCTTCTATAGGGACACCATCTGCACTAACAATTTTATCGCCTTGTTTAAATCCTATATCCTCCATGGTTTTAGTAATACCATAGCCATATTTAATATCATCTTTTGTGCTATAACTAGTTCCCCAAGCAAAAACTATAAAAATATAAATTACAAAAGCCAAAATAAAATTAACTGTTACACCACCCAACATAATAATTAATCGTTGCCATGCTGGTTTAGAACGAAATTCCCATGGTTGTGGCTCTTGAGCCATTTGCTCGGTATCCATACTCTCATCAATCATTCCAGAAATTTTCACATAACCTCCTAATGGCAACCAACCTATACCGTAAACGGTTTCTCCTATTTTCTTTTTAAATAATGAAAACTTTACATCAAAAAATAAGTAAAATTTTTCAACGCGTGTTTTAAATAATTTAGCTGGTATAAAATGACCTAATTCGTGTAAAACAACTAATATTGATAGGCTCAACAACAATTGAGCTCCTTTTATTAAAAATACTGACATCTATAATTTTTTATAATCGCACAAAAGTAAGCTTTTCACATCATTTAGAAAACTTATTAAAATTAATAGCTAGTTTTTTAACACCGATTTATTAATTACACCCTGTGTTGTATGTAATTGCACGAAAAGAACTCCCGAAGAAAATGGAGTTATATTAACTTTTTCTAACCACTTTGATTGATATAATAATTGTCCAAATACGTTAAATATCTTTATTTCATTAACCCCTATACTACCTGGTTTTGAAATAATTACATTCTCTTGCGCAGGATTTGGATACAAAAGAATGCTTCTCTCAAGTTCAAATTTATTAGTTGCAAGTGTTACTGTATTGTTTTTTGAAATTAAATCTGCCTCAGGATCAAACTCAACTGAAGCTACTGTAAAATTCACCGAATTAAGGAAATCTTCTTGATTCGTCGTATTGTTTAATGTAATATCTAGTGTTTCGCCTAAAGTTCCTGTAAGTCTTAAAGGTACTGGAGCTTCAAAATAAGATACTGAAGGATTACTTTGTGTTTGAGAAATTTGAATATGTACTTGGCTATCCGAAGGTTGATTCCATTCAATATTGTAACTAGGATAGCCTTCTTTATATAACCAATCGTTAAAAAACTCGGTTAAATTTTCACCACTTGCTGCTTCCATAATAGGAATAAAATCTTCTGTTTTAGCATAATCATAGGCATGATTCGTATTGCTTAAATAATTTTTAATACCTTGAAAAAAATTGGTATCCCCTATTTTCTTTCTTAGCATATGCAAAACCATAGCACCTTTATTATAACTTAATCTGCTACTAAATATTCTACCTACACTTGTTGTGTCTGTATCTGAAAGATATACAGTACCACCAGTAAAAGAGGTTATAGAGGTGTTACGTTGTTTTTTCCATGTTGTAAAAGCCGCATTACCGTCAATATTTTCAATGGTTAGCCCAGATAAATAGGTTGCAAAACCTTCATTAAGCCAAATATCTTTCCAGCTGCCGCAGGTAATTTTATTTCCAAACCATTGATGCGCCAACTCATGAGCAATTAAATTACGATTAAAACTACCCATAAATGAAACTGTTGTATGTTCCATACCTCCTCCCCAACCAAATTGCGCATGACCATATTTTTCATTAGCAAAAGGGTATGTTTCAAATAAATTAGAAAACAAATTCATTATTTCAACCGTAATTGGAGTACTTGTTTGCGCCGTACTTAAACTTTCTGGATACACATAGTTTACTATATCAAAAGGACTTCCATTATTTGCTACCGTATGCGAATACACGCTATAGTTTGTTACAGCTATCGCTATTAAATAAGCAGGAATTGCATAACGATGTTTAAAATGAGTGGTTTTATTTAATCCATCAATAATCTGGCTTTGTTCTAATCCATTAGAAACAGCAATATATTCTTCATTAGACGGATTAAACCTAGGTGTTGTGATGTAAACATCTAAAGAATCTGCTTTATCATTTAAGTCTTGCTTACAAGGCCACCAACCTTTTGCGCCGTAAGGCTCAGAAAGTGTCCACACAATAGGATCTCCATCGTGTTGACTTTGTTCAAAAGAACCAAAACCAGAGCTTACTGGGTTACCGGAATAGCTTATAGTTAAAGAATCTAAAACACCTGTATTTTGAACAGCTGGTAATGTAATAACCAATTCATCATTTGCATTCTGAGTAAATGATAATGTATTTCCTCTTTGTGTAACTTGTGAAACCGTCATGTTATCTGTTAAATCGAAAGTAACTTCACTTAAATTCTCTTTGGCTTCAAGATAAGTAGTTACATCTCCTGAGATAAAAGCAATACCTGGATCTAGAGTAAACTCTAATCGGTGATATTTTACATCGTAATTTCCGGTATTAATATTTGCTTTTTGTAGCATTTTTTTTGAAGCAGATTTTACTTCTAAATCTCTTATAGATTTTAATGTATTATCAAAGTCTTGCCCAAAAAAACTTATAGAATATAAGCAACATACTAGAAAAATATATACTTTCATTTTTATGTGTTTTTAAAGAATTCTTTTCAACTAAAAATACTACTTTATTAGTTATGTGTCGTATTTTTGTATTGAATCTTATAATTAATCTGTAAATTATATATAAATGCTTTCTTTTTTTAAAAGCTACAAGACATTCGCTATTGTTTTTGCTATCATCTCCATCATTATTATAGCTCTAATATATAACACTTTAAATGTTTACCAACCACTACCTATTTACCAACCCGCTATGGTTAGTACCGAATTGGTTGATAGCACCATTCAATATCAAAAAAAGTATCATAAAATAGCCGATTTTTCACTTACAAATCAAAATGGAAAAACCATTACTCAAGCCGATTATAAAGATAAAATTTATGTGGCCGATTTCTTTTTTACAACCTGCCAAACCATTTGCCCCATAATGACAGACCATATGGCCGATGTACAAAAAGCAATTTTAAATGATGACGAAGTTATGTTATTGTCCCACTCTGTAACTCCAAAAATTGATTCGGTGGCACAACTAAAACGTTACGCTATAAAGAAAGGTGTTAATGATAAAAAATGGAATTTAGTAACGGGTGATAAAAAACAGATTTACGAGTTAGCTCGAAAAAGTTATCTCGCTGTTAAAACTCTTGGAGATGGCGGCCCTTTTGATATGGTACACACCGAAAACTTTATGCTTATTGATAAAAAACGTCAAATTCGCGGGTTTTATGATGGCACCAACACAGAGGATATTGAAAAACTTCTTGAAGATATTAAAATTTTAAAAGAAGAATATAGGCAATAGTTTTATCTACAATTTTTTTAGGCTGAAATTTTACATTACTTTTGTTTCTTTAAAATCAATCTAAATAAGCTTGCAAGATACATTAGCCAATTTAAATCGAGGAGAACGTGCCATTATTACTGACGTTTCATCTATTCACATTCCTTTAAAACTCCTAGAAATGGGCTGTTTACCGGGTAATCCTGTAGAACTTGTACAATTAGCACCGTTTCAGGATCCTATGTATTTAAACATTAATGGATCGCATGTAGCTATTAGAAAAGAAACTGCTATTCATATTTTAATTGAAAAAGCAGATGAGTAAGCAAATAAACGTCGCCTTAATAGGAAATCCTAATACAGGAAAAACATCTGTTTTTAATGCCCTTACCGGTTTAAACCAAAAAGTTGGAAATTACCCTGGTATTACCGTCGAAAAAAAGGAAGGTATTTGCAAATTACCTCGTGGAGTAAAAGCCCATATTATTGATTTACCTGGCACATACAGTTTGAACGCATCTTCTCTAGACGAAAATGTTGTTATTGAGCTTCTTTTAAATAAAAACGATAAGGACTTTCCTGATGTTGCTGTTGTTGTAAGTGATGTTGAAAATTTAAAACGAAATCTACTTCTTTTTACGCAAATTAAAGATTTAGAAATCCCTACACTGCTGGTTATTAACATGGCAGACCGTATGAAGTACAAAGGTATTTCATTAGACATTCCTTACTTAGAAAAACAGCTTCAAACTAAAATCGCATTAATTAGTACTAGAAAAAACGAAGGTATTGATGCCTTAAAAGATCTAATTACTAATTATAAAGATCTATCAATAACACCTTGTTTAAATGCTTTTGAAATTGATAAAGATTATTTTGAAAATTTACAAAAAGCATTTCCTAATCAGCTTATATATAAACTTTGGTTAGTAATAACTCAAGATGTAAACTTTGGAAAAACCGATAGAAATGAAATTGATGCTATAGCAAGTTTTAAAACTAAAAGTAAAGCCGATTTAAAACGATTACAGCAAAAAGAAACCATTAAGCGTTACCAATTTATAAACAATGCGCTTAAAAAAGGACAAACCATTGATGCCTCTCAAGCTAAAGACTTGCGCACAAAACTCGATCGTGTTTTAACACACAAAGTATGGGGGTATCTTATTTTTATAGTAATTCTACTTACTATTTTTCAAGCTATTTACGACTGGTCTAGCGTCCCGATGGATTATATAGATAATGCGTTTGCTTTACTTAGTGAATGGACAAAAAACAGTTTACCACAAGGTGCTTTTACTAATTTACTAGCAGAAGGTATAATTCCTGGACTTGGAGGTATTGTTATTTTTATTCCTCAAATAGCCTTTTTATTCCTATTTATTTCTGTACTTGAAGAAAGTGGTTATATGAGTCGTGTCGTGTTTTTAATGGATAGAATTATGCGTCGTTTTGGTTTAAGCGGAAAAAGTGTTGTACCCCTTATTTCTGGTACAGCCTGTGCGATTCCTGCTATTATGGCAACACGTAATATTGAAAGCTGGAAAGAACGATTAATCACTATTCTGGTAACGCCTTTTACAACTTGTTCGGCACGATTACCTGTATACCTTATTATTATATCATTAATAATTCCTGAAGGACGATTTTTAGGATTAAGTTATCAAGCTTTAACCTTGATGCTTCTATACCTTATTGGATTTTTATCTGCTGTTATTGCAGCTGCCATTTTAAATAAAATAATGCAATTTAAAAACAAAAGCTTTTTTGTTGTTGAAATGCCAAATTATAAACTTCCGCTTTTTAAAAATGTAGCACTAACGGTTATTGAAAAAACAAAAGCATTTATTTTTGGAGCCGGTAAAATTATTCTTGCCATCTCTATTGTACTTTGGTTTTTAGCCTCTTATGGACCTGGCGACGATTTTAATAATGCAGAAAACATTATTAAAACGGAATACGCTTCGCAACAATTAACTGACGACGAAATACAGCAACATATTGCATCTCATAAATTAGAACACTCTTTTATTGGTTTAACAGGACGTGCTATTGAGCCTGCCATAAGACCTCTTGGTTACGATTGGAAAATTGGAATAGCCATTGTAAGTAGTTTTGCTGCACGTGAAGTATTTATTGGTACACTTGCTACTATTTACAGTGTTGGAAGCGATGATGAAGACACCATAAAAAACCGTATGGCAGCAGAAATAAATCCTATTTCAGGAGGACCATTATTTACATTTGCTTCTGGTGTTTCTCTATTATTATTTTATGCCTTTGCTATGCAATGCATGAGTACACTAGCTGTAGTAAAACGAGAAACTAATAGCTGGAAATGGCCAACACTTCAATTAATTATTATGAGTGGGTTTGCCTATATTGTTGCACTCATTGCATTTCAATTTTTAAAATAATTTAAGGAGTTTAAAAGAATATCGACTAAAAAAACATGAACACCATTATTCAAAACATACTGGTTCTTTTTACTTTAGGAATCGCTTTGCTTTTTTTAATTAAAAAATATTTTTGGAAAAAGCCAACATCCAAAAAAGCCTGTGGAGGCGATGATGGATGTGGATGTCATTAAAACGCTTACCTTCTCAACAACGCTTCAATATAATTCTGAGTGTTTATATACTCCATTCTTAAATCTTTCAGGTATTTTAAAACACTTTGATAATGTATATTATCAGGTTTTAAACAATCATTTAAAGCATCATCTGTAACTGTTATAGCAATATACCAATTACCACTTCTACTTACATATGCATCTTCTAGTATGGGGTCAAAATCTTTAGATTTTAATGCCGTATCAATTATAAAAGGCAAAAAGTTTAATGTTTTATCTGGTATTTCAACTTCATGAAAGGAGAAATAAAGCACTTCATTGTCATTAATATCAAAAGGCACATTTCTATCTACATCTTGATGGTACAATTCATATTTTGTATTTACATAATTGTAAAATTCGTTGGCATCTTTAGGATCTTCAAAAACAAAAGCATGTGCTTTAGGGAGTGTCCTTTTAAACTTTTTAGCCAGCATCACCTTATCGGTTTTAATACTTGGCGCTATTCTTAACGGAATACATGATGTAAAACATCCTAAAAAAAGTATTAAAAATAATTGTTTCATATAGGTCGATTGAAAATTCTAAAATCTATATCCTATTCTTAAGTGCAAATTCCCAGCAACATCACTTTCATTTTTTAAATACCCTGCATTTTTTGCGAAAGTATATACATACCCAATGCCAATACCTGTTTCATAATTAAAATGATTTCCAATATTTCTTCTTATTCCCCAAGTTGGAACAATAGAAATATCGCTTATTACCCTAATATTATCATAATTAGAAATCACAAACCAATCTGGGTGATAACTTGTTTTTAAAGAAATAAAGTTTCCGCTATTACCATCAATTCTTCTAGATTTTCGTGTTCTTTTATTCAAATTATAATACCAACGTGGTTCTGCTGTGATTACAGGTGCTAGTAAAAAACCTGTTTTATCGTAAAAACTTCCTCCCCAAATACCAGTATCAAGCCCAAATTCACTTCTTAAAGCTATTTGATTTGATAATTTAGATTCGTTATGTATCCAAACACCTAAAACACCTGTTTGAATTCCGAAAGTTGACTGTTCTACACTTACATTTTGAGACTTTGCAATTAAAGTAGATCCGCAAAAAATTAAAGCTAAAAGGAATTTTTTTATCATCTTATTTTTAATTAAAATTTAGGTAAGTATTTATCAACAACTATGCCTTCACTTCAAAATAAGACTGTTTTAACACAATCATAATATTTTAAAACATATTTTTAGTCTAACCTAAATTTATATTTATATTTGTATAAATTATTTTTAATGAAATATCTAATATTATTTTTAAGCATACTGCCAACTACTTTGTTTTCACAGCAAATTTCGGGTCGCGTATCAACCGATGGAGCACCCCTGCCTTATGCCAATGTGTATATAAAAAACACTACAAAAGGAGCAAATACGAAAGATGATGGCACATATAGCATTAATAATATTAAATCTGACACCTACACTCTTACAGCATCGTTTACAGGTTTTAAAACTCAAAGTAAATTAGTTACCATCACAGATAAAGATGTTACAGTAAATTTTAATTTAGAAGAATCTGAAGCACTAAATGAAATTGTTGTTACAGGAACTTTAAAAGCCGTATCGCGTCTAGATAGCCCCGTACCTGTTGAAGTATACTCACCCGCCTTTTTTAATAAAAATCCAACACCAAATATTTTTGAAGCACTACAAAATGTTAATGGTGTACGTCCGCAAATAAATTGTAGCGTCTGTAATACGGGTGATATTCACATAAACGGACTAGAAGGCCCTTACACTTTAGTTTTAATTGATGGTATGCCCATTGTTAGTGGTTTATCTACAGTTTACGGTTTATCGGGCATCCCTAATTCTCTTATAGAACAAATTGAAATTGTAAAAGGTCCTGCATCGTCTTTATATGGTAGCGAAGCTGTTGGTGGGTTAATAAACATTATTACAAAACTTCCAGAAAATGCCCCTTTAGTTTTTGTCGATAGTTACGCAACAGGTTGGGGAGAATGGAATTTAGACCTTGGTTTTAAAGCTAAAATAGGAAATAAAACAGATTTACTTTTGGGAGTGAACTACTTTAATTACAACAACCCAATAGACAATAACAATGATAATTTTACCGATTTAACACTTCAAGATAGAGTATCAATATTTCAAAAATGGAGCTTTAAAAGGAAACAAAATAGAATATTCTCTCTTGCTGGACGCTTTTTTTATGAAGATAGATGGGGTGGAGAAATGCAATGGAATTCATCTTACAGAGGCGGAACCGAAATCTACGGTGAAAGCATTTACACCAAACGATACGAGCTTTTAGGAAAATACCAATTACCTGTTAAAGAAAATATGTTTCTTCAATTTTCATATACCGATCATAATCAAAATTCTGTTTACGGTGATACACCTTATTTAGCAACTCAACGTATTGGTTTTACTCAATTAACTTGGGATAAACCTCTAGAGAATCATGATTTATTATTCGGAATTGCTGCACGTTACAACTATTACAATGACAATACACCAGCAACCATTAAAGCAGATAATATTGTAATTCCTTCTATTTTTATTCAAGATGAAATTAAACTCAATAAAAAAAACAATGTTTTACTAGGCGCACGTTATGATTACGATAAACGTCATGGCAATATTTTCACCCCAAGAATAGCTTATAAATTTAAACCTTCAGAAAACGATGTTTTACGCTTAAATGCTGGCACAGGCTTTCGTGTTGTAAATCTTTTTACCGAAGAACACGCAGCACTTACAGGTTCTAGAGATGTTGTAATTACAGAAGCCTTAAAACCAGAACGATCGTTTAACGTAAACCTAAATTATTTAACGAAACTATATACCAAACAAGGAAATATGTTTACAATTGATGCCTCAGCTTGGTATACACATTTCAGTAATTTAATAGCACCAGACTACGAGAGCAACCCCAATCAAATTATATATGATAATTTAAACGGAAAAGCAGTAAGTAAAGGTATAAGCTTAAATATAGACACAATGCTTTCTAATGGCATAAAACTATTAGTAGGCGCAACAGTACAAGATGTTTCTAAAACCGAAAATGTCATCACTGAACGTCAAATTTTAACCGAAAGTTTTACAGGTACATGGGGAGTAACCTATAAAAATTATAAATACAATACCACCATAGATTATACAGGAAATCTATATGGTTCTATGCGACTGCCTTTACTGGGTGATTTAGACCCAAGATTGCCAGAATCTCCAGTTTGGAGTATTCAAAATATACAATTTACTTTTGATGGATTAAATAATTTTGAAATTTACGGCGGAATAAAGAATCTACTTAATTGGACTCCCAACAAAGGAAACCCTTTTATTATTGCTAGAGCTAACGATCCTTTTGATAAAAATGTTCAATTTGATAATGACGGAAACGCCATGTCAACAGCCAATAATCCCTACGCTTTAACCTTTGACCCTGCCTATATTTATGGTCCTAATCAAGGAAGACGCTTGTTTTTTGGCATGCGATACAATTTAAAATAACACAAATTATTTTATAGATAAAGATCTATCAAACCATGAATTCACCTAAAAAATAATTCTCCAAATTTGAGCTACTAAAAAAGTAACAACAAACCCTAAAACAACAGGCATAATAGATGCAAACACCGTCCATTTTACACTTTTTGTTTCCTTATAAATAGTATAAATAGTTGTACTACATGGGTTGTGTAATAAACTAAACAACATCAAATTTATAGCGGTTAGCAAAGTCCAACCACCTGCACGTAAAATATCACCTGTAGCTGTAACCGAATCTAGTTCGAACATAACACCTGCACCAGAACCTCCAGCAATACCTGTTACCATAACCGTTAGCATTAATATGGTAGGAATCACAATTTCATTAGCAGGAATCGCGACTATATACGCTAATAAAATAACACCATTTAGTCCTAAAAGAAACCCAAAACCATCTAAAGCATCAATAGTCCAAGCAGCTATACTTTCATTACCTATATACACATTAGAGATTAACCAAATAACCGCACCCGCAGGAGCTGCAAAAACAATAGCGCGCCACAAAACAATCATGGTTCTATCTATTAACGAGGTATATAAGGTTTTCCAAAAACGTGGCGGACGATACGGAGGTAATTCTAAATTAAATGTAGATACTTCTCCCTTCAACATGGTTTTAGACAATGCCCAAGATGTACCAAACATAAAAGCCATACCCAAAACAGCAATTCCTATAACCGCTAATAATGAAACTACACTAGATAATGAAGAAGGCACTACAGCTCCAATAAAAATAGTAGCAATTAATATTTGTGTAGGCCATCGTCCATTACACAACGAAAAATTATTAGTTATTATAGCAATTAAACGCTCTCTAGGGCTATCAATAATTCGAGTAGCAACCACACCAGCAGCATTACAACCAAAACCCATACTCATGGTTAAAGCTTGCTTACCATGTGCACCAGATTTTTTAAATAAAGAATCTAAATTAAAAGCGATTCTAGGTAAATAACCAAAATCTTCCAATAATGTAAATAAAGGAAAAAAGATAGCCATTGGCGGTAACATTACCGCAATAACCCAAGCTACAGCAAGGTAAACACCATCAATTAAAAACCCATCTAACCACCAAGGCATCCCAATATTTGATGCAAAGGATTTTAAAATAGGATGCACGGTATCTAGTAAAAGTTCTGCTAATAAACCTGAAGGATAATTGGCTCCAATTATAGTTAACCATAACACCACAGCTAAGATTAAAAACATAATAGGAAACCCAAACGTTTTACTGGTAACTATTTTATCAATTTGTCTATCTAATCTAAAACGTTTTTTTGAATTATCAACCTTTACGGTATCACTAACTATTTGAGCCGCATCAGCATAAATACCTTCGGTTAAATTATCATGAAAATCGTCACCAATTTGCCAACGCAATTCGTTAGACAATTCTAATATATGATCTATATTTTTATTCTTCATGTCGTTATCAAAAACCTATTAGTTAAACTAATTCTCCTGCTCTTAAAGCATTAATAATATGCGTGTCACCTTCTAACAATCTAAAGGCAATCCATCTGCTATTCGCGATATTAGGGAACTCTTTTTCTATTTCAGCAGAAAGCGTTTTAACCGCATTTTCAATATTACTAGGCACATTTTTAATACGATGCGGCTTACATACAATATTGCCATTTGCAATCTCGCTAATAGTATGAATTAACTCTGGAATGCCTTGATTAAATCGAGCACTGGTTGGCACTACTGGAATTCCTAAATCGCGTGCTAGCGTTCGTTCATCTATAGTAATATGGTTTCGTTTAGCTTCATCCATTAAATTCAAACACAATACTGCCTTATCTGTAATTTCTAAAATTTGCAGTACTAAATTTAAGTTACGTTCTAATCTATTTGCATCTACAACAATTACAGTTACGTTGGGTTTTCCGAAAAGGATAAAATCTCGAGCTGCTTCTTCATCTTCTGATGTGGAGAGCAATGAATACGTTCCAGGTAAATCGACCAACTTAAATTTTTGACTATTATACTCAAAACCTCCTTCGGCTCTAGTAACTGTTTTCCCTGGCCAATTCCCGGTATGTTGCCTTAATCCTGTTAATGAATTGAATACCGTACTTTTTCCTGTATTCGGATTACCTGCCAACGCCACCACAAAATCGAAATTGTTGGTATTTATTCCTAGCTTTTTTAAACCTTCAGCATTGAAATGTTCACAGGTGTCGCAAGCACTTTTTACTTTTGTATCCATGGCTTAATCTTTTTTAATAAGAATTTTTGATGCTTGATTTTTCCGAAGGGCAATTGAGGTACCTTTTATTAAATAAGCATGTGGTTCTCCTAACGGATTCATTAAATCTATTTTAATATCGGCACCTTTTACAAAGCCTAAATCTAAAAGTCGTCTTCTACTCTCTCCCCGACTTTCTTTAGAAATCCCTATAATTTTAGCGGTATCTGATTCTTTTAAACTTGATAATCTGGCAATATTATCTTCAATAACAACCTCTTTTTCAATAGCTGCAACGGTTAAATTTGCTGCTACAATAGGTGCTAACCTAAACTCTTCACCTTCCGATAGAAACACAATACGAGTTGCATTATTTTCAACCACTCTAATAAGCGATCCTATATGAATGTTTTCGGCTAAAATTTGCTTATAAATTATTTCGGGTTCATCTTCAATATGTGTAATTCTACCAATGGTATTTACAGGTAATAAAGGCAACTCTGTCCCATTAACCTCAGCCATTTTTCCTGTTTTTGTAGGGATAGGATCTCCGTGCGGATCGAACTTTGGATTTCCTAAACGAGATGCCAGCGTATTGGTTTCATCATGACTTAACTTATGCTCCATCTTTTCTGCCCTATCATGCCATTCGGTTTTATCAAAACCTGTTTTATCGGCTAAATAGCGTTCCCAAAGCCTATGTACTCTAACAATACGAACCGCATAATCTCGTCCTGTTTCTGTTAACTTTAAAATATCTGATTCAAAATAAATTAAATCATTAATCGTCATTTTTTTTATGGCTTCAACAATGCTATTATTATTAAAATCTAACACCTGAACCAAAGTTTTCATATCAACTTTGTTTTCTGAATTTTCAAAATGATATAACTGCTTTAAAATATCTTCAATTATTGTTTTTTCATTACCTTTTAAATTCTTTTTAAGAATCCAAAACCAACCCTTTATAGGTCTAAACAAGCCAAAAAGCAATATTGCAATAACAAAAAAGATAATAAGTGCCGATATTGGATTGTATGTATTCATAATTACATGCTTAAATATAAATTTTGAGCAACTTCTTTAGAAATAATCATCTTTTTAGATTTAGTTTCTATAGTTAACGAGTTATCAAAAGGTTCAAAATCTAAAACCTTAATAGTGTCTCCTAACGCCAAATTATTTTTGTTTAAATACTTTAAAAACACATCAGAAGAGTTTTTTACTAATGCTAAAACGCCTTCTTTCCCTGTTTCTATATCTAAAATATTCACACTTTTTACAGGCGAATAATTTCCATCTTTATCTGGTATAGGATCGCCATGCGGATCGTGTGTTGGGTTTCCTAAAAAATCATCTAACTCGTTTACTAGTTTTAAAGATTTTATATGCTCTAACTGTTCGGCAACATCATGAACCTCATCCCAAGAAAAGTTTAATTTATCTACCAAAAACACCTCCCAAAGCCTGTGCTTTCTAACAACTAAGGCTGCTGCTAAACGGCCTTTTTCGGTTAAACTCACGCCTTGATATTTTACATAATTAGCTAAGTTTTTTTCAGCTAATTTTTTAATCATATCGGTAACCGAAGACGCTTTAGACTCAATTTTTTTTGCAATAGCATTAGTACTTACAGCCAAACTCCCTTGTTGTCCTAACTGATAAATAGCTTTTAAATAATTCTCTTCAGATAATGAAACCATGTTATAAAAATATACTGTAAAGATACACATATTTACTTTGGTTTAAAACTATTTTTAGGTATGGCTAAAAATTAAAACAAATAGAATATTTTTAAACAAATTATTCTGTTTTAGTACCTTTATTGTTGCTAAAACTATAAATACTAGCCATTATGAAAAATATAATTTTCGTTTTCATTTTAATTTCATGTTTTATATCCTGTAAAAACAAAAAGAAATTTGAAGGCAAATGGACAAATTGGACTTTAAAAAATTACGGATATAATGAAACCAAAAATGTTGTAATACAAAACGATTCTATAAAATTTAATTACACTGCATTTAATTTTTGGAACAAATATCCATTAACAATTGAAAAAGGAAAATTCAAATTTAATAACATAACCCTTAAAGGATCGATTGAAAAAGATACTTTAACTTTTAACGATTCTATACATTTTATAAAAGATGATTTAGATACTTTATATGATTACAAGCCTTTACTAAAAATAGAATTACCTCAAATATCAAAATTAATTAAGACTTCTAAAAAAGAAAACAACTTGATTAGTTATCTCTATTATGGAAAAAGAATTGATAATGGAGAATTTGGTTTACAATTAAATGACAAATATGCAAAATTAAAAGATATACCTGCTTTTCTAAATTACGAAAGAACAAGTACTAGGTGTGAATTAAGTTTATTACCCTCAACATATTTAATTATTGATAAAACAACACCAATGAAATATTTAGAGGATATATTTTATAACTTATCAATCATTAATAAACTAAAAATATGTTTTATAAATAATATAACCATAAATTTTAATGACTCCTTAGGACTTTATTATGAATATGAAAGGCTAATGAAAAAATTACCTCCATATAGAGAAAATGATAATTACAACACAAATACTTCTTCTGAAAAATATTCTATTCCACCACCACCTCCATTAGCACTTCCTCTATTTGATAAAACTACTCCTGAAATAAAATTTATCTACTTAAAAAAAGACAAAATATATTTCAAAAATGAAATTATAAAACCTGAAGACTTAAGATTCCTTATTAAACCTTGGATTAAAAAAAACAATGTTATTTTTAGTCTTTATGATTTAGAATCAACGTACTGTAGTTTTTTAGAAATGAATGCTATTATCAATAATACATATGAAGATGTAAGAGAGAAAGAATCTAAATTAACATTTAACAAAACCTTAAAAGAATTAAATAAAGAAAAACACTTAGAAATAAAAATGAAAATTAGAATGTATCATATTTGGAATTATTCAATACCTCATTATAATTCTATAATTAAAAAAAACAATTCATTTTTTGGTTTAAACGCTCCTTTAGTGCATTCCAAAACAAGTGTAGAATAACAAAATATTTTTATCTTAGTAAAATGGCTCAACACAACGAACTTGGTAAAAAAGGCGAGCAACTAGCCGTAGATTTTCTATTAAAAAACAGTTACGATATCATAGAACGTAACTATCGTTTTGATAAAGCCGAAGTTGATATTATTGCCAAAAAAGATGATATTTTAGCTATTGTTGAAGTAAAAACACGATCGACAGTCGATTTTGGAAATCCGCAAGACTTTGTAAAACCGAAACAAATTCAACGTCTTGTAAAAGCTGTTGATGAATATGTAACAGCGAACGATTTAGATGTAGAAGTGCGTTTTGATATTATTGCTATTGTAAAAGAAAGCAACAACTTTAATATTGAGCATTTAGAAAATGCTTTTTATCATTTTTAAACTTTTATTATTATTACTTAAGCAAAAAATAATTCACAATAAATTTAGAGTTAAAAATGGATCCCTGCATTCGCAGGAATGACAAATTATTCCTCAAAAAAGGTTTTTACATCTTCGAAATGTTCTGGTTTTGCAATAATGTGCTTGTCTTTATCTAAAATAAAATAGGTTGGTGTTGCCGTTACACCATAATCATTTCCTATGGCATTATCCCATTTACCTTCTCCATACACATGAATAAATTCTGGATAGTCATATGTTAGGTCTTTCCATTTGTATGGTTCTTTTTCTAAACCAATAGCAACCACTTGTATCTTTCCTTTTTCTTGAGCTTTTACAAAAGTATCTAAATGTGGAACTTCTTCTAAACAATGAGAACAAGTACTACTCCAAAAAACTACTATGTAATTTTCAGCAGTATCTAATTCACTTAATCTTTTAGTGATTTTCTTATCATCTTTTTCTATTTCTAAAGAAAAATCGGGTGCTTTTTCACCTAAAGAAACTCTTTTAAACAATAATAAGTCGTTAACCAACTGTTGGTCATTCAAAGCCAAAGCAACATCAATTAAATAAGTTTCAGAAATATAATTTGCAATAGGCTCATTACCTAAATCGGCCATTTGTTGCCATAAATCTAGCAATAAAATTCGCTTAACTTCATTAGGAACCATTTTCATAGCATCACAAAAAACATCAATATTCTTCTTATAATTGGACGCTTCATCTAATGTTTTTGAAGTCATTCCAAACACATAATTTAACATGCGCTCTTCTAAAAAACTAGAACTTTGTAATGTTGTATTATTAAAATCTACATAATCAAAATAATGTTTTTCTAAATTATTTATATATGTTTTTACATCTTCAAATACTTCGGGTACATAAGGCTTATTAGCTTTAATAAATTGAAGTGCAATAGTACCTTGAGCTGCTTTTTCAAAGTTTAGTTGCGTTTCTTTTTGAGTTTTAAAAATGGTTTTTAATGCCGTGGTATCTGTACTTTGTTGCCTAAAATAATTACCTATACTTTGAGTAACCATAGACATACTATTGGTATAAGATGCTAAAAGTTTATTTTCTGAAGAAGATGTGAATTTTACACCTGTTTCCGAGTTAAAAGTAAGCTCTATATCTTCTTTTGCATTATAAATAATATCGAAATTATAATCTTCTTGCGGTACCGCATATACCAATTTATAAATACCCTTTGTTGCTGTAGAATCTAACTGAAACTGAAAGCTTCCATCTTCTTTTATTTCTGCATTAGTAACGTATTCTGAGATAGTAGGCGTTGCTTTATACAATAATGCAACGTTATAGTCTTTAGCTGGAGAGAACGTTCCTTTTATAGTACGTTGCGCAAAAAGAAATGTTGGTAATAATACTACTAAGACAATAATTCGGTTTAACATGGGCACTAATTTATTTATATATCATAAAAATCAATAATCAAGCCACGATAGGTTTTAACAACTCGAAAGCTTGTTTTACAGATTTAACAGATTCAAAAGTTAATAATAATCGTAAGCCATTACGCGTTTGCTTTTCTTTCATTTTACAAATTCTTGGGTTTTTTTGCACAAATTGAAGCACTTTAGTAAACCCTTTACTTTGATAAAAATTACTTTGTTGGTCGGTAATAAAATAGCCTACAAACTTACCTTGTTTCATAATAATTTTTTCGAAACCTATTTTAGTTGCCAACCACTTTATTTGGACACTATTTAATAAATCGGTCACTTGATTTGGTAATTCTCCAAAACGATCGACTAATTCTTTTTCAAATTTCTGTAATTCTTCTTCAGTATTTAAATTATTTAGCTGTGTGTATAAATTTAAACGTTCAGCAATATTATTTACATAATCATCTGGAAATAACAATTCAAAATCCGAATCGATAGTTACTTCTTTAACGTAAACTTTATCGTCTTCATCATATAAATCTTTAAACTCGTTTTCTTTAAGTTCTTCAATTGCTTCATTTAATATTTTCTGATAAGTATCAAAGCCTATTTCATTTATAAATCCGCTTTGTTCACCACCTAACAAATCGCCTGCACCACGAATTTCTAAATCTTTCATGGCTATATTAAAGCCGCTTCCTAATTCGGTAAACTGTTCTAAGGCTGTAATTCGTTTTCTAGCATCATCTGTCATAGCCGAATATTCGGGTGTTATAAAATAACAGAATGCTTTTTTATTACTACGCCCTACACGACCACGCATTTGGTGTAAATCGCTCAATCCGAAATTATTAGCGTTATTAATAAAAATGGTATTCGCATTAGGCACATCCAATCCACTTTCAATAATGGTTGTGCTCACTAACACATCAAAAGCACCATCCATAAACGATAACATAAGCTGTTCTAGTTTTTTACCATCCATTTGCCCATGACCAATACCTATTTTAGCATCGGGCACTAAACGCTGAATCATGCCTGCGACTTCCTTAATATTTTCAATACGATTATGAATAAAAAATATTTGTCCGCCACGTTCAATTTCATAACTCACGGCATCACGAATACTATCTTCACTAAACCGAATTACATGACTTTCTATAGGATAACGATTTGGTGGTGGCGTTGTAATAACCGATAAATCGCGGGCAGCCATTAAACTAAATTGAAGCGTTCGCGGAATTGGTGTTGCGGTTAAAGTCAACACATCTACATTATCTTTTAATGTTTTAAGTTTTTCCTTTACAGCAACTCCAAATTTCTGTTCTTCATCAACAATTAGGAGGCCTAAATCTTTAAACTTTACTTTTTTATTAACGAGTTGGTGTGTGCCAATAATAATATCTACTTTTCCTTTTTCAAGATTCTCTAAAGTCTCTCTTTTTTCTTTTGCAGTTCTAAATCTATTTAAATAATCTACCGTTACAGGGAATTCTTTTAAACGTGCTGCAAAGGTTCTAGAATGCTGATATGCTAAAATAGTTGTTGGCACCAAAACAGCGACTTGTTTGCCATTATCTACAGCTTTAAAAGCGGCACGAATAGCGACTTCTGTTTTACCAAAACCTACATCGCCACAAACCAATCTGTCCATAGGGCGTTCGCTTTCCATATCGGCTTTAATATCGGCAGTAGCAGTACTTTGGTCGGGCGTATCTTCATAAATAAAAGAAGCCTCCAACTCATGTTGCATATAACTATCTGTCTTGTATTGATAGCCTTTTTCGGTTTTACGTTTAGCGTAAAGTTTAATTAAGTTAAACGCTACATGTTTTACACGTGCTTTTGTTTTGGCTTTTAAAGTTTTCCAAGCGGTACTACCAAGTTTGTAAATTTTTGGTGGCTTCCCATCTTTTCCATTAAACTTAGTTATTTTATGAAGTGAATGAATACTTAAATACAGTACATCGCGCTCACCATAAACCAGTTTAATAGCTTCTTGTTTTTTGCCTTCTACATCTATTTTTTGAAGTCCGCCAAAACGTCCAATACCATGATCTATATGCGTTACATAATCACCAATATCTAAATTTGTAAGCTCCTTTAAAGTAATGGCTTGCTTTTTAGCATAACCGTTTTTAACATGAAACTTATGGTAACGTTCAAAAATTTGATGATCTGTATAACACACCACTTTTGAGTCGTGATCTATAAACCCTTGATGTAATGATAAAACAATGGTTTTATAATGAACCTCTTCTTCTACATCATCAAAAATATCATGAAAGCGTTTTGCTTGCTGTTCACTTACACAGGCTATATAATTTTTATATCCTTTATCGTGATTGGTATTTAAATCTTCTATTAACAAATTAAATTGCTTGTTAAAAGAAGGCTGTGGAGAAGTATTAAATGCAATTGATTGCGTATCGCCTATACTAGAAAAGACAGCAGAACTACCAAACTCTACAATTGAAAACTCTAACAATTGTTTTTTTAATAATTCAGAATTACTAAATAACTCATTTGGTTCGGCATGCTTAATATCTGAAGACAAGGTTTTAAAAGCTTCTTCTGCTTTGGTATAAAAATCGTCTATTCTTGAAAAGAATAAATCGGCATTTTTAAAATACACCACTGTTTTTTGAGCAATATATTTTAAAAAACTTTGACGTTTTTCTTCTAATAATTTATTGGCAACATTAGGAATGATGTTGATTTTTTTAATCTGCTCTATAGATAATTGTGTCTCTACATCAAAGGTTCTAATACTATCAACCTCATCGCCAAAAAACTCAATTCTATAAGGTTGATCGTGCGAAAACGAAAATACATCTACAATACCTCCACGTACCGAAAACTCACCAGGTTCGGTAACAAAATCGACCCGTTTAAATTGATATTCAAACAACACCTCATTTACAAAATCGATAGATAAATCGTCATTAACACCAATTTTTAAAGTATTACGTTCTAATTCTTTTCTAGTTACCACCTGCTCGAAAAGCGCATCTGGATACGTAACAATAATGGCTGGTTTTTTTTGAGAGTTTATGCGGTTTAAAACCTCAGCTCGTAATAGTACATTAGCATTATCGGTTTCTTCTATTTGATAAGGTCTGCGGTAACTTCCAGGATAAAATAATACATCTTTATCGCCACATAATTGTTCTAAATCGTTTAGGTAAAAAGCAGCTTCTTCTTTATCGTTAAAAACAATTAAAAAAGGTTTCTCTGCTTCTTTAAACACACTCGATATAACAAACGAAAACGAGGAGCCTACAAGGCCTTTTAAATGTGTTTTACTTTGAGAATTGGCAATAGACGTTTTCAGATTTCGCGTTTGCAAAGTCTGTGCATAAGTTTGCGAGAGAATAGTTTTACTCACGTAATTTAAATTTTAAGCAAATATACTTTTTTATAAGACTTTTAATAAACGTTTTAAAGAAAACGATCGCGCTTTTACTTATTATTATAAATAAAAATCAAATTACTTTCCCTTTATACTTATCTACATTAATATTGTATTTATCAATTCTTAAACCAAGTTTACGGTTTGAAATTTTAAGTTGTTTTGCAGTTTGTAAAACATTCCCTTTTTTTACGGTAAGACAATCAATAATTAATTGTTTTTCCACCTTTTCTACAATAATTTGAAGCGTCCCTTTATTAAGTGTACTTGATGACTCGGCAGTTTGAAGTGTTGGAGGAAGATTTTCTATTCGTATTACTTGATCGGTACTAAGAATAGCGGCACGTTCAACACAATTTTCTAATTCTCTAATGTTTCCTGGCCATTTGTAAATCATTAAAGCATCAATAGCAGAAGAAGATATTCTTAAAATATTCGTACCATTCTTTTTATTTGCTTTTTGAATAAAATGATCTGCTAAAATTGGAATATCATTTAGTCGCTCCCTTAAAGGAGGTATATATAAAGGAAATACATTAAGACGATAATATAGATCTTCTCTAAATTCACCTTCTACAATAGCTTCTTCTAAGTTTCTATTTGTTGCTGTAATAATTCTAGCATTACAATTAATAGTTTTAGAACTTCCTAATTTTTCAAATTGCTTTTCTTGAAGCACTCTTAAAAGTTTAATTTGCATAGTTGCAGATAACTCTCCAACTTCATCAATAAATAAAGTGCCGCCTTGAGCTAATTCAAATCGTCCTTTTTTAACTTCAGACGCTCCTGTAAAAGCTCCTTTTTCATGACCAAACAATTCGCTTTCAATTAAAGTTTCAGGTAATGCCGAGCAATTAACTTTAATAAAAGGTTTTGATGCTCTATTACTTTTATAATGTATGGCATCAGCTATTAACTCTTTACCAACACCACTTTCTCCTCTTATTAAAACCGTTGCTTCAGTTTTAGCCACTTGTTCTATTTGTTTAAAAACCTCTCGTAGTTTAAAGCAATTACCAATTATATTCTCATAAGAAAACCTGTTTTCAAGTTCTAAATGTAATTTTTTATTTTCGTTTTTCAAGCGTTCTATTTCTTCCATTCTATCTTGTTTGGCTCTTACAGCTTGTGCAAGCATAGAACCAATAACCGAAAGAATTCTGATAAGCTCATTTTTATTTACACGTTCATCATAAACTCTAGAAATACTTAATGTTCCAACAATTTCATTATCAACTTTTATTGGTACAATAACAAAAGAAATATCTTTGTTATTTTTTGTTTGAAGTTCCATTTTGGTTTTATTTACAAAACCTTGAGCGCCTTCAATTTTATCAATAAAGATAGGCTCTCCACTTTTAACAACATTTCCAGTAATACCTTCTCCAACTAAATAACGTCCTTGTTTTTTGTCATCATAAGACATTCCGTAAGAAGCCTCTATTAAAATTTTAGAAACCTCTCGATTCAATATCGATAGAATAGAACGCTCTGCGTCTAAATACCTTGCTACTAGTTCCATAACTGGTGCCATTATATCTTTAATGAACCTAGTATTATTAATCATGGTACTAATTTCAAACAACAGTGGTAATTCAGTATCTCCTTTACAGAATCTCCCAGCTTTATGACAATAATGACTTTTAAATCCGTCTTTAATATTATTTTTTAATGCTGTAGACATAGGACGTTATACTATTAGATTCTACTTCTTTATAGAAGACAATACACCAAATTCAAAAATACATAATTTTTAACAAAATAACCATTTTTAATAATTTTAAATAACAAAAACACTATAGTTGCAATTATTATTTATGGTTTTATTCATTTTGTTGAAAATTATGCAATTACAATATTTTACAAAAATGTAAAATAGCCACTGTTTTTTTACATTTTTGTAAACTTCATTTTTTATATAAATCATTTTCAAAAAACTTTATTTTTTTTATAACAACCTAACAAACAGTTATTTAAAACAATAATTTCAATCCTTTTATTTTACTAAATGTTTTGTTGGCATAGTAAGTGAAAAATGAAAATCAAACATTCATTAAATAATCTTACTTATGAGAAAAATAGCAATTTACGGAAAAGGTGGTATTGGAAAATCTACTACTACACAAAACACAGTGGCTGGTTTAGCAGAAATGGGAAAAAAAATAATGGTTGTAGGATGTGATCCTAAAGCCGATTCAACTAGACTTCTCTTAGGTGGTTTAGCCCAAAAAACAGTACTAGACACATTAAGAGAAGAAGGGGAAGATGTTGTATTTGACGACATTGTAAAACCTGGTTATGGCAATACAAGTTGTACAGAGTCTGGTGGCCCAGAACCTGGTGTTGGTTGCGCTGGTCGTGGTATTATTACATCAATTAACATGTTAGAACAACTAGGAGCTTATGATGAAGATAAGTCTCTAGATTATGCTTTTTATGATGTATTAGGAGATGTTGTTTGTGGTGGATTCGCAATGCCAATTAGAGATGGTAAAGCAGAAGAAATTTACATTGTAGTTTCTGGTGAAATGATGGCTATGTATGCTGCAAATAATATTTGTAAAGGTATTGTAAAGTTTGCGCAAGCAGGAGCTGTGCGTTTAGGAGGACTTATTTGCAACAGTCGTTTGGTTGATAATGAACAACAAATGATTGAAGAATTAGCAAAAAAATTAGGAACTCAAATGATTCATTTTGTACCACGTGACAACATGGTTCAAAAAGCCGAAATTCATAGAAAAACAGTTATCGAATACGAACCAAACCATTCTCAAGCAGAAGAATACAGACAACTTGCTAAAAAAATTGATCAAAACAAAATGTTTGTAGTTCCAACACCTCTTGAAATTGAAGAACTAGAAGGGTTACTTATAGAATTCGGAATACTTAATTAAAAAACACAATCATTTAAAATATATCAATATGCAATTAATAAGAGCCATTGTAAGATCTGAAAAATCTGCAACCGTAATTAAATCGTTATTTGAATCTGGTTTTGTAGCTGTTACAAAAGTACCAGTTGTAGGACGTGGTAAACAACGAGGAATTAAAATAGGAGATATTACTTATGATGAAATTCCTAAAGATTTATTAATGATTGTTGTTAAAGACGAAGACAAAGATTTTTCAATAAGAACAATTATGGAATCTGCACGTACTGGAGAAAAAGGAGCTTTTGGAGACGGTAAAATATTTGTAAGTCCAGTTGAAGAAGCCTATACAATAAGTCGTGGCACAAAAGAACTTTAAACAGAAAGCAATATGAAGACAGTTATAGCCATATTAAGAATTCATACAATGAATTCAACAAAAAAAGCACTTTCTGATGCTAATATACCATCATTCACAGCAACAGGGCAAGTTTATGGTCGAGGTAAAGGAAAATGGGATGCCGAAGTTATGGAAGGCGTAAAAAATAATCAGCCAGAAGCCATTGCCCTTTTAGGACCAGAACCAAGACTTAGATTACACAGAATGATAACAGTTACCGTTGAAGACTCAAAGGTTAAAACCGCTATACAAGCAATCATGGGTGCTAATCGAACAGACGCAGCAGGTGATGGAAAAATATTTGTATTACCTACTACAGAAGCACTTAGTATTCGTACTGGAGATTCAGGAGATAGCGTATTAGATTAATACTTAAAACAAAAACATATGTCGAAAGATACTAAAAATACATTTCCTGATCCATCGGAATTAATAGAGGAAATTTTAAACAAATACCCTAGTAAAATAGGAAAGAAGCGAGCAAAATCTTTGATTACAAATGATCCAAAAGAAGATCAAGAAATTCAATCTAACATCCGTACAATTCCAGGAATTATTACACAAAGAGGATGCTGCTATGCTGGTTGTAAAGGTGTAATATTAGGACCAACACGTGATATTATTAACATAGTTCACGGACCTATTGGTTGCTCTTTCTATGCATGGCTTACACGAAGAAACCAAACAGATGCAGGTCCAGACGGAGAAAATTATATGAATTACTGCTTTTCAACAGACATGCAGGATACTAATATTGTTTTTGGAGGTGAAAAAAAACTAGAAGAAGCCATCCGTGAAGCTTACAACATGTTTAAACCACATTCTATTGGGGTATTTTCTACCTGTCCAATTGGATTGATTGGTGATGATGTCCATGCTGTTTCTAGAAAGATGAAAGAAGAATTAGGCATCAACATTTTCGGATTTAGTTGTGAAGGATACAAAGGTGTTAGTCAATCTGCTGGTCACCATATTGCCAATAACGGCATATTTAAACATGTGGTTGGTTTAAATGATACAGATCCAGGCGGAAAATTTAAACTAAACCTACTTGGTGAGTATAATATTGGTGGAGACTCATTTGTACTTGAAAAATACTTCGAAGAGATGGGAATCACACTAGTTTCAACCTTTAGTGGTAACTCAAGTATTCACCAATTTGAAAATGCTCATATGGCCGATTTAAACGCGGTTATGTGCCATAGGTCTATCAATTATATTGCAGAAATGCTAGAGAAAAAACATGGTATTCCTTGGATTAAAATAAACTTTATTGGAGCAGAAGCTACTGCTAAATCATTAAGAAAAATAGCAGAGTACTTTGAAGACAGTGAGTTAATAGCTAAAACCGAAGAAATTATTGCCCGAGAAATGTTAGAAGTTAAGGCTACTATTGAAGATGTAAAAACAAGAACAGAAGGCAAATTATGCATGATGTATGTTGGAGGATCTAGAGCGCATCATTACCAAGAATTATTTGGAGAAATAGGAATGCGTACCATATCTGCTGGTTATGAGTTTGGACACCGTGATGATTATGAAGGAAGAAAAGTGCTTGACAGTATAAAAATTGATGCTGATAGTAGAAATATAGAAGAGTTAGACATTACCAAAGATGAAGGTTATTGGAGAGACGATTTGGTTGCCAAAAAAACATCCCTTGAAAACAAAGGATATGGCTTTGCTGAGTACGAAGGCATGATGCCAGATATGGAAAAAAACAGTTTGGTAATAGATGATATTTCTCACTGGGAAACAGAAAAGCTTATTGAGTATTATAAACCAGATATTATTGGTGCGGGTATTAAAGAAAAATATGTGATACAAAAATACGGTGTACCACTAAAACAACTACATAGTTATGATTATGGTGGTCCGTATGCAGGCTTTAAAGGCGCTGTTAATTTTTACAATGATATTGATAAAATGGTAAATACTAAGGTCTGGGGATTAATTCCACCACCGTGGAAAAATCAACCAAAGTTAGTAGCAAAACTAGCTGATTCAGCTTACTAATGGCAATAAAAACCATTAACAAACAATTTATAAATTTTAAATCAGAGATATTATGTTACTAAGACATACCACAAAAGATATAAAAGAAAGAAAAGCTTTAACAATTAACCCAGCAAAAACCTGTCAACCTGTTGGAGCTATGTATGCTGCACTAGGAATTCATGGTTGCTTACCACATAGTCACGGATCGCAAGGCTGCTGTTCATATCACAGAAGTGCACTTACAAGACATTACAAAGAACCTATTATGGCAGCAACAAGTTCGTTTACCGAAGGATCTTCAGTGTTTGGAGGACAATCTAACTTGGTACAAGCAATAGACAATATTTTTACTATTTATGAACCAGATATCATTGCGGTTCATTCAACATGTCTATCTGAAACTATTGGTGACGACCTTACACAAATTGTTGAAAAAGCAAATGCTGGTGGAAAAATTCCAGAAGGAAAACACGTAATATATTGTAATACTCCTAGCTACATAGGATCTCACGTTACAGGATATGCCAATATGGTAAGTGGAATGGTAAAATGTTTATCTGCTTCTACAGGTGTAAAAAGCGATAAAATAAATCTTATTTCTGGTTGGGTTGAGCCTTCAGATATGAAAGAAGTAAAACGGTTAGCAAACCTTATGCAAGCCAAATTCACATTATTTCCAGACACTTCAGATGTTGTTGATGCACCGCAAACAGGGAGTTACAAAATGTATCCAAAAGGAGGAACCACTGTTCCTGATTTAATTGCTACTGGAGATAACAAAGCAACTTTAGCTTTTGGAGAATGGGCTACAGCCGATGCAGCAACAAAATTAAACATCAAATGTAAAGTACCTTTTGAAGTAACAGACCTTCCTATTGGAGTAAGAGCTACAGACCGCTTTATCATGAAAATGTCAGAGCTAGCAGAAGTAAGTATCCCTGATGAAATCACAACTGAAAGAGGAAGACTTGTTGATATGATTACCGACATGCAACAGTATTTAAACGGAAAACGTGTTGCCTTATTTGGAGATCCAGATCAATTAATTCCATTGGTTGAGTTCTTATTAGACATGAACATGAAACCTGTTTATGTTGTTTCTGGTACACCAGGTAAAAAAATGCATCAAAGACTAGAAAAACTAATATTACCAACCGTTCCTGAAGCCAAATTTAAAAATGGTTTAGGAGCCGATATGTATTTAATGCACCAATGGATTAAAGAAGAAAGCGTAGACCTTTTAATAGGAAACACCTATGGCAAATACATTTCTAAAGATGAAAACATCCCTTTTTTAAGAATGGGATTCCCAATTTTAGATAGAGTTGGTCATTCTTATTTCCCAACTTTAGGATATATGGGAGGGCTACGCATTTTAGAAAAAATATTAGGTCTTATTATGGATAAACAAGATTTAGAATCTTCAGAACCAGAATTTGAATTGGTTATGTAATACAAGTAAAAACTAATATCCAAAAGTTTAAAATGAAATATCCATGAGTGTATTTTACACAAAAAAACACGGATGTTACATCAAGGCTTAAAAACAATAAATAGTAACAGGTGAAACTATAAACTAAAATTAAAACACATGGAATCTATACTTAAAGACAGAGAAAATCAAATATTGACTAAGGGTACAGATTCTCGTGAATTAGCTTGTGACAAATCTAGTCTAGCAGGATCCGTAAGCCAAAGAGCTTGCGTATTTTGCGGGTCTAGAGTCGTTTTATACCCTATTGCCGATGCCCTTCATTTAGTACATGGTCCTATTGGTTGCGCTGCTTATACCTGGGACATTAGAGGTGCTTTATCATCTGGACCCCAAATTCACAGACTCAGTTTCTCAACAGACGTAAAAGAAAAACAAGTGGTTTTTGGAGGTGAAAAAACCTTAAAAAAAGCACTTATTGAATTAATTGAAGCCTACAATCCCAAAGCCGCATTTGTGTATTCAACATGTATTGTTGACTTAATTGGCGATGATGTTGAAAGCGTTTGTAAAAATGTAACAAACATAACAGGTGTTGAGGTTATAACAGTACAAGCACCTGGTTTTGCTGGCACAAAAAAAGACGGATACAAAGTTGCCTGTGATGCGTTAATGAAACTGGTTGGTACTAAAGGCACCAACGAAACAATTCCTAACAGTATTAATATTATTGGAGATTTTAACCTAGCCGGAGAACTTTATTTATTACGTGACTATTACGAAAAAATGGGGATTCATATTGTAGCCACTATTACTGGTGATGGTCGTGTAGATGCTATTCGTCAATCTCATAAAGCAGCATTAAATATTGTGCAATGTTCTGGTTCTATGAGCAATTTAGCGCTTCAAATGGAAGAAAAATATCAAATATCAAACATGAGAGTTTCATATTTTGGTATTGAAGACATGTCTGACGCTCTATATAATGTAGCTCGTTTTTTTGGAGACAAAGAAATGATGGATAAAGCCATTGAATTGGTTAAGACTGAAGTAAGTGATTTATTACCCAAACTACAATTCTATAAAAAAGCATTAAAAGGCAAAAAAGCAGCCATTTATGTTGGTGGTGCTTTTAAAGCCATTTCTCTTATAAAAGCATTACGAATGCTAGATGTAAAAACAGTAGTAGTTGGTTCTCAAACAGGAAATAAAGAAGACTATCTAACTATGAAAAACCTGAGTGATGAAGGTACTATTCTTGTTGATGACACCAATCCGTTAGAATTAACTCAATTAGTTAAAAAAACCAATGCAGATATTTTAATAGGAGGTGTTAAAGAAAGACCCATTGCTTATAAATTAGGTTTAGGTTTTTGCGACCATAATCACGAACGTAAACTAGCATTGGCAGGCTACAAAGGCATGCTAAATTTTGCTAAAGAAATTTATGCAACTGCTATGAGTCCAGTTTTTCAATTCACTAAAAACAAATAACAATACGGTTTAATACTTTGAAATATGCAAAATAAAGTCGACATCATAGAAAAAGGAAAAGCGTTTACATCAACTCGTAATGCATGTAAAGTATGTACACCATTGGGAGGAAGTATTGTTTTTAAAGGAATTGAAGGGTGCGTGCCTCTCATTCATGGTTCGCAAGGATGCGCAACGTACATAAGACGCTATTTAATAAGTCATTATAAAGAGCCCGTAGATATTGCTTCTACAAATTTCACAGAAGAAACCGCCATTTTTGGTGGTGAAAAAAACTTATTTATCGCCATAAAAAATGTTACTAAACAATACAATCCTAAAATAATTGGTATTGCTACAACCTGTTTAAGCGAGGTTATTGGTGACGACATGCGTAAAATACTATATAAGTATAAAGTTGAAAACGAGAACGATCCTAATCTTCCTGAATTAGTTTTTGTGAACACCCCTAGTTTTATGGGAACTCATATTAACGGGTTTCATGACACGGTGTTATCTCTTGTAAAAGCATTTGCTACAGAAGGTCAAACAAGACATAGTATTAATATGTTTCCAGGCTTTCTTTCTCCTGCAGATTTACAACACCTAAAAGATATTTTTTCTGAGGTACTGATGAACGTTACTATGGTTCCTGATTATTCTGATATTTTAGATAATGAGTATACAGGAGTATATGAAAAACTACCAAAAGGAGGAACTACATTAAAAGAGTTACAACATACAGCTTCAGCAAAAGCATCCATAGAATTTGGATATATTTTAAATAAATCTAACCCAAAATCACAATCGGCAGGAGAATTTTTAGAGTCTAGTTTTGATGTGCCTAGAATAAATTTAAACATCCCAATTGGGATTAATGCTACCGATGCTTTTTTTGATACGCTTGAAAAATTAACTAATAATAAGATACCCGAAAAATACAGAAAGCAACGTGGAAAACTGGTTGATGCCTATGTAGATGGACATAAATATGTCTTTGGAAAAAAAGCGGTCTTATATGGAGAAGAAGATTTTGTTATAGCCATGATTTCATTTTTAGAAGAAATTGGAATTGAAACAGTGTTATGTGCTTCAGGTGGTGATAGCGGATTACTAAAGAAAGTGATTCAAGAAAAAGTAAAACCCAATTCAGATATTATCATTCACGATAATTTCGATTTTGAAGAAATAGCCACTGTTTGTAAAGAATTGAAACCCGATATCTTAATAGGAAATAGCAAAGGCTATTATATAGCCCGCGAATTAGGAATTCCATTAGCACGAGTAGGTTTTCCTATTCATGATAGATTAGGAGGTTCACGTATTAAACATATTGGTTACGAAGGTACTCAAGTACTTTTCGATATGATAGCTAACACACTTATTCAACAAATGCAAGATCATTCGCCTGTTGGATACAAATACATGTAATTTTTAATTACATCAATAAAATGAATACAGATAATCATTAAAATTAAGAACATGGAAAAGACAACCACTTTAAATAAAGTGCACCCTTGTTTTGACAAGGAAGCAAAATTAAAATATGCAAGAATTCATATCCCAGTAGCACCAAAATGTAATGTTCAATGTGGTTATTGTAATAGAAAATATGATTGTGTAAACGAAAGCAGACCAGGTGTTACAAGTTCTGTGCTAAAACCATTTCAAGCCCTTAATTATATAAGAGCCATATCTCAAAAAATTAAAAATGTATCAACCGTTGGTATTGCTGGACCAGGAGATGCCTTTGCCGAACCAGAAAAAACATTAGAATCTATTAGATTGATAAAAAATGAGTTTCCAGAAAAAATATTTTGTCTCTCTTCAAACGGATTAAACATACTGCCATACATTGATGAGATAGCCCAATTAAATGTGACACATGTTACCATTACCATTAATAGTTTTAGACTTGAAACTTTAGAAAAAATCTATAAATGGGCACGTTACAAGAAAAAAATGTATCGTGGTGTTGAAGCTGCAAAATTGATGCTAAGTCAACAAGGAGAAGCTTTAAAAGCATTGGTAGCAAAAGGTATTGTTGTAAAAATAAATACGGTAATTATTCCTGGTGTTAATGATACAGAAATAGAAGAAGTTGCTAAAAAAGTAAGCGAATTAGGAGCTACAACTATGAATTGTATTCCATTAATTCCTACCGAAGGAAGTGATATGGAAGATTTAGAAAAGCCAACAGGCAAATCTGTTAGAAACATTATAAGATCTATTCATAAGTATATAAAACCAATGACACATTGTGCGCGATGTAGAGCAGATGCTGCAGGAATACTAGGTAAAGACGATACAAGTGCTTTTAAATTAATTGATCAATGTGCCGTCATGCCAACACCCGTTGATAAAACAAAACCACATGTTGCTGTTGCAAGTTATGAAGGCTTAATGATTAACAAACACTTAGGAGAAGCTACTGAGTTTTTAATATATAAGCAAACAGAAACTGGATATGAACTGGTTGAAAGGCGTTTAGCTCCAACAAAAGGAACAGGAGATTTACGTTGGATAAACCTTGCTAAATCGTTAAAAGATTGTTCTTATGTATTAGTAAATGGTGTTGGGGCTAAACCTGTTGATTTACTCCAAAAAGTTGGTATAGCAGTTATTGAAATGTCTGGATTAATTGATGACGGATTGGATGCTGTTTACAAAGGGAAAAAACTAAAATCGGTACTTAAAACAACCTTAGGGAAATGCGGTACTGGTTGTGGCGGTAACGCTATGGGTTGTGGATAATCTTAAAAACACAATTTATATGTAATCATACAAAACAATTAAAAATGAAACATTCACAACTAAAATTTTGCCACACAAAAAAAGGACAATATGAATGTGAGATCTGATCTAAAAACTATAAATATTAACAGATGAAAAAACCAGATTATTTAATATTATTATGCAATTCCTACAGAATGGTAGGCGAAGCAAAAGGCACTTGCCTAAAAAGAGGATCGTCAGACTTAATACAATATATTTCAGAAGAAGCAGCCGATAGAGGTTTAGATGCAGCTGTAACTACAACAGCTTGTTTAAATATTTGTCCGCAAGGTCCAGTAATAATCATTCAGCCAAATAATTTTTGGTATGGCGGTGTTACAGACGAAGATAAAATAGATGAAATATTAGAGGCACTAGAAGAAAATGAAGCTGTTGAAGAATATTTAATTTCTGATTAAATATTGTTTCACCTTTTATTTAAATGATTTTGCCTAGACTTTGATACTTGTTTTATCAAAGATGCTTATTAACTAATAATCTTTCTCTTATGGAATTATTTTTTTTAATTACTCTTTTTATAGTTGCCTTCCTCTATGCCTCAATTGGTCATGGTGGAGCTAGTGGATATTTAGCTTTAATGGCTATGTTTGGTATTGAAGCTATTACCATGAGATCTTCAGCTTTAATACTTAATCTATTTGTAGCAGGTATCGCATTTTACAGCTATTATAAAGGCGGATATTTTAAATGGAAAATCTTACTCCCATTTGTTATAGCTTCAATGCCTGCTGCTTTTTTGGGAGCTAAATTGTCTGTAGACCCTACGTTTTATAAAATATCGTTAGGCATTTGTCTTTTAATAGCCGTAGCTAGAATGTTATTACAAGTAAAATCTAAAAAAAATAACGCTGTAAAAAACCCTAATATCTTAATAGCACTAGTTCTTGGCTGCATTGTAGGCTTTTTTTCAGGGATGATAGGAATTGGAGGTGGTATTATTCTAAGCCCTATACTAATAGTTTTTGGTTGGGCTAATTTAAAGGAAGCAGCAGCTATTTCTGCAGGATTCATTTGGCTTAATTCAGCTACAGGCTTGTTAGGAACAATAAGTTCGGGTGTTCACTTTGCTCCTATGATAGTACTTTGGATAGCAGTAGCACTATTAGGAGGCTTTCTTGGTTCATGGTCTGGAAGTTTTAAGTTTTCATCAGTCACATTGCGTTATGTTTTAGCCTCAGTCTTGTTTATGGCTAGCATTAAATTATTTTTCATTTAATACATTTATTATGAAACCATATATCATAGATACAACCTTACGAGATGGAGAACAAGCACCAGGAGTCGTTTTTTCAAAAAAAGAAAAAATGAAAATCGCCATCTTACTTGATGAGTTGGGTGTAGATGAAGTTGAAATAGGAACTCCTGCCATAAGCAAAGAAGAAAAATTAATAATTAAAGATATTGCGAGCCAAGGGTTTTCGTATAAAACATCTAGTTGGTGTAGAGCTCATCTTACTGACATAGAAGAAGCTGTAAAATTAGGAACAACCTCAATTAATATTTCATTACCAGTTTCAAATATTCAAATAAAAACTATAGAGAAATCTAAAAACTGGGTATTGAATAAATTAAAAGAAACCACAAAATATGCTTCCCATTTTTTCTCTCATGTTACAGTAGGTGCCCAAGATGCCACAAGGGCTGATTCAAATTTTTTAAAAGAATATATTTATTACGCACAAGAAAATGGTGCTAAACGTATTAGAATTGCAGATACCGTTGGTATATCTAGTCCCTTAGAAATTCATGAACTGTTTACAGACTTAAACGGTAGTTTCCCCTCTATGGAATTTGAGTTTCATGGACATAATGATCTAGGAATGGCAACAGCAAATGCTATAACGGCTTATAAATCTGGTGCTACATGTATAAGTGCAACTGTTAATGGTTTAGGGGAAAGAGCTGGTAATTCTGTACTCGAAGAATTTATAGCCTATCTTATTTATAAAGAAAAAAACGATAGCTACAATTCAAAAATTATTTCAACACTTTGTGATACTGTTTCAACTATTTCGGGACAAAAATTACCAGATAGCAAACCTTTAATAGGCACAAAAGTTTATACACATGAATCTGGCATCCATACATCGGCAATTCTAAAAAATAGAGCATCTTATCAATTTATTAATCCTATAGATTTTGGACAAAAAAACACAGGCTTTTACTTTGGAAAACACTCTGGTACAGCCTCTGTAAATCATTTTTTAAAAGAGAAAAACCTTCATTTTGACGAACGTTTAGCGCAAAATATTTTATCAATGGTTAAGCAAAAATCATCTCATTTAAAAAGAGCTTTAACAGATGTAGACTTAATGACTATTTACAAACAATCTGTTTGCTCATAAAACAACATAGACGTTTAATTTAATTTGAATATAAAATGAACATTATTATACCTGTAATTGACGATAACAAAGGCAAGTACACCATTGCAAAAGGATTTCACAACACCGAATACACTTGTGTATTTAATAGTCTTAACAGTAGTTTTGAATGGATTAAAACAAAAGAAATAAGTAATATGGATGACAACCTAAGTTTAGCTTTAAAGCGCAAAGGTATTTATTCTATTATAACCAGCCATATGCCCTATTTAGCCTTAAGGTTGTTTAAAGAAAGTGGTTTAACTATTTACAAATCAAAAGGAAAAAATGTTGAAGAAAATATAGAACTATACCTAACTAATGAACTTCAATCTTTTACACCTCAAATACATTTTGGTACTTCAAATTATAGTGCATGTGGCTCATGTAGTGCTAATTCAAACTCCTGCGGATCAGACTGTAGTTAATATTAAAAAATATGGCATTAAGCAAAGCAATAGCCTTTTTACAAGCAGCTAGCATTAGTAATGAACTAAGAACAGCGTGTACTCATTATTCAAAAGACAAATTATTACTTCAATTAAATTTTAATGAGGTAGAGTTTGAAGATGCTATTAATATGGAATTGGTTAAATGTCAAACATATGAAGAAGCAGAAGTTATACAACAAATAAGAATATGGTTTTTATTACTTTAAAATATGATATATAGAGATTTAGAAAAAGTACGAGGAATTATTGAAGATGCAACAAGCTTAGAAGTGTCCTATGCCTATGACGATTTAGTATTTCCAGATCATACAGCTTTCATCATACAATTTGATGATACTAAAACAACACGTTTTTTCTGTTACTTTCATAAAGATTGCAATTTAAAAGACAAAAAAGAGCTTGAAGAAAAATTAAAAAGCGCTAGCCTTAAACAAAAATGTGATCTCATTGTTAAAGGCGATTTTTATTTAGAACAAGAAAACGAACAAGTGAATATTCATTTTTTATAAAAAGATAGTTATGAGCGAAAAAAAACTTAATTGGAGAACGTGGTTGTTAGAAGGCGACCAATACCTTAAAGCATCAACACCTAAAAGCGGGGTGAGTCGCTTTGGTCCAGAAGTAAGGTATAATTTAATATCGATGTCTTTAGAAGCCTATATTATGGCTATTATGGATTTCTATAAAAAATTACCACAGAATCACACCTATTCAGATTTAATAAGGGGCTTGGAAACAGTTATTACCTTAGACGAGAAACTTAAAAATAGAATTTTACGCTATGAAAATATTCAATCTATTTGTTCTATCGAGAAATATCATACCACAGCTGCAACAGAAGTAGAACTTATAGATTTAAAAGGAGCAGTTGTAGAAATAAGTGCCATAGCACACCGTGTATGTGCTGCCTAAAATTAATACTGTTTTCTATTATTTTTTTACAAATAACTTAATAGAAATAGGTAACTACAGCATATTTCTTTGTTTTAATTATTTTCTTCAGGCAAAATAAAGGACGCCTCCATTTATTATCTTTATCATTATTATATCCTTTTTTTAACAAAAAATGTATAAAGACATTTTGATTTTATTTTATATAAAAAAAGTAAAAAAAAATATGTAGGTTTGCAGCAATAAAAAACAAAAATATATGTCGTTTTCTGATTTATTTGATAGTGGATTTAAAAAGCGTAATGAGAGTCATTTCGCTTCTATTGTTCGTATTGCCATGGAAGATGGTGTTATTACTAACGAAGAACAAGCTTTTTTAGATAGATTAGCACGTAGGTTATCTATTAACGAAAGCGATTATAAATTGATTTTAAAGAATTACGAATCGCACCCAATTAACCCGCCAGTATCTTACGATAAACGTTTAGAGCGTTTGTACGATTTAGTAAGAATGGTACATGTTGATGATATTAATGGTGACTCTGAACACAAGCTTTTAAACAAAATTGCTGTTGGTCTTGGGTTTCATGCTGTAAACGTAAAATATATTACAGATAAGGCTTTAACAATAGTACATAACGGAGTTGATTTAGAAACTTTTATCGACGATATAAAGAATATGAATAGATAAGACTTTATTCTTTTTTTGATATATAAAAATGCGAACTTTTCAGTTCGCATTTTTTATTTATGCAATTTTAATTGAATACGCTTTCGCGGAACATCAACCTCTAACACTTTTACTATAATTTGTTGATGTAAACTCACATGTTCATTCACGTCTTTTACAAAACTATCTGATAAATTTGAAACGTGAATCAATCCGCTTTCCTTAATACCAACATCTACAAAACATCCAAAATTAGTGATATTATTGACGATACCTGGAAGTAATTGGCCTTCATGTAAATCGTTAATAGTTTTTATATTCTGATTGAAGGTAAACACTTTGGCTTGTTCACGAATATCTAAACCTGGTTTTTCTAATTCTTTAATAATATCTTCTAGAGTTAGTAAACCAACAGATGCTGTACAATACTGTTTTAAATCTATTTTTTTAAGAAGGTCTGAATTACCAATTAAATCTTGAACCGACTTACCTAAATCTTTCGCCATTTTTGTAACAATAGCATAACTTTCTGGATGTACTGCCGAATCGTCTAACGGATTTTTAGCATCTTTTATTCTTAAAAAAGCAGCACCTTGCTCAAAAGCTTTCCCCCCTAAACGTGGTACCTTTTTTATGTCTTTTCTAGATGTAAAAACACCATTTTCGTTTCTGTAATTAAAAATATTTTCGGCTAATTTGTGGCCAATACCAGAAACAGAACTTAGTAATGGTTTGCTTGCCGTATTTATATTTACACCAACGGCATTTACACAGTTTTCTACCACAACATCTAATTGTTTTTGAAGCTTGGTTTGATCGACATCATGTTGATATTGCCCTACTCCAATAGATTTAGCATCAATTTTTACTAATTCTGCTAATGGATCTTGTAATCGCCTTCCAATAGAAACCGAGCCACGAACTGTAACATCGTAATCTGGAAATTCTTCACGCGCAATTTTTGATGCCGAATAAATACTTGCTCCCGCTTCGCTTACTACAAACACTTGAACCTCATTTTTAAAATGAATCTTTTTTATAAGCGCTTCTGTTTCTCGTGATGCTGTGCCATTTCCAATGGCAATGGCTTCAATTTTATAAGCATCGGCTAAGGAGCTTATTTTTTTCATCGCACCAACACTATCACTTTTTGGTGGATGCGGATAAATAGTTTCGTTATATTTTAATTGACCTTGCGCATCTAAACAAACCACTTTACAGCCTGTTCTAAAACCAGGATCAATAGCTAAAACACGTTTTTCACCTAATGGAGATCCTAATAACAGTTGTTTTAAATTTTTTGCAAAAACGTTTATCGCAGATTCATCAGCTTTATCTTTTGCTATTTGAAGTGCTTCGTTACTTAACGATGGTACTAATAAACGCTTATAGGCATCTTTAATAGCTGTTTCTATTTGTTCCGTGCAAGCGTTATTACTTTTAATAATACGCCTTTCCATGTTATCTAAAGCACGATCATCATCAATAGAAATTTTAACTCTAATAAAACCTTCTTTTTCGGCTCTTAAAATAGCGAGTAATCGGTGTGATGGTATTCTACTTAAGCCTTCTTCCCAATCAAAATAATCTCTAAATTTTTGAGCCTTTTCATCATCAGCCTTTATTTTTATCACTTTCGTGGAAATCATAGCAAAACGTTCTAATTGACGACGTATATTATTTCGAATATCGGTACGCTCATTTATCCATTCGGCAATAATATGTCGAGCTCCTTCTAAAGCTTCATCAACCGAATTAACAGTTCCTATTACATATTTAAACGCAATAGACTCGACATCATTTGCATTTTGAGACATGATTATTTTTGCCAAAGGCTCCAATCCGTTTTGTCGTGCTTTTTCAGCTTTTGTTTTACGGCTCTTTTTATAGGGTAAGTATAAATCTTCTAGCGTTATTAAATCTTGAACCGCTTCTATTTTCTGTTGTAATTCTGGTGTTAAAACAGCTTGCTCTTCCAAAGCTTTTAAAATCGCTTTTTTACGTTTTTCTAAAGCTTCATATTGTTCCTTAAATTTTACAATATCTCCTATTTGAACCTCATCTAAATTACCTGTAGCTTCTTTTCGGTAACGAGAAATAAACGGAATGGTACAATCTTCATTAAGTAATGCAATCGTATTTTTTACAGATTGTTCTGGAAGTTGTGTTTGGGAAATTATAAATTTTATCATGTTGTTTAATGAAAAAGACCTATCAAATTTTCTTGATAGGTCTAATTTATATTTTAATTTAAAATTACTATAATTGTTAAGCAACTTTTTTTAACAAATCGAAACACGGGCATTTTTTACAACGCTTGTTCTCGCCTTTTTTGAATTTTTTACAACAACTCGTTTTTACCTTATTAGTAGTAATAATACCAATGCGTTGTAACTCTTTAATTGCTTTTTTCTTCTTCTTTTTGCCCAAAACAGAATCTAACATTTAGATAACGTGACAAAAATAAGTTATTTTTATTAAATCTAAATAAGATTAATAGTTAAACTTTATTGCGGATTATCAACAGACGCAGAACTAACTGTTAGTTGTTGAATATCTCTATCAAATAAGTACAGGCCACCTTTATCGTCACCAATAAGATTTATTTTATCAAGAATCGTTCGAGCAACAGCTTCCTCTTCAATTTGTTCAGAGACGTACCATTGTAAAAAGTTATGTGTTGCATAATCTTTTTCTTGAAGTGTTATATGCACTAACTCATTGATACTTTCTGAAACAAATACTTCATGTTTAAAAAGCTCTTCGAACATTTCTTTAAACGAATTGAAAGTAACATGAGGCGCAGCTAATTCTGAAATTTTGGCATGACCACCGCGTTCGTTAACAAACTTTACAAGTTTTAACATATGAGCGCGTTCTTCATCAGATTGGTCATACATGAAACCAGCAACACCTTCTAAACCTTTAACTTCTGCCCAACAGGCCATAGCAAGGTATATTTGAGAAGACTCTGCTTCAATTCTTATTTGATTGTTAAGTGATTTTTCTATGGTTTTTGATAACATAATATGGCTTTTTGTAAAGTTACATATTTCTTTAAACGCAGAAAAATCTTATCTCAATAATTTATATTATTTTCACATTAAAATTTTAGTGAACTAAAATGTTTTTTATTGATAACAAAGCAAAAAAAATCCCGTTTTCAAAATAATTTTGAAAACGGGATTTATGTAACTTAATCTTTTATTTAATTTCCTGCTTGTGTTTTAGCATCTTCTACCATTTTTTCGTTTGGCAAAATAGCAATATTTACACGTCTGTTTTTAGCACGCCCTTCTGCTGTTGCATTATCATGAAGTGGTTGTGTTTCTCCAAACCATTTTGTTGTTAAACGCATTTGAGCAATACCGTTACCTGATAAATAATTAGTTACAGAAGTTGCTCTTTTTTCAGAAAGTGTCATATTATATTCTGCTGTACCTTGACTATCTGTATGACCTACAACCAAAATATTAGTATCTGGATATTCTTTAAACACACCAATAAGCTTATTTAATGTTGCTTGAGATGCTGTATTTATATTAGATTTATTTGTGTCAAAATACACGCCACTACTTTCATCAAAAGTTACTACAATACCATTATCTACACGCTCTACTTGCGCACCAGGAATTTCATTTTCAATTTCTTGAGCTTGCTTATCCATTTTATTTCCAATAAGCACACCTGCTCCGCCTCCAATAACACCACCAATAACAGCTCCTAATTCACCATTACCGCCTTTACCTAAATTATTACCAAGAATAGCACCTAAAATAGCACCTCCAGTAGCTCCAATTACAGCTCCTTTTTGCTTGTTATTTGCATTTTGTACCGCTCCACAGTTTGTTAAACTTACAGTTAATGCAAGTGCTAAAACAATGACTCCAATTTTATTTATTAATGTTTTCATATTTATATATTTATTATTTTGTAAAATTCATAATGATAGTAAATGGCTTCCCATCAACAGAAACTGTTTGTTGCCATTGCATATTAGTTTCTGACAATGATGTTAAACTCAACCTAAATCCTTGATTAGTGACTGATTTATGTTTCGTATCTGTAGGCTTTAATAAAAAATCGTAAAGTCCTGTTTCAGAGTCAATCTCTTGAATTGTAAACACGAAATCTCTAGCGCCAGTTGAGCAACTTGTATCATTAATAGTATAGATTCCTGTATTATTATTAGGAATAAATTGCCACGTACTGCCTTCAAAACAAGCTTTTGACGCATCATTAAGCAAGGTTACATTATAAGTTCCTGCTTCGCTATAAGATATAGAACTTAAAGTCCAATCGCCTTTAATGACTTTTTTAGAGATTCTAACAGTTTTAGAGGTTCCACAAGACACTAAACCAATAGTGAATAGTAAAAGAAATATTTTTTTCATAAATGTAAGTTTAATTAATAACTAAAGTAGTTACGAGTTAGGGTTATTATTAGATATTTTATTAATCAAAAGTAAGACACATACTTATTAAAAGGGTCACCATTTAACAATACTTTAATTGTTAAATGGTGACCCTTTTAATAAAAACAAAACACCAATAAGAATTAATTAACTCACCTGTAACCCATTACCAACATTAGCATCATCAGGATTAACAAACACCAATTTACCATCTGGCGTTTCAGTCATTAAAATCATACCTTCACTTTCAACACCTCTTAAGGCTCTTGGTGCTAAGTTTACTAAAACAGTTACACGCTTACCTACTACTTCTTCTGCTGTAAAGCTTTCAGCAATACCCGAAACTATAGTACGCACATCAATACCTGTGTCTACTTTTAAAACTAGTAGTTTTTTAGCTTTCGGCATTTTTTCGGCTTCTAGAATCGTACCCACACGAATATCTAACTTTGTAAAATCATCAAAAGTTATAGTGTCTTTTTGAGGTTCTACAACAGCATTAGCAATTTCGTTTGCTTTTTTACTGGCTTCTAATTTATCTAGTTGTTTTTGTATGGTTTCATCTTCTATTTTAGAAAACAGTAATTCTGCTTTTCCTATTTTGTGGTCTGCAGGAAGTAATACGCTTTTTGTGCTTACCTCATTCCATGTATTCTCGATACAATTCTCCTCTATCGAATCATTCGAACTAACATTCAATATTCCTTTAAGTTTTGTAGACGTAAACGGTAAAAAAGGCTCACTTAACGTTGCTAGAGCAGATGCTATTTGAAGTGCCACATACATAATTGTTTTTGTACGTGCTTCATCTACTTTAACTACTTTCCATGGTTCTGCATCGGCTAAATATTTATTACCTAAGCGAGCTAAATTCATTAGTTCTTGCCCTGCTTCTCTAAATCGGTAACGCTCAATAGAACTTGCTATAACATTTGGATATGCTTTTAGAGCTGCCAAAGTTTCTTCATCTACTTGAGTTAACTCACTTGGTGTTGGTACAATGCCTTCGTAATATTTATTAGTTAATACGACTACACGATTAATAAAGTTCCCGAAAATGGCAACTAACTCATTATTATTTCTTGCTTGAAAATCTTTCCAAGTAAAATCGTTATCCTTTGTCTCAGGTGCATTAGCATTTAACGCATAGCGTAACACATCTTGCTGACCTGGAAAATCTTTTAAATATTCTGGCAACCAAACGGCCCAATTTTTAGAGGTAGAAAGCTTATTACCTTCTAAATTTAAAAACTCATTTGCAGGCACATTTTCTGGTAAAATATACGATCCTTCTGCTTTTAACATCGCAGGGAAAATGATACAGTGAAATACAATATTATCTTTCCCTATAAAGTGTACTAATTTAGTGTCTTCATCTTTCCAATACGGCTCCCAATCTTTGCCTTCGCGTGCGGCCCATTCTTTGGTAGATGATATGTAGCCAATAGGTGCATCAAACCAAACGTATAATACTTTGCCTTCGCCACCTTCTGCTGGCACAGGAATACCCCAATCTAAATCTCTAGTTACTGCTCTAGGACGTAATCCATCATCTATCCACGATTTACATTGTCCGTAAACATTAGGTTTCCAGTCCTTTTTATGTCCTTCTAAAATCCATTCTTTTAAAAAGGCTTCGTGTTTATCTAAAGGTAAAAACCAGTGTTTTGTTTGCTTTAAAGTTGGTACATTACCTGTTAATGCCGACTTAGGATTTATTAAATCGGTCGCATTTAATGTGCTTCCGCAACTTTCACATTGATCGCCATAAGCTTCTTCGTTTCCACATTTCGGACAAGTTCCTGTTACAAAACGGTCTGCTAAAAACTGATTAGCTTCTGCATCATATAATTGCTCGGTAGTTTCTTCTATAAACTCACCTTTATCATATAAGGTTTTAAAAAATTCTGAAGCAGTATCATGATGAATAGGAGCCGATGTACGTGAATAATTATCATAAGTAATTCCAAAATCTTCAAACGATTTTTTAATAATAGCATGATATTTATCTACAATATCTTGAGGTGTTACCCCTTCGTTTTTTGCCTTAATAGTAATAGGCACACCATGTTCGTCACTTCCACCAATAAGCAATACATCGTTTCCTGTTAAACGTAAATAACGTGCATAAATATCGGCAGGAACGTAAACACCAGCTAAATGCCCAATATGAATGGGTCCGTTTGTATACGGTAAAGCAGTAGTAATGGTATATCTTTTTGGCTTATTCATCAATCTAAATTTAATTTCAACAATTACCGCGCTTCACTTAGAATAGCGGTTCTTTTTCAAGCCGTAAAAGTACGCATTTTGACTTCGAATTGGAAAATAAAAAGTATGAAACAAAAAATCCCCCAGAAAAAAGCAGGATTAGTTCCATCAACTATTTTGAATTCCTCTTTCTAACTTTTGAAAATAGAATTTCACTAAAAAAATGTACATTTACATTATGTCGAAAATCTCATTAACCTCAATATTGTTTTTAGTTGTTTTTTTCTTAGGAAGAACACACTTTTCAGCTCAAAACATATCATTAAATAAAACTAGTACATTGATACAACCTCCATACTTAAAAGCAGGCGATACTGTTGCCATTGTTGCACCTTCAGGTATTTTAAAAAATAGAATTGGTGAAGTTGAAAAAGCAAAAGCACTCTTAAAAAGCTGGGGTTTACATGCTGTAGTCGGAAAACATGTTTTTAACCAAGCGAATCATTTTGCAGGAACCGACGATGAACGTTGTGAAGATTTTCAAAATGCCTTAGACGACCCCAAAATTAGTGCTATTTGGTGTGCACGTGGCGGTTACGGTGCCGTTAGAATTTTAGATAAATTAGATTACACTAAATTTAGAAAGAATCCGAAATGGGTTATTGGTTATTCTGATATTACGGCACTTCACAGTCAAATTCATAACGAAGGTTTTGAGAGTTTACACGCCATGATGTGTACCAGCTTACAAGATGATGCCGAAACTATTAAAGAAACTATTTCAACCTTTAAAAAAGCGCTTTTTGGAAATCCTTTAACGTATACTTTAAAAGGTTCTAGCTATAATAAAACAGGAACGGCTACTGGTGAATTAATTGGAGGTAACCTATCGATATTACAAACAATGTTAGGCTCTAAAACGAGCATGGATACCTCTGGAAAAATTTTATTTATTGAAGAAATTGGCGAATATAAATATCATATTGACCGGTTACTACAAAGCTTAAAACGTGCGGGTTATTTTGAAAATTGTAACGGCGTTATTATTGGCGACATGACTAAAATTAAGAAAAACACAACACCTTGGGGAGCTTCAATTGAACAACTTATTTTAGAGGTTTTAAAAGAGTATAATTTCCCTGTAGTATTTAACATGCATTCAGGACATGCTAAAGATAATCGAGCGCTTATTTTGGGGAGAACTGTTGATTTAACCGTAAATAATGAACAATCAACCGTTATTTTTAAGAATTAATAGAATATGTTTTAATCTTGCCTTTATTTTAAACCCCTAAACATAAACTCTATGAAGAAAAAATTACAATTATTAGCAGTAGCTGCTACGCTTTTACTTTCTTTTAATGCAAAAGCTGATACAATTAAAAACTCAAAATTAAACTTAAACAATCCTGATGTTCGCAAATGTTTATTAGAAGCATCTGAAACTGATGGTTGGAAATTAGCATCTGTTTATTTAAATGATGACAATAAAATAGTTATGATTTTTGATAAAGACAACGATACGAAAGTATATACAAGTAAAGAAGTTTTAAGTCTTTAGAAAATATTTCTTAAAAAATCTAAAAGCCCGCAAAACAATATTGTTTTGCGGGCTTTTTTGTTTTTATATGTTTTCAATTATACCCCAAACTGGTTTAAATGATGGTCTAAATGTTTGTAAAACATGTTATTCCATTCTTGCTTAGTTAACTTACCAAAGGAATTAGACTCTTTGCCATCAAAATGACTTTCTCCTAAACTTTGTGCTTTCACTAAATAGTCTATTAATCTAGTTTTCTCTTCTACAAAATTTTTAGCATCCGCAATTAAAAACTGAGGCGCTGTTCTAGAGTTTTTCTTATATGGTTTCTCGCTAACAACGATAGGCTTTACAAATAATTTTAGCAATACCTTTTTAAACCCCGTAGCTTTTGGGTGAATATCTTCAAAAGCCATTTCGTAAGTCACATTACAGTGTGCCAACATTTGATCGACACTCATTTTTCCCCATAACGGATTTGTGTTAGACGAGAGTTTGTTAATTCTACCTATTACAGTATCTGTTTCTTTTTGGTCGAAAATGTTTTTCATTTGTTTAAAATTTGATTGATATAAAAGAACTTGAATGCAATTTATTTTATTTTTACTTTAAAAAGATATAACATGCCATTTTAAAATGATTTATGCTTTAAATAAAGAAAACAAAAGAATACGCGCAAATTCTTTGGGCGAAATAGGTGTTTGTCAATTTTGTAAATCATCTTTGATTACAACAAAAAACATCAATTCCCTTTTTTATTGGCATCATCAGTCCGCCTACACAAATTGTGATAAATGGTACAATTCAATTTGCGAATGGCATAATGAATGGGTTTCTAATTTCCCAATCGAATGGCAAGAAATTATTATAAAAAAAGATCAAAGAAAACATATTGCAGACATTAAATTACCAAATGAAGTAGTACTAATGCTTCAAAACTCAAAAATCACTTCTGAAAAAATAAAAGAAAAAGAAGATTTTTTCGTTAACTTGATTTGGGTTTTTAATAGCGCATGCTTAGGAATTTTTGACTTTAGCGTTATTAATCAAAAAATTCTAAATGAATCCTTTTATCTACAAATAAATCCTTTCGGAAAAATAAAAACAAATAATAGTTGGGATTTTAAAAGATATATTCTAAATATATCAACCCCTTTATTCATCGACTTTAGTCATCGATTAATTTTTATTAAAAAAGTATTCACCGATACTGGCAACCTAAATTTAAATAATAATAATTTCAATCTTTATAAGGTATATTCAGAGAGAGACAAATATGAAAACATCATTCTTGAAATAATCATTTTGACCAAAGGTGATTTTTTAAAAAAATATTACTATTCACAATAACTATTAAAACCCACGCTCCTTCTGCAACTGCTCGTAAGCTTCTTGTACTTGTCTAAACTTTTCTTCGGCACCTTTTTGGTGTTCTTTACCTAAGTGAATCACTTTATCTGGGTGGTATTTTTTAGCCATTTTTCGGTAAGCTTTTTTAATGTCGTCTACCGTAGCACTTTTAGTAATATCTAAAATTTTATAAGCATTATCGCTACTGCTATAAAACATAGCTTTTATACTCTCATAATCGCGCGAGCTAATACCTAAATAACCAGCAATGGTATAAATTTGTTTTACTTCATCTTCGGTTACCGTTCCGTCGGCTTTTGCAATACCAAACAAAAAGTGCATGAGTTGTAAACGCGACGGATGATCCATCATTTGTTTAATTTGCAAACATACTTGTCTGGTAGATATATTATTTTGCTTGTTTATGTTTTTAAACAATTTAAAAGCATGATTAGCACGCTCTTTACCATACATATTTACAAATTGCTGACGCACAAAATCTAATTCGCGTTTATCCTGTTTGCCATCTGCTTTTATAACAATAGATGCTAATATGAGTAAACTCACTTCAAAATCGCCCGAATGTGTTTGTGGTCTACGCTGTGGTTGTGTTCTTTGTCTTCCACGTATTTGTGGTTGTTCTTGTCCATCGGCTAACGCATCAACTACACTACCTAATGCTAAACCAATAATAGCCCCTATTGGACCTCCAAACGACCAGCCTAAAGCGCCACCTATCCATTTTGAAAAACTCATGTAAGTATAAATTTTATTTATCGTCAAATATAATATTAGTTAGTTGATAATTATACCATATTGTTACACAATTGGTATCTTTGTAGTCTAAAAAATTGTTAATTATAAAAATTTAAAAATATGTATCCAGCAGAATTAGTAAAACCAATGCGCGAAGATTTAACAAATGTTGGTTTTGAAGAATTACATACTGCCGAAGCAGTTGATGCAGCTATAGCAAAAGAAGGGACTACACTTGTGGTTGTAAACTCGGTTTGTGGTTGTGCAGCAGCAAATGCTCGCCCAGGTGCTAGAATGAGTTTAGCTAACGATAAAAAACCAGATCATATTACAACTGTTTTTGCAGGTGTTGATAAAGAAGCTGTTGATAAAGCTCGTGGATATATGGTTCCGTTTCCTCCTAGTTCACCAAGTATGGCTTTATTTAAAGATGGTGAATTGGTACACATGTTAGAGCGTCATCATATTGAAGGGCGTCCTGCAGAATTAATTGCAGAAAATCTTGTTGATGCTTATAACGAGCATTGCTAGAAAGTCTCACTTCCTAGTCCTCTTACACAAGGAAAGAGGCTTCCCTTTAGAATAAAAATAAAAAAACCACGATTTTATCGTGGTTTTTTTATTTTTGCGACATGCAAAAACTATTGTCTTACCCTTTAAGCTTCATTTATTATCTGTGTTTTTTTTTAACACTTGTTATATTTCATCCTATTCAATGGTTCTGTTTTAATGTATTTGGTTATAAAGCTCATAAATTAAGTGTTGATGCATTGCAATTTGCATTAATGCGTTGTGCTAATATTTTAGGTACACGTTTTTCTTTTGATAATCCACATCAAATTGACACCAATCAACCACTTATACTCGTTGCAAACCATCAAAGTTTACACGACATTTACCCGCTTACTTGGTACATGCGTAAATACCATCCTAAATTTATTAGCAAAATAGAGTTAGGAAAAGGCATTCCTAGTGTATCATATAATTTACGTCATGGAGGCGCTGCTTTAATCGATAGAAAAAATCCGCGTCAATCTTTACCAGCCCTTATGAAATTTGGTGAATATATTGAAAACACCAGAAGAACTGCCGTTATTTTTCCAGAAGGTACGCGAAGTAAGAACGGGGAACCTAAACCATTTCAAACAAAAGGTTTAGAAATTTTATTCAAAAAAATTCCATCAGCCTTAGTTGTTCCTATCACCATAAACAACTCCTGGAAAACAGTACGTTACGGTAAATTCCCTATGGGTTTAGGCACTCATATAACATTTACTGTGCATAAGCCTTTAAAAGTTGCTACCTTTGCAGACAAACAAGAACTTATTAATAGTATTGAAACTACTATTACACAACATATAAAACCTTAAAAAATATTAAAGATGTCTTTAAAGAATAAGAGATTTGAAGTGATGCAGTTTTTAGAAAAAGACATTGACGCATTAGTTGAAAAATATTTAATCCCCATTGAGAGTATTTGGCAACCAACAGATTTTTTGCCAAATTCTGAAACAACTGATAATGCCTTTTTTGAAGAAGTTAAAGAAATTAGAGAGTTAGCAAAAGAATTGCCTTATGATTTCTGGGTAGTTTTAGTTGGTGATATGATTACCGAAGAAGCACTTCCAACATACGAATCATGGCTTATGGATGTTGAAGGTGTAGACCAAGTAAACGGACAAACAGGATGGTCTAAATGGGTACGCCAATGGACTGCAGAAGAAAACAGACATGGTGATGTGCTTAACAAGTACTTATATCTTTCTGGACGTGTAAACATGAAAGAAATTGAAATTACAACACAACATTTAATTGCTGATGGTTTTGATATTGGTACCGATAGAGATCCTTATAAAAACTTTGTTTATACTAGTTTTCAAGAATTAGCAACTTATGTATCTCATAACCGAGTTGCTAAATTAGCTAAAGACAAAGGCAATAAGCGACTTTCTAAAATGTGTAAAATTATTTCTGGAGATGAGATGAGACATCATCATGCTTATTCAGAATTTGTGGAGCGTATTTTTGAAGTAGACCCTAGCCAAATGATGATGGCTTTTCATTATATGATGAAACAAAAAATAACCATGCCTGCTCACTTTTTAAGAGAAACTGGAGGAAAAATAGGTTCGGCTTTCGAAGAGTTTTCTAATACCGCACAACGTATAGGTGTTTACACATCAATGGATTATATTGATATTTTAGAAAAACTTATTAAGCGTTGGGAAATAGATAAAATTTCTAATCTTACTGATGAAGCTGAAAAAGCAAGAGATTATTTAATGAAACTACCTTCTAGAATGACTCGAATAGCAGAACGTATGAAAGTTCCAGAAAATTCTTTTCAGTTTAAATGGGTAGAACCAGCTATTATAAAATAATTAGAACATATTAATTATATCTTTAAAAAATTCCTTTCCTAACCGAAAGGAATTTTTATTTTTATACTATGACAAACTCAAAAGACATAATTAATAAAACAAAAGCATTTGTAAAAGAAACACTTGCTAATGCAGAAGGAGGACACGATTGGTTTCACACACTAAGAGTTTATAACAATTCATTACTCATAGCTAAAAATGAATATGTTGATGAATTTGTAGTTTCGCTTGGTGCATTACTACACGATATTGCAGATAGTAAATTTCATGATGGCGATGAAACCGTTGGACCTAAAATAGCACGTGAATTTCTATTTAAACTAAATGTAGATTCTTTAGTTATAGAACATGTTGTAAATATTATTGAAAATATTTCTTTTAAATCGAGTTTATCAGGAAGTAAAACAGACAGGTTTACATCAACTGAATTAGATGTTATACAAGATGCCGATAGATTAGATGCCATTGGCGCTATTGGTATTGCAAGATGCTTTAATTATGGAGGTTTTAAAAACAGGGAACTCTTCAACCCTAATATTAAACCGAATCTCAACATGAGTAAAGCTGAGTATAAAAGCTCAACAGCTCCTACTATTAATCATTTTTACGAAAAACTACTGCTTTTAAAAGATAAAATGAATACCAAAACAGGAAAGCAAATAGCAAATGAACGCCATAACTATATGCTAAATTTCCTTGAGCAATTTTATAAAGAATGGGATGGTATTAGCCACTAATAATCATCTTTATTTCCTTTCTGTAATTTGAAGCACTTTTACCAGTTATTTCATTAAACTGCTTATTGAAATGCGAAAAGTTATTAAATCCGCATTCAAAACAAACATCGGCAATACTCATTTGGCTTTCTGTAAGTAACTTTGTTGCATGTACCACACGATACTCATTAACTAATTGAGTAAATGTTTTTCCTGTTGCTTTTTTAAAATAACGACAAAACGCTGGAACCGTCATACTTACTTCACCAGCAATTTCATCTAAAGTAATATGTTTTTGAAAGTTCTTATTAACATATTTAAAAATAACATCCACTTTAGAACTGTCTTGTGCTTCTGTTTCAAATGCAAAACCATCTGCATTCAGCAAATTATAATCATCTGTTTTTGCTAAATGGTTTAATATATCTAAAAATTTCAAAACACGTTTTAATCCATCACATTCTGAAAGTTTTTCAATTTTAGCTCCTATTTTCTTTTTTGTATCAATTTTAAATCGGATACCTTTTTTTGCTCTTTCAAATAAGGCCACAATAGGCCCCATTTCTGGAACATTAAGAAAATCATCTCCTAAAAAATTAGATTTAAACTGTATGGTTGTTTCCGTTCCGTTTGCAGTTAATCTATCTGTAAAACCATTATGAGGTAAATTAGATCCTATTAATATAAGTTGACTATTATTAAAATAAGATAAATGATTTCCTATATGTGTTTTCCCTTGCCCTTTATTAATATAAATAAGCTCTAATTCTGGATGAAAATGCCAATAAGCACCATTTTTATCTACAGTATCTACATGTTGTTTAACCAATATAGAACTGCCGAAACTCGGGGTAAGCTTCCTAAAAGTTGGTTTTTTATTAATCATAACAAATCTATTATATTACAAAATTACAATATATAACTATGAAAACGTATTATTTATTACCCGTATTCTATGTTATTTTATCATTACATTCATTTAACATTTAGTTAACAGATAATATAGCATATAAATTGGTCAAATTTGATGTTTTTTAGAGCCTACTTCTGCTGTAATTTTGTCTTGCAGATTAAAAGTAATATTTGCTATCGTAAAACATTTAGATATACATATATTAAAATATACGATATATTAAAACTTAAATGATTAGTAGCAATCATAATAATAACTCTAATAAAGAGTTTACAAAATTCATTAATAATTAGTTTAATGTCTTATTTAGTTTAGTTGGTAAAGTGAGCTGTGGTGGCTCACTTTTTTTTTTGCTTTATTTTAAAATAACAACAGCTATAAATACTACGTTATTAAAATACAAAAAAAACACCAAATAGACTTTCTATTAAAAATTCACCTAAATATATTCTAAATTAACCCTCACACCTCTTAACCTTAATTTAACAGATAATTAAGCATACAAATTAGCCAAAATGGATGTTTTGTAGCTTCTCGTTCTCATATACCTTTGTCTCGTTGAACGTTAAAAAATTCAAATTATGAAAAACCTAATTAAAAAAAGCATTCTATTAGTAACAGTGTTTACTACAATGCTAAGTATCGCAAATGAAACGCCTAACAACAATAAAAAAGCTTATAAGGAAACTGCTTTAACTATTAATAATGTTAGCGAAGGAAACCTATTAACTATTAAAGATTATAACGGTATTGTTCTTTATAAAGAATTAATAAGCGTTAGTGGAACTTATAAAAAAGGATTTGATTTAACTGCGCTTCCTTCTGGAAACTATTTCTTTGAAGTTGATAAAGACATGGAAATT